>DASWUV010000034.1:0-13478 GCA_036401495.1 Pseudonocardia sp. | reverse complement strand
GTGGCGTCGTCGTCGATGGGGGGCAGCTCGTTCTTCGCCAGCGACGGCTTCACCGGCTTCGTGAGGTCCGGCGTGGCGCCGTTCGAGCCTGCACCGTTCGAGGCCGCGCCGTTCGAGCCTGCGCCGTTCGGACCCGGTGCGAAGCCGTTGGGCTTGACGGACGGCTCGTCGTCGAAGAAGGCGCTGACGGCGGCGCTGCGGGGGTTGAAGTTGCGCAGCCCGCGCAGCTCCTCCAACGGCTTGCGCAGCTCGTCGAACTCGGGGCCCAACTCGTTGCGCAGCTGGTCACGCGCGCCGCTGGCGTACTCCTTGACCTGGCGGATGGACCGCCCGACCCACGCGGCCGCGCCCGGCAGCCGCTCAGGCCCGAGGATGAAAAGCCCGGCCACGATGAGGACCAGGATCTCCCCCCACCCGACGCTGTCGAACACAAGCGCGATGCTACCCCCGCGGGCCCCCCGCCCCGCCGCGGATCTTGTGGAGTTCTCGTGGCTATGACCCCGAGAACGCAACAAGATCGCTCAGTCGGCCGTGAGGGTCACCGTTACCGTCAGGGTGCGGCTGTCGCGTACCAGCGTCACCGGCACTACTTCGCCGGGTTTGTGCGCGCGGACGGCGACCACGAGCTCGTCCGCCCCGCCGATCGGCCGGTCGCCGACCTTCACCACGACATCGCCCTCGGCGATGCCCGCCGCGGCAGCGGCGCCACCCGCCTGCACGTTCTGCACCTGCGCCCCGTCGGTGGCGGCGTCGCTGACCGAGCGGGCGTTGATCCCGATCTCGGCGTGGGTGACGGTGCCCGTGCGGATCAGCTCGTCGGCGATCGCCCGCGCATCCTCGATCGGGATGGCGAAGCCCAGCCCGATGGAGCCACCCTCGCCCTGGTTCTGGCCGAGGCTGCGGATCGCGGTGTTGATGCCGACGACGGCGCCGGTGGCGTCGACCAGCGCGCCGCCGGAGTTGCCGGGGTTGATCGCGGCGTCGGTCTGGATGGCGTCGATGACGGCGACCGTGTCGCCGGTGCCGTCGAGGCGCACCGGTCGGTGCAGCGCGCTGACGATCCCGGACGTGACGGTGCCCGCCAGGCCGAGCGGCGAGCCGACGGCGATGACGCCGTCGCCGACAGCGAGGCTGCCTGCGGAGCCGATGGTGGCGACGACGGGGTTGGCGACGTCCACCTTCAACACGGCGAGATCCGTCTTGGGGTCGCGTCCGACGATGCGCGCGGCCACCCGGGTGCCGTCGTGGAAGACCGCGTCGATGATGGCGCCGGATGTGCCTGCCGCGGGCGCGACCACGTGGTTGTTGGTGATGACGTAGCCCGCGGGGTCGATGACGACCCCCGACCCGGTGCCGCCCTGGTCCCCCACCTTGACCTCGATCGACACGACGGCGGGGACGATGCGCTGGGCGATGTCGGCCACCGAGCCCGCAGGCCGCTCTTTGGCCGCGACGGCCTGCGTGATCGTCGGGTCGGGCGAGGTGAGCCGGGAGGCGTCCTCCGCGGTCAGCCTGCCGACCAGCCCGCCTGCCGCGCCGACCAGCACGGCGATGGCGGCGAGCACAGCCAGCGCCGTCGGGTGCACGCGGCCGCCGAAGAGCAGTTCGCGCAGGCTCAGTCGGGCCCCCGCGCCCAGCGCCGCCTGGGTTGCGGGGGCGTTGGTGGCTGCGGGCGGGCCGAGCCCCACGGAGCTGTCGGGGTTGCGCCAGGGGTCGGCGGCGGCGGTCGGGTCCCAGAACGCGGGATCGGCCGGTTCGTCTGAGCTCGTCGGGCGAGGTGGGCGCTGCAGTGCGTCGGCGGTCGCGTCGGGCCTGCCGTAGGCGGTGACGAGCGCGGCCTGCGGGACCGGACCGGAGCGACCCGCCGCCGAACCCCCCGGCCTGGTGCCGTTGGCCGCCGTGCCGTCGGGTGCCGTGCCGTTGGCCGCGGCCGCGGCGCCGTTGTGAAGGGACCCGTTCGTGCCGGCCGAGGGCACCTCGAATCCGCCTTCGATGCCCTCGGGGCGGCCGAAGGCGGTGGCGGCTGCCTGATCCACTGCAGGCCGCTCCAACGGACGCGGGCGCAGCCGGGGCGGCTCGGACCGAGCGGCGGCCCTGTCGTGAGCGGACCCAGCCTCAGCAGCCCCGCGCTCCGCCGACGCGCCCGCCAAGTCTGCGGCGTCTTCCCCGCTGACGTCCGGCTCCGCCGCGGTGTGCTCAGTCATTGCGGCGGGACGCTCCTGGGCTGCTGAAGGGCGGACAACAAACATCAGCTTGCCGCAGGAGCGGTGAAGTAGGTGTATCCGGGGGGCCTTGCGCTCAGGGCGCGCCGGGCAACTGCAGATGAGCGTCGACGACGACGGGGGCGCCTGCCGGGCCTGCCTCGGGAGAACTCGGGGCGTCACCGGCGATGATGGCGGCACCGATGGCGAGCGCACCCAGCGCCAGCCCCGACATGGCGGCACCGGTGCCGAACCTGCTGAAGCGCCCCTTGCCGGGGGTGGGCGCCTCGGCGAGCCCGGCGGGTGGAGCAGCAGCGTCGGAACAAGCCGGGTCCGAAGAGGCCCGGTCAGTCCGGGTGTCGGGTCGGGCCATCTCGGATCGAGCCAGGCCGGATCGGAATCCGATCGGCCGGACGTGCTCGCGGGCGGGCGCAAGCGTCGCGACGAACTGTCCGTCCTGGGTGATCGCGAGGCCGTTGGGCGCAGGGGGCAGATCCGCCGCCTGCGGGATCGACCGCAAGCTCGTGATCAGCGAGGACGGCAGGCTGGGGCAGCGCGCAGACCGCAATGCGGACCGGGCCTGTCCCTGCGCGACGACCTGGGCGGCACACTCGCCGCACTCCGCCAGATGACGGGTGGCACGGTCGTAGGGCCGAGCGCCGAGCTCGCCGTCGGCATAGGCGGCAACGGCCTCGGCCGAAAGGTGGTCCTGGCCCCAATCGGGAACCTGGACCGAAAAGCGCCGCCCGCCTGCACTCACCCGCCGACCTCCTGCAACTGCTGCTCCTGCTCGGCCGCGGCACGGCGGCGCTCCAGCGAGCTGCGCAGCGCCGCACGTCCGCGGTGGATCCTGCTTCTCACAGTACCCAGCTTGACGCCGAGCGTGGCACCGATCTCCTCATAGGAAAGACCTTCGACGTCGCACAGCACCACCGCGGCCCGGAACTCGGGCGGCAGCTCGTCGAGCGCCTCCTGCAGCATCGGGTCGAGATGGGTGTCGGAGAAGACCTGCTCCGGCTCGGGGCCTTGGCCCGCGATGCGGTCGGAGTCGTCAGGCAGCGCTTCCATGCGGATACGCGCGCGGCGCCGGACCATGTCCAGAAACAGGTTGGTGGTGATGCGGTGCAGCCAACCCTCGAAGGTGCCGGGCTTGTAGGAGGACAGCGAGCGGAACACCCGCACGAACGTCTCCTGCGTAAGGTCCTCGGCATCGTGCTGGTTGCCGGTGAGCCGGTACGCCAGCCGGTAGACCCGGTCGGCGTGCTCCCGGACGACATCGTCCCAGCTCGGTGGCGTCCACTCAGCGCCTTCTCCGGGCAGCACCGTGTCTGCCGACCGGGGAGTCGACGTGGCGCGGCCTTCGGTCATCGTGGGGTGGCACCTCCTGCGGCGGGTCGTACCGCTCCCGACAACGGCCGACCGGGCGTCTGTGTTCCCGATCCGCCACCGGTCTACGACCCCGACCGATGCTGTCTACGGTGCCTGATAGCTGTGAACGGCGGGTGAGAACGGTCTGAGAGGAGCCTGTGAAAGCGCGGGCGGTCGGTGGGCCCAGTAGCCTCTGCGACCATGAACGGGCCTCTGCGACCATGAACGGCCAGCACACAGCCGATCTCGTCGAATCCTACCTGGCGGAGGACGACGTCATGCTGGATGCGCGCTCCGCGGCGGGCGTGCTCGGGTGCGTCCCCGTGTCGTCCGGCGTGGGGACGGCACTGCGCTTCCTCGCGTCGGCGATCCGGGCCCGTGCGGTCGTGGAGATCGGCACGGGCACCGGCCTGTCCGGCCTGTGGCTGCTGCGCGGCATGCGCCCCGACGGCATCCTGACCTCGATCGACGCCGATCCCGAGCACCAGCGCATCGCCCGTGCGGCGTTCACCGCGCACGGCCACGGCCCGTCCCGGATCCGGTTGATCAACGGCATGGGGTTGGAGGTGCTGCCCCGGCTCACCGACAGCGTTTATGACCTGGTGCTGGTCGACACGAGCCCGGCCGACCACCCCCGCTACCTCGACGAGGCCTTGCGGCTGCTGCGGCCCGGCGGCGTCCTCGCGCTGCACGGCGTGCTTGGGGCAGGTGTGGCCGACCCCGATGCGACCGACCCGACCACGCTCGCGCTGCGCGAGGTGATGCGCCAGGTGCGGGAGGACGACCGGCTCGCCCCTACGCTGCTCCCCCTCGGCGAGGGCCTCCTGGCCGCGATCAAGGCCTAGGAGGGTGCGCTCCTAGAGCGCGATGATGCCCTTGCCCAGCACCACGACGCCGCCCTGGCTGACGGTGTAGCGGGCGCGGTCGGTCGCGAGGTCGACGCCCACGAGCGCGCCGTCGGGCACCTGCACGTTCTTGTCCAGGATCGCGCCCCGCACCACGGCGCCCCGCCCGACGTGCACCCCGGGCATGACCACCGAGTCGGACACCTCGGCGCCCGCTTCGATCCGGACGTTGGGGCTGATCACCGACCGGCGCACGATCGCGCCGGAGATGATCGTGCCCGCGCCGACGATGGAGTCCTGCGCGATCCCGCCCTCGACGAACTTCGCGGGCGGGAACGGGGCCATCGCCGTGCGGATCGGCCAGCGCTGGTTGTACAGGTTGAAGATCGGGTGGACCGACACCAGGTCGGTGTGCGCCTCGTAGTACGCGTCGATCGTGCCGACGTCGCGCCAGTAGCCCGCGTCCCGGTCGGTGGCGCCGGGCACGACGTTCTCGGCGAAGTCGTAGACGTGCGCGTCGCCCTGGTTGACCATGCGCGGGATGATGTCGCCGCCCATGTCGTGGTCGGAGTCGCCGTCCTCGGCGTCGGCTTTCAGCGCGTCGAGCATGGCCTCGGTGGTGAAGACGTAGTTGCCCATCGACGCGAACGTCACCTCGGGGTCGTCGGGGACCGACGGCGGCTCGCTCGGCTTCTCCAGGAAGTCGATGATCTTCCCGGTGTCGTTCGACGCGATGCAGCCGAACGCCTTCGCCTCGGCCCTCGGCACCCGGATCCCCGCCACGGTGACGCCCGCGCCCGACTCGATGTGCGCCGTGAGCATCTGGCCGGGGTCCATCCGGTAGACGTGGTCGGCGCCGAATACGGCGATGTAGTCGGGCATCTCGTCGTAGACGAGGTTGAGGCTCTGGAAGATCGCGTCCGCGCTGCCGGTGTACCAGCGGCGGCCGAGGCGCTGCTGCGCAGGCACCGTGGTGATGTACTGCCCGAGCACGCTCGAAAGCCGCCACGTCGTCGAGATGTGCCGGTCGAGGCTGTGCGACTTGTACTGGGTCAGCACGCAGATCCGGTGCAGCCCGGCGTTGACGAGGTTGGAGAGCACGAAGTCGATCAGGCGGTAGTTGCCGCCGAACGGCACAGCGGGCTTCGCCCGGTCGGCAGTAAGCGGCCACAGTCGCTTGCCTTCACCACCGGCGAGGACGATGCCCAGCACGTTGGCGGTCAACCCGCGGGGCGATGCGGGCGAAATGCGGACGCCGGTCACGTGATCGACCCTAGTGGGCCTGCGGCGTGGGTGACCACCGCTAGCCCGTCGACATGACATGAACTTCACGCTCGGCGGCACGCGCGCGAGGTACTACGGTGCTGCAGGTGCGCATCGGCCTGCTCACCCGCGAGTATCCCCCGGACGTCTACGGAGGGGCGGGGGTGCACGTCGAGCACCTCGTCCCCGCGCTGCGGGCCCTCGTCGACGTCGACGTCCACTGCTTCGGCGAGCCACGGGCGGGCGCGCAGGCGCACGCGGTGCCGGAAGGGCTGGCGGCGGCCAACGCGGCGCTGCAGTACCTCGGCGTGGACCTCTCGATGGTCGCGGCGCTCGACGGCGTCGACCTCGCGCACTCCCACACCTGGTACGCCAACATGGCCGGACACCTGACCAAGATCCTCTACGCCGTGCCGCACGTCGTCACCGCGCACTCGCTGGAGCCGCGGCGGCCGTGGAAGGCCGAACAGCTCGGCGGCGGCTACCGGCTCTCGTCGTGGGTGGAGCGCACGGCCTACGAGGCCGCCGACGCCGTGATCGCGGTGAGCAAGGGGATGCGCACCGACGTCCTCGCCTGCTACCCGGCGCTGGACCCGGCGCGCGTGCACGTCGTGCACAACGGCATCGACACGCAGTTCTACCACCCCGACCCGGCCAGGGACGCCCTGTACGCGAACGGGATCGACCCGGACCGGCCCAGCGTCGTGTTCGTCGGCCGCATCACCCGCCAGAAGGGCGTCGGCCACCTCATCGCGGCCGCGCACCACATCGACCCGGCCGCCCAGATCGTCCTGTGCGCGGGCGCCCCGGACACGCCCGAGATCGCCGAGGAGACCGAGAAGGCCGTCGCAGAGCTGTCGGCCGTTCGGTCAGGGGTGGTGTGGGTGCGCGGGATGCTCCCGACGGCCTCGGTGCGGCAGGTGCTCTCGGCGTCGACCGTGTTCGTGTGCCCTTCGGTGTACGAGCCGCTGGGGATCGTGAACCTCGAGGCGATGGCCTGCGGGACGGCGGTCGTCGCGTCCGACGTCGGCGGCATCCCCGAGGTGGTCGACGACGGTCGCACCGGCCTGCTCGTGCACTTCGACGAGCACGGCATCGAGGAGTTCCGCACCAGCCTGGCCGCGGCGGTCAACGAGCTGCTCGCCGACCCCGCGCGGGCGGCGGAGATGGGCGCGGCGGGCCGGGAGCGCGCGGTGCGTGAGTTCGCCTGGGAGACCGCCGCCGCCCGCACCGTCGAGATCTACCGGACGCTGGTCTGAGCGTCGCCGAGCGGCCGACACAGGAAGGCACCGGCCCCCAGTAGCCCGGAGCCGGTGCCGTCCGCAGGTTCTGGGCGCCGTCAGCCGGAGGCAGCCTTCAGCGCGTCGCCGAGGTCACTGGCCTCCTCGGCGGACATCTCCACCACGAGACGACCACCACCCTCGAGCGGTACGCGCATCACGATGCCCCGACCCTCCTTGGTCACCTCCAGGGGACCGTCTCCGGTCCGGGGCTTCATCGCGGCCATCTCCTGCTCCCTCCGTCGTTCTCTTACCGGGTCCAGCCGTTGCCGATCGGCTCAGCGCTCCGCAGCGCGATGGGGAGCGCACGGCGGGCCTCGACGGCTATCTTTCCTCATCGATCCGGTAGGCCGGTAATCGGAGCGATCAACCAGGGCGGCGGGCGGCCCTCGGTCAGCCGGTGGGCACGGCCCGCCAACACGATGCGATGTGGTCGTCGACCAGCCCGGCGGCCTGCATCAGCGCGTAGCAGGTCGTCGGCCCGACGAACCGCATCCCGCGCCGCTTGAGCTCCTTCGCCATCGCCGTGGACTCCGCGGTGGTGGCCGGGACGTCCGCGAGCGTGGCGGGACGGACGTGGGTGGCGGGCGCGAACGACCACATCAGCTCGTCGAGCGGGACGTCGAGCGCCATCACGGCGCGGGCGTTCGCCACGGCGGCCTCGATCTTGGACCGGTTGCGGATGATGCCCGCGTCACCGAGCAGCCGCGCGACGTCGTCGTCGTCGAAGCGGGCGACGGCGGCGGGGTCGAACCCGGCGAACGCGGCCCGGAACGCGGGCCGCTTGCGCAGGATGGTCAGCCAGGACAGCCCCGACTGGAAGCCCTCCAGCGTCATCCGCTCGAACAGCTCGACGGTGCCGTGCAGCGGGCGACCCCACTCGTCGTCGTGGTAGGCGAGGTACTCCGGCGCCGATGTGGCCCAGTCGCACCGGACGCGATCGTCGGCGGGTTCACCCATGGGCGCGGTACTCCGCTGCGCACCGCCGCGCCATGGTCCGCAGGGAGCGCGTGAGCCCCCACCGCACGGCGGGCGCCGCGACCCGCCAACCCAGCACGCCGACGGCGCCCAACGGCAGGTCGACCAGCTCGGTCCAGAGGAAGCGCGCCCGCTCGGGGTCCAGCGCCACGACCTCGAACACGCCGTCGCCGCGCACGACCTTGCCCGTGTGCCGGACGAGGCAGCGCCGTGGCGGATCCCACTCGACGATCTCCATCGTGTCCAGGAACCCGACGGGACCGACGCCGGTGAAGGCGCGCAGGCGGGCGCCGAGGTAGCGGCCATCGCCGCCGCCTTCGACCTCCACCCTGGTGCCGAGGATCCAGTCGCCCTGCCCCGGCCAGTCCGTGACCGTGCGCCACACCGCCTCGGCGGGCGCGTTCACGTCGACCGGGACCGTCAACTCGACACGCGTCACTGCGGCGCCTCCGATGGTCGTGCGTGGACGAAGTGGTCAGGACAACGTTATTCGCGCACGGCCTGTTTCAGCTCGTCGAGCTCCGCGGTGACCCGGTCGAGCTCCTCGGCCAGCCGTTCGAGGACCCAGTCCACCTCGGTCATCCGGTAACCCCGGACGGCCTGGGGGAAGCGCAGATCACGGACGTCGTCTCCGCGGATGCCCTGGGCGGGCAGCCGGGTGGGCGTGGCGTCGGGGGCCAGCGGCGCGAGCTCCTCGCCGCGCCCGAACACGAAGGCGGCGACGCCGAAGAACGTAGCCGCCACCACCGTGACGACGATCAGGTAGACCAACGCGGTGCCCACCACGCCATCCCACCACGACCGCGGCTCACCGCACGCGCTGCTCCCGCATCGGCGGCCGCTGGGCCACCGCCACCGGGGTGACCGAGGGCAACCACTCGCCCCCCACCTGGACGAACTGGGTGAGCGCGGCCCCCGAATCGGGGATGCCGCAGTGCGCGAGGGTCGCCCCGAGGATCTGCCGGGCCATGGCGCCCAGCTGGAGCAGCGAGCGGTTGCGGTGCTTGCGGACTCCGAGGTTGACCTGGGCGATGGCGTCGAGTCCGCGCTCGGCGTGGGTGTCGAGCAGCAGCCCGATCTCCACGCCGTAGCCCGCGGCGAACGGCAGGGACTCCAGCAGGTCCCGAGTTCCGGCGTACTCGCCGCCGAGCGGCTGGACGACGCTCGCGAGCTCCGGCCGCAACGCCGCCAGCAGCGGCCGCACCAGCAGCTCGGTGACGCGCCCGCCCCCGGTGTCGACCTCCGAGGTCTCCAGGCGCAGCGGCCGCCGGTAGAACCCCTTCACCAGGTGCACGCCGTCCTCGACGAGCAGCGGACCGAGCAGCGCGGGGACGAACGCGGGATCGAAGTCGACGAGGTCGGAGTCGAGGTAGCAGAGCAGGTCGCCGGTGGTGGCGGCGAGCGCCCTCCAGAGGACCTCGCCCTTGCCGGGCACGGGCGCGAGCTCGGGCACGACGTCGGTGCGGCGCACCACCCTGGCCCCGGCGGCGGCAGCGATCTCGATCGTGCGGTCGGTGGAGCCCGAGTCCATCACGACGAGCTCGTCGACGAGGGGGGTCGGGCCCTGCGTCAAGGGGACGATGGCAGCGACGATCGCCCCGACCGTCTCCTCCTCGTCCAGGGCGGGCAACACCACCGACACGCGTCGACCGCGCTTGGCCACCACGAGCTCATCGACGCTCCACGGCGGCTCCTGCCAGGTGCGACGGGCGAACCACTGCTCGACGACCTCGTCCACAGGCTCTCCTCACAACGGCGGCGGGGGAACGGCTGCGTTGCCGCGCGGGCGGTCAGGCCAGCGCACGCACCGTGCGGGCCGGTGCCCTGGTGCCCACGATGGACGCGACCATGTCCACAGTACGGCGCGTGGCCGACACTTCATGCGCGCGAAAGACCCTGGCCCCGGCCGCAGCCGCCAGCGCCGTGGCGGCGAGCGTGCCCTCCAGCCGCTGGGTGACCTCGGTGACGCCGAGCGTCTCGCCGATGAAGTCCTTGTTGGACAGCGCCATGAGCACCGGCCAGCCCGTGGCGACGAGCTGGTCGCAGTGCCGCAGGAGGGCCAGTCCGTGGAACGTGTTCTTGCCGAAGTCGTGGGTCGGGTCGACCAGGATCCCTTCCCGCGGCACACCCCGTGCGACGAGCCGTTCCGCCTGCCCGGTGACGTCGGCGAGCACGTCGGCCACGATGTCGGCGTAGCGCACGCGGTGGGGGCGCCTACGCGGCACCGCTCCTCCGGTGTGCGAGCAGACGATGCCGACGCCGAGCTCGGCGGCCACGTCGCCGAGGGCGGGGTCCGCGCCCGCCCACGTGTCGTTGAGCAGGTCGGCGCCCTCCGCGACCGCGGCCCGGCCGACCGCGCCGCGCCAGGTGTCGACGCTGATCACGACGTCGGGGTGGCGGCCGCGGACAGCGGCGATGAACGGCACCACCCGACGGATCTCCTCAGCGACATCGACGTCATCGCCGGGGCCCGCCTTCACCCCGCCGATGTCGACGATGTCGGCGCCCTCGGCCACCGCGGCGTCGACCCTGGCCATGGCGGCGGCATCGGTGAACGTCGCGCCGCGGTCGTAGAACGAGTCGGGCGTGCGGTTGACGATCGCCATGACGAGCGCGCGGTCCTGTGCGGGCGCGCGCGTGCCGAAGCGCATCAGCGACGCAGGCCCGTTCACGTACGCCCGCTCACGCGGGCACGGGGGCAGCGCACGCGTCGAGCGCCGCGTCCACGTCCGTCGTGACGACGAGCCGCTCCATGGCCTCCGGGCGCAGGAACCCCTTGCCCGCGACGCCGCGCACCCACTCGAGCAGGCCGTTCCAGTGCCCGTCGGGGTCCAGCAGCACCACGGGCTTCGCGTGCAGGCGCAGGTACCCGGCCGTCCAGATCTCGAACAGCTCCTCGCACGTGCCGAGGCCGCCCGGCAGGGCGAGGAACGCGTCGGCGCGGTCCTCCATCAGCGCCTTGCGCTCGCGCATGGTGTCGACGACGAGGAGCTCGTCGGACGCGTGGTCGGCCCACTCGAGATCGACGAGCGAACGCGGGATGACCCCTGTCGTGTGCGCACCACCCGCCCGTGCGGCCACAGCGACCGCGCCCATCATCGAGCGCCTGCCGCCGCCGGACACGAGCGACCAGCCGCGCGCGGCGATCCGGGTGCCCACCTCCGCGGCCAGCGCGACGTGGCGTTGGTCGATGCCTTCGACGGACGCGCAGTACACGCACACGGCGGTGGTCACTGGTGCCCCGTCAAGGAAGGTTGGTGCGGAAATCGGTGGATCCAGGTGCTTGCAGGCAAGGCGGCGCCCGGTCCTCGTACCGGGTGTACTCGGGCCGGGCGGCAACGCCGCCTGCGGGCGCCTGGGCCGCCGAGTTCCGTGCTGAACCTTTCTTGACGGGGCACTAGTGCGCGTCTTCCCACGCCCGGTAGGCATCGTGGACGACGCGCACGGCGTCGTCGACATCGTCGGTGACGTAGAGCAGCGCGATGTCTTTCTCGCCGATCTTGCCGCTGTCCAGGACGGTCTTCTCGATCCAGTCGTAGAGCCCGCCCCAGTAGTCGCTGCCCAGCAGCACGACGGGGAACTTGGTGACCTTCTTCGTCTGCACGAGCGTGAGCGCCTCGAACAGCTCGTCGAGCGTCCCGAAGCCGCCGGGCAGGCACACGAACGCCTGTGAGTACTTCACGAACATCGTCTTGCGGGCGAAGAAGTAGCGGAAGTTGATGCCGACGTCGACCCAGTCGTTGAGGCCCTGCTCGAACGGCAGCTCGATGCCGAGCCCGACCGAGTAGCCACCGGCCTCCGAACAACCCCGGTTCGCCGCTTCCATGACGCCGGGGCCGCCGCCGGTGATCACCGCATAGCCCGCCTCGGCGAGCGCGGTGCCCAACGCCCGGCCTGCCGCGTACTCGGGGTGGTCGCGCGGGGTGCGGGCCGACCCGAAGACCGTGACCGCACGCGGCAGCTCGGCCAGCTGGCCGAAGCCCTCCACGAACTCGGCCTGGATGCGCAGCACCCGCCACGGATCGGTGTGCACCCAGTCGCTCGGACCGCGGGCATCCAGCAGGCGCTGGTCGGTGGTGGTGGACTCGTTGCGGCGTTCCCGGCGCAGCACGACAGGGCCGCGCTGCTTTTCCTCCGGATGCCGATCCGGTCCGTTCGTACTCATGGAAACCAGGGTAATGACGCCGAACACCTACCGATCGAGCCATCCTCACGTCAGGAGGCGGAGCTCACGTCAGAAAGCACTGCAGGACGTGGACGGCGTCGGTGATGCGGCGCACGTCGACGTGCTCTTCGCGGGTATGCGCCAGGTTCGGGTCGCCGGGGCCGTAGTTGATGGCGGGGATGCCGAGGGCGGCGAAACGGGCCACGTCGGTCCAGCCGTACTTGGCCGTCGCCTGCGCACCCGTCGCCGCCAGGAACTCCCGCGCGGCCGGAGCGTCCAGGCCGGGAAGGGCACCGGGCGCGCCGTCGGTGACGACGACGTCCAGCCCCGTGAAGACGTCGCGGACGTGCTGCTCGGCCGCGCGGAGGTCGCGGTCGGGGGCGAAGCGGAAGTTGACGGTCACGACGCACTCGTCGGGCACGACGTTGCCCGCCACTCCGCCTGCGATGCGGACGGCCTGCAGGCCCTCCCGGTACGCACAGCCGTCGATGGCGACCTCGCGGGGGGCGTACGCGCGCAACCGGTCCAGCACCGCACCTGCGGCGTGGATGGCGTTCGCGCCCAACCACGATCTGGCCGAATGGGCCCGGCGACCGCGTGCCGTGACCTCGGCCCGCAGTGTGCCCTGGCATCCCGCTTCGACGGCCCCGCTCGTCGGCTCGCCGAGCACCGCCAGGTCGGCGTCGAGCCACTCCCGGTGGTCGCGCTCGATCCGGCCGAGGCCGTTGCGCGCTGACTCGACCTCCTCGCAGTCGTAGAAGACGACCGTGAGGTCGTGCCGCGGCGCCGTCAGGGTCGCCGCGAGGTGCGCGAAGACCGCGTCTCCCGCCTTCATGTCCGACGTTCCGCAGCCGTAGAGGAGAGCGCCGTCCCTCGTGCTGGGCAGGTTGTCGGCGATCGGGACGGTGTCGAGATGGCCCGCGAGCAACACCCGCCGCTGGCGGCCCAGGTGGGTGCGGGCGAGCACCGCGTCGCCGCTGCGCAGCACCTCCAGGTGGGGGGCCTGCTTGCGGAGGGCCTCCTCGACCAGGTCGGCGAGCGTCGCCTCATCCCCGGACACGCTGGGCACGTCCACGAGGGCGGCGCAGAGCTGGACCGGGTCGTCTGTGAGGTCGAGCACCCCGCCACCCAACCACACGGAAAGCGCGCTTTCTCGATGACCAGATGGGCGAGCGCACCACGCAGTAGGAAAGAGGCGACCCGCGACGCGCTCCGCGAAACCCGCCTTGATCGCCAAGAGTGGTGGCAGAGGTGCACATCTGCACCTGTGGCACCACTACTGGCGATCACCGGACACGCGGACACACAAAAGAGGGCCCACCATCACGGCGGACCCCTCACGATGACCAGATCGGCGAGCATCACGCTGCCCGGGACC
>DASWUV010000033.1:0-18577 GCA_036401495.1 Pseudonocardia sp. | reverse complement strand
GTGGAGCAGCCCGGTGATGTCGGGAACCGCGGCCGGGACATGGGTGATCAGCGCCGGGAGCGACAGCGCACTCCATGCAGACTCGACGTCCCCCGCCGGGACGCCGGGCGGGGTGGCGACAGCGCCGGGGACGGGTACGTCGACGCCCGGGGGGAGCGTGCGCTCGGCCGGGTAGCGGACCTCGGCCCAGTATGTGGTGGGCCGGTAGGGCTCCAGGCCCTCAGGTGGCGCGCCGGGCCCGCGCGCTGTCCAGGTACCGGGCGGTCCCGCCGGGGTCATCGTCGTGGACGGTGGCCCGATCACCGGCACGTAGAGCGGGTCGGCCGCGGTCCGGCGCGCCCGCCGGACCCGCACCTCAGGCGCCGCGCCCGGCGCCGTGGCGGCCAGCACGACGTCCGAGACCCCGGCCGCCTCGACCACGACGGTAACCGTGCCGTCGTTGGCGGCGGTGGCGCGCACGGTGGGGGCCTGCGGCCGCTCGGTGTGCGGCACGGCCACCGGGACGAGCCCGCACGCAGCGAAGTCCGCCTCGACCTCGCCGCGGGACAATGGCACGACCCGGACGAAGGCGACGCCGCGCAGCGAGCCGGGGAGCGCGTGCCGCACCGTCACGACGCCCCCGACGGGGGTCAGCGGCTCGTCGGTGATCAGGCTGAAGTCCGCCCGGTCTTGCAGCTGCCCACGGCGGCTCCAGATCGCGCCCGCGAGGGAGGACCGCAGGGGGTCACCGGGCAGTCTGCCGTCGATGAGGGTAAGTCCTAGCGCCGGCGCGAGCCGGTCCGACGTGCTCCAGTAGACGCGGTAGCGCGGGTCCGGCCCGGCGGCTGGCCAGGTCAGCGCGAGCTCGCTGGTGCCGGTCACGTCTCGGCGCGCCGCCCAGAGCAGGGCCGGGCCGGTCGTCACGACGGGTAGCGGCCGCGGGTCGTGCACGGTGACCACGGACGTGGCGGCGATCGACGATGTGCCGCCGGTGTCGACGAAGGTCGCGGAGACGGTGACGGCCACCGCTGCGCCGGGCGCGGTGGGCGGCGCGTCCAGTGTGCGGACCACCTCGCCTGGACGGCTTGCGTCGGCCGTTGTGGAGACGCCCCCGACCTCGACCACCAAGCTCGTGAGCGGCAGCGCACCGGCTTCGCGGGCGTCGGGGACGGGCACCGTCACCGCGACCCGCAACCCGGCCGCGCTGCGAGTCGTCGGGTCCGACCGGTCCAGCGCGACGGGCCTCATGTCGATCGTGACGACCGGGCGCGGCGGCGCAGGGCGCGGGGGGAGCGCGGTGGCGACCTCCGCGGACCGGCTCCAGCGTCCGAAAGCGTCGGCCTGGGCCACCAGCCAGTTCGCGCCGGAGGCGTCGACGGGCACCGCAGTGTCTGACAGCGTCCCCACCCGGCTCGGTGACGTCGTCGCGGCGGGCGGTCCGGCTGCCCGTCCCGCGAACAGCGCCACCGCGCGGCCGTCGACGAAGCGATGCAATGAGACCTGGTCGGGGAGCACGCGGGCGAACGCAACCGGCCCCGCGGGTGGGTTCCCGATCAGCTGGATCTCTTGCTGCCACCGCTCGTCCTCACCGGGTCGCCGCGGCCGCCACCGGCCGGGCGGGGTGCTCGGCTCAGGGTCGGACGGGCGGTCCGGGGTGGCGGCGACACCGGCGGCAGAGGTGAGGAACCGTGGCGTCCGCCGCCGGTCCTGGACCGCGGACGTCACGTCAGGCAGGCGGCTGATCTCCGCGTCGGCGAACCGGCTCAGCAGGCGGGTGACTGCGGTGTCGCGGGGGAGCGCCGCGGCCAGGGGCCAGGGGCCGAGGCGCGCGTCGGGGTCGATGCCGAACCCTGCACCGAGCACCACGATCAGGGGTCTCTCGCCGTCGGGCGGCGACATCGGCAGGATCGTGGCGAGGCCGAGGTAGCGCGCAACCCCGGGGTCGCCCGACTGCATGACCAGTCCCGGCACGCACGCCACCGACGTCGTCGCGGCCAGCACGGGCGTGTCGAGGTCCGGGGCCACGGCCGGGTCCGGCGGCGTGGTGGAGGTCAGCACCGCGTCGGCGGGCAGCTCGTCACCGTGGAACGCGGCGTCGAGCCACGGGGTGATGCTGGGGACAACGTTCAGGATCCGCAACTTCTCGTCCTCGGGGACGAGAGGCGTGCCCGGGCGTGTGGGCTCATCGGGGGGACCGAGCCGGGACGGGGCGCCTGCCATAACGCGATCGATGGCCGGTCCTTCCCCCTGACCGCCTGCGTACCAGCGCGAGTCGTCGTCGATCGGGAGCCCGAATGACAGGCCCGGGTCGTGCTGCAGCGCTTCGCTGTACTCCTGCACCAGCCCGACCGGGAACCCCTGGATCTCCCGCACCACCCCTGAACCAGAAAGGCGCAGGCGCCCGACGGCACTCGCCCCGAACGAGTAGGGCGCGGTGCTGCGGCGTGCGAACGGGCGGCCTGCTCCGATCGGGTCGATCGCCTCGACGACTGCGTCGCCTTCCACGACCACCTTGACCCAGCACCACGGGCCCGGTGTCGGGCCGTAGTCGGTCAACAGCACGTCCACCTGGCCGTATTCGGCGATGTCGAATCCGCCGAGGGCGAGGGACGTTCCGTCGGGGGCGAAGAATTGCGCTTCGACGGTCTCGACGTGGTCGACGTCGAGCACACCACACACGAACGGGTGCAGGGGCCAGCCGAGCACCGGGTCGAACGAGAGGGCGACGTGCACCCCGTCGCCGACGTCCGGGTCACCTTCGCAACCCAGCGTGCTCGTCCGCAGGACGGCTTCCAGCGATGTCGGGCCGGTCATGTCAGCTCCGTCTCGAAGGCGGGGGTGCTCGAGACCGGGGTGTAGAGCGCGAGCGCGGACTGCGCGACGGCACCGGGCGTCGGCGGCGTCGTGGCAGTGGGGTGTTCGAGCAGGTTCAGCCACATCACGGCGCTGGCCGGCGGAACGAGCGGTGTCCGGGTGAGGCACAGCAGGCGGCTGCCCGTGGCGTTGCGCCGCACGACGTTGAAGGGGACGCCTGCGCAGGACGGGGGATCCAGGCGCATCCGGGCCGGGCGTTCCAGCGACTCGGGGCTCTCCAGGAGCAGGCCCAGCAGACGCCACGGGCCGTGGTCCGGACGCGTCCACAGCAGTGAGGTCCGGCCGTGACCGACACTGGGCGGCGCCCAGAGCGAGAGCCCGAGCTGGTCGAGCAGCACCCCCAGGTCGGCGTCGGAGTCGCCCGTCGTGGACGGTAGCGTGGCGAGGCCTGCCGGGGTCGGCACTGGCAGGTCGCCGGCGGGGGAACCCGGACCGGCGGCCGCGAAACCCAGGTCGGCGAGCTGTTCGGTGGGGTCGCGGTAGCGCGAGGTGCGGAAGACGATGCCGGGCAGCGCGGTCCCGGCGGTCGCCCCGGCCTGCGCGACCTGGGCGGCCAGCTCGTACGACGCGGACGCGACGAGGGCCGCCTGGCCGCCGTAGGTGGCGCCTGCGTGCGGCACGCCGCAGGGTAGGCCCGACGCGACGTCGAGGGCGGCGAGGCGCTGGTCGGTGACCGGCATGCGAGCCATTGCGGCGGCCCAGAGCGTCGACCAGTCGGGGAGGACCGCGAACGGGGTGGGTGGGGCCGCGGGTGGGGGGTCGGTGCGCAGGCACGCGAGGACGATTCGGCGCTGGTAGGCACGCACGAGCGCGTCGACGTGGTCGGCCGCGAAATGTGCGCCGACCGGGTCACCCCAGAAGACATCCGCGGCACGGTCCGCCGGTGTATAGCCGACTAGATACCGCACGAGGTAGCTGACGTCGAACCGGTCGCAGGACACCTGCGTGCTGCGCAGGTGGCCTGGCGTCGTCGCCGCAGGGTCGGGGTAACCGAGGGTGCGAACGTGCGGCTGCGGGGGGTCGGGGGGCAGGACTGGCGCGGTGCGAAACCAGAACGTCGTCGTGCGGTCCTCGTCGTGGGGCGCTCCGACGGGGGTGCCGTGGCGGGTGCGCTGCCCGTGGCAGTGCATCGTGACCTCGACACGGTAGGTCGTGCCGGGGGCGAGCATCGGGCGCCGCTGGCCGACGGGGCGGTCCAACACGGTGACGAGCTGGTCCGACGCCGCCGCGGCCGCGGCCTGCGCGGAGTTGGCCGCAGTCCGCGCGGTGGCTGTGGTCCCCGAGAGCCCGAGCACCGCAAGACGGGCCTGGGCGGGCGAGGTGACCTGCACCGACCGGGTGGTTGAGCCGCCGGAGCGGAACACGGCGACGGTGGCATCGGGGGTGCCGCGCCGGAGGTCATCCAGCGACCAGTCACCGGCCACTGCGACCTGGTCGGCAAACCGGTCCTCAACCAGCAGCACCAACCGGTCGGGTCGGAGGTCGTCGTCCACGGTCAGTGTCGTGGTGCAGGACCCGAGCTCCTGCGCCGACGGGCCGTAGGCGCTGAGCCCCGGCACCCCCACCGCCCCGGTGAAGGCCCGGTCGGCGCCCTCGACGGAATCGGGGAAGCGAACCGGTCCGCCCGGCCGGTAACCGGTGCCCGGGGGCATACCGATCAGCGACACGTGCACCGGCTGCTGCCTGTAGGCCGTCGTCACGTCCACCTGAAAATAGGACTGCAGCGGATCGCCCGGCGGCGCCTCCGGCGGCATTCGCCAATCCTCCCCGAGCAGGGATGCGAAGGCCCCGACCGCCCAGCCGGGCTGCGCGTCCGGGCCCGGCGAGCAGTGGTCGACGATCGGGGGGAGCGGGTCAATGGGTCGGCTCGCGCCGCCATCCGTCAGCCGGGCGGTCCACAGCGCGGTCTGCCACGTCAGCAGGGCGAGCTCGGCCGCCACGGCCGTTGACGAGGGTCCGGTCGCCTTCGGCTGCTGCCACGCCGCGAGCAACGGGCCCGGGACCGGCGTGCCGTCCGATCGGATCAGACGCAGGCCGGTGAGGGTGTAGTCGTAGGTCAGGTCGTCGGGCCCGGTGCGGCCGGTGGCGGTCGCCACGGTGGGGTAGGACGACACCCACGCATCCCCAACCCGCAGCGCCGCCCCGAACTGGGCGGAGGCGAATCCGGCCGGTCCGGGCAGCACCGGGAAGCTCAACAGGGGGATCGTGTCGGGCCAGACCACCGGCAGGGTCGTGGGCGTCGGGTTGGTGCCCGCCACTGCGGTCTCGCGATAGGCGTGGTCACACAGGGACATCGCCGGTTCGGGCCAGGTGTCCGGGGCGGGGGCGTCGAGCGCCTCGTTGCCGATGGTGATGGGGACGCAGCCGGAGATCTCGAAGAAGAACAGGTCGACCTCGCCGCACACCCGGAACGTCACCCAGGCCTCATCACCGGGCCCGACCTGCGCCTCGATGTCAGCTGAGGCGCCGATGGAGATCGGGCCGAGGTGCAGGCGGCCGTCGAGGTGGCCGTGCCCGCGGGCGAGCAGCGGTGCCGTTCCGAGGCCGAACTGCGCGTCGGCGTTGAGCTCGAGCCAGATCAGCCCGGCCCCGTAGACGGCGTGGAACCGCCCGCCGAACGCGACGGCGAACCCGTCGAGGTCGAAGCCGGGGCGTCCGCCGACGCCTTCGATACCCGCGCCGTGGACCATGAGGTACGCATCGGCGCCGATGTCGAGCAGGTCGGGCAGGATCCGTACCTGCACTGGGCCCGGGGTGCGGCCATGGGCACCGTCGGAGCCGATGTGGATCCGCCAGTTGGCACTGCCTGCCGGGAACGCGGCGTCGACGGGCACGAGGATCCGCAGCAGCGGCGACAGGTCGTACTGCCCGCGCACCCCCACGACGACCCCGGTGTCGTCCACCACCAGGACGCCAGTGATCGTGCCGGCGCCGACGGGCTGCGCCGGGTCCGTCAGCAGGCGGCGGCCGGTGAGGAACGACGCGTCGAGGGCGGCCCGGAACGCGAGGTGCGGGGTGACGATCAGGACCCGGCCGACCGCACTGAAGGCGAACCCGAGGTCGGGCAGAGTGCCCACGACAGCGGCGAGGCCGAACATCAGATCGCCCGGCGAGCGGTCTGTCTGGTCCGGGGTCCACCGCAGGGCGAAGGCGACGGGGTCGTCCTGCGGGCCGGGGCTGCGCGGCCGGGCGTTGAACCCGAAGGTCCCGCCCACCGCGTAGAGGCCGAGGCCAGTCGGTCCCAGCGGGATCGCCCCCGGGAGGTCGACACCCAGGTCGAGCAGCACCATGCCGTTGTCCAACCGCAGGTAGGCCGCCGCGACGAGCTTCAGCGGCACGATGCTCACCGCGAGCGCCGCCTCGAAGCCGTGGTCGATCAGCGCGAGGCGCCCGTCACCGGAGATCACGCCGGGCAGCGTCAGCCGGGCGGCGAGCCCGCGCAGCGTCACGTCGGGTTCGGGGCCACCGTCGAAGGTGACCCTGACCGTTGCCCCGCTGACCTTCACCGGGCCGAGGTCGACGGTGAACGCCAGGTCGATCTCAAACCAGGTGGAGCCGTGTCCGGCACGCGTGCCGAGGACGTCGAAGGGCGCGCCCGGCACCGCCCAGCGGCCGGGGTCCTCGACGTCGGTCGTCGCGTGGCCGAACGAGAGGCGAAACTTTTCCAAGCCGGACTTGCTCGGGTCGATCCCCAGCTGAACGTGACGGTAACGCACCCGCATGGGGACGTCGTCCTGCATGGTCACCGCCAGTGGGCCGAAGCTGAGGCCCTTGACCAGGACGTCGACGCTGTAGTCAACCTCCAGTAGCAGCGTCGGGGACCCGAGGCCGACGGCGGCCGCCACGGTGACGCCGTGCACCACCACCTTGCCCCGCTTCGTGAAGGAGCTCGACAGCGCGGTCGCCGCCCCGAGCACCGCCGTGAGCCCGGCGCTGCCCGCGTCGCCCCCGTCGGCGGTGGTGTCGGCCAGCAGTGCACCGGCGAGCGCGGCGGCGGTGACGAACACGCGTGCGCCGGTGTCGCCCGCGCCGTCGGTCGCGGTCACGGCGAGCAGGCCGTCGGGCCCCTCGCCCTGCACCGTCACGTCGAACTGCTGCTCGGCGGGGGTGGTTCGGGTGTCGCGGGCGTAGCGGGCGCGGACGAGCAGCGGCCGGGCCGCCGTGACGACGGCACCGCCGCCCGCGCCGGTCGGCGGGACGAGGGTGCCGTCCAGCGCGAACTCGGCGCTGACGTCGACCAGGGTGGGGACGCACGCGGCCAACGACAGGGCTGCCGGGTCCACCCACTCGACCGTGCCCGCCAGCCGGGGGCGGCCGTCGACGGCAGCCACGTCCACCGTCGCCCGGGCGTCGATCCCAGCTGGTGCTCCGAGGTCCAGCTCCACCGGCACCACGACGCCGCCCACCCACGGCACGTCCCGGGGCAGGAAGAGCTCGACGCCCCGCAGCGACAGCCCGCGCCACGGCGGGTCGTCCGACGCGCGGTGCGGCCCGGGCCACCCAGCCGGCGCGGCCGTCGCGCTGCTGTCGAGGACGATCCCGTTCGGCAGGTGCATGCCGAACGAGCCGCCGGGCAGGACGAAGTACGCGGGCTCGACCCCGATCTGCAGGATCCCATCGGGCTCAGTAGCGCTGGGCACGAACTGCAGGGTCGCGGCCGAGCCTGCTCGGCCCTCGATCCGCAGCACGGCGTGGAGGGTGGCCCGGACCGCGCTGCCGTCGGGCTCTACCCAGCGTCGCAGGCCAGGCCCGGAGCCCGACTGCGCAGGCGCCCCGCCCACCAGCCCGGGCAGGGTGACGCCCGGGCCCGGTCCGCCCGGCACGGCGATGACGATGTCGGCGCGGAAGCCGGTGCCGTCAGGTCGGGACAGCTCCACAACTACGTCGAGACCCGGGTCGAGGGCCAGGGTGGCGAAGCCGGGCAGCCCCTGACCGACGGCGACCTTCGCCGCGACGGACCCGCCGGGGATCGTCCAGTCAGGAGCCTGCAGCGCGTCCAGCAGCTGCTCGAGGGGCTGCGGGACCGCCACGGACGCGGAACATCCCGAGATGCTCAAGTAGTTGGCGAGAGAGGGATCAGACACAGCAACTCCCGACGTTCGGGGCCAGGTCGGTGCACACCATCGGGTGTGCGGCTGTCTCAGCTGGTCAGCGCCACCCAGGTGGCGTGGCCGCAGACGCCGTCTGCGGTCAGCCCGTTGTCGGCCTGGAACTGTGTGACCGCGGCCTTGGTCTTCGGGCCGAACGTGCCTATGACGTCGGCGGCTGCGAGGTACCCGCGGTCGGAGAGCAGCTGTTGGAGGTTGGTGACGCCCGGACCGGAGCTCTTGAGCGAGGCGAACGGCTGGTCGGCGTTGGCTCGGTCGGTCGAGTCGGGGTAGGTGTCCAGCCAGTCCGTGACGTCGGACGGGAGGTTGTCCTGGTCGTAGCTCTGGCCGGGGATCCAGCCCTCGATGTCCTGGATCTTGGCGGCTACGGTGAGCAGTTGGTCGTCAGACAGCGTGTTCAGGACGGTGCCGGTGGAGACGCCCAGCGTTGCGGCGATCTTCGCCGCGTACGTCGCCGGGTCGTTGGGCGGGTCGCCTGCGGGGGCATAGAGGTTCATTGTCTGCAAGATGGTGAGCCCGGAGTAGGTCGGCGTCCGCAGGAGGGCGACGATCGCGGCGGAGCCCGTGGCCTCGTCCGGGAAGACGGCGAACCGGTAGTTGACCTTGCCGGGATAGGCGCCCTGCGTGACGGCGAAGCTGCCAGCCTGGATGTTCCCCGGGTTGTAGCTATCCCAGGCGAGCGAACCGCCTGTCCGCATTTCGGCATCGTAGAAGACGTGGTCCACGGCAAGGATGCTGATCACATCGCCCGACTCGACACCGTAGTCCGCTGACCAGTCCATGCTGCCTCCACTGTGAGGGATCCGAGCAACAGAGGACTCGGAACGCGCCGGGTGTCGTTACACGGCGAAGCTCAGCAGACCAAAAGCCCAGCGCAGACCAATCCGAAGAGCGTGGGCCATCGGACGGCGCCCTCGGGTCCAGAATCCGGCCATCGCCCGGACCAGCGGCTTCCGGAGGCAGCTGCAGCGCTCGACGCGGCCTCCTCGCGCTGTAGTGCGGGGCACAAGGCAAGCACCCGCCGCGTCGAACGAAAGAACTGAGCCGCCCTCGATCAACGGTTCGACATGCTTTCCGGTGGTGTCGCGTGGACCGCGTGCACCCGGAGCTCAACCCACTCGTCGTCCGGCAACACGCACTTCCGTAACACTTGTTCGTGGTCAGCGACCAACCTGTTAGCGAACGGCTGTGGCCATGGGAGGTTGTGATGGCGGGCTTCCCCCGGCTGTTCCGTGTCTTTGTGAGTTCTTCCTTCGCGGATATGGCCGCTGAGCGCCGGGTTTTGCAGAAGAGTGTCTTCGCGCCGTTGGCGGCGTATTGCGCGGCGCGTGGGGCGACGTTCCAGGCCATCGATCTTCGCTGGGGTATCAGCAATCAGGCGGCGTTGGACCAACAGACCATGCCGATCTGCCTGGCCGAGGTGCGGCGATGTCGAGATGAGTCGCCGCAGCTGAACTTCCTGGCGTTGCTGGGGGAGCGCCGTGGTTGGCTTCCTTTGCCCGCGACGATCCCCCATGACGAATTCGTCGTGCTGGCCGAAGGAATGAAGTGGGCCGAGCGACAGCTGGTGGACGCCTGGTACGGGTCGGACCAGAACGCCGTCCCCCCGCTGCGCCGTCTGGTTCGGAGAACGGGGGCCTACGAGGACCCTCGAGAGTGGGCAGCTGTCGAGCATGAGCTGCACCGGATTCTCTTTGGCGCGGCAGCCCGGTTGCCGGTCCCGCGACAGCACGCCTACCGGTCCTCGGCCGTGGAGCAGGAGGTGGCGGCCGGTCTGCTCGACGTCGCGGATGTCGATGGTGGGTTCGCCGTCTTGTTGGCAGATGACGCGGCTCACGACACTGACGAAGCGCGACACGTCGCCCACTTGAAACAGGAGGTGCGCGGCAGGCTGCCGACCGATCATGTCCTGTCGTATGCGCGGCCTGCACTCGATCGGCTGGCAGCAGAACTTCTTACCCGGTTCACCGCTGTGATCGACGAGGTTCTTGACGCCGAGCCGCTGCGGCACGATCAGCGCGTCGGGTCCGACCTGCATCAGCGCATGGCTGAGGCGATGTTCGCGACGGGGACGTGGGGGCAGGGGCTGGTCGGCAGGGATGGGGCGCTGACGAGCATCGCAGAGTTCCCCGACGGGCCGGGCGGTGCTGTAGCGATCGTCGGCCCGTCGGGCACCGGCAAGTCGACGCTGCTGGCAGGCGCGGCAGCTCGAGCGCGCGGGCGAACGGCGGCCACGACGGTGCTGCGGTTGCTCGGCACCACACCGGAGTCGAGCGCAGTAGTGAGCCTTGTCGGCGATCTGGTCGACGAACTCGCCATCGCACACGGGGCCGACCGCGTCGATCTTCAGGATCGCCGCGAGCTGCTTGCCAGGTTCGCGGAGCTGTTGGCGATGGCGAGCCCTGAGCGTCCGATCCACCTGTTCCTCGACGCAGTCGATCAGCTCGCTGCGGAGCGCGGGGCGCACAGCTTGGCCTGGCTGCCGGATCCGCTTCCGCCCGCGGTGCACGTCGTCTTCACGGCGCTGCCGGGAACGAGCGACGTCGTTTTCGTCGACCGGCACGTCGAGGTGTTGCATCTGCCCGGACTGTCCGTGGCCGACGGTCGCCAGTTGTTGCGACGCTGGCTCAGCGCGGCTGGGCGTCGCCTCACCGACGATCAGGAGGCCATCGTCATCGACGCGTTCGCGGTCCACGGCCTGCCGTTGTGGCTGCGATTGGCGGCAGAACAGGCCCGCACGTGGCCGTCAAACCACGATCCGGCAGCTCTACCCCCTGATCTGCCGGGCCTCATCGCGCAGCTATACCGGCAGTTGGCTCGACCGCAGGAGCGGGGTACAGCGTTCGTTGGACACGCGGTGGGGTTGCTGGCGACGAGCGGGTTGGGCCTGACCGAGTCCGAACTGCTCGACGTGCTGTCGCACGACCCGCAGGTGATGGATGAGATCCGCGCACGATCCCACCCGGCCTGGAGAGCGGAGCTCGAGTCGCTGCCGGTGGTCGTGTGGGCGCAGCTCCGGTCGGACTTGCAGCCCTACCTGACCGAGCGCAGCAGCGACGGCGAGCTGACGATCAGCTTCTACCACCGGGCCCTGACCGAGGTTGCGCTGAATGAGGCGACTTACGACAAGAAAGCCCGCCACCAACAGCTCGCGCAGATGTTCCGCCGACGTGCCGACCCCGCCGGGCACCGCAGCTGGCGCGGCGCCAGTCCCCGCGCGCTGCGCCACCTTCCGGTGCACCTCATGGCGAGCCAGTCGTGGGACGACGCCGTCGCGCTCCTATGCGACGTCCGCTACCTCGAACGCACCGCGACCACCGTCGATCGCGTCGTGCCGACGGAGGAACCGGGTCGGGTGCCGACTCGGCACGGAGGAGCACGTGTTCTTCGCTCCGACATCGACGCCCTGGTGACCGACCCGGCAGCCGCGTTATCCCCTGAGGCGCGTCGAACGTTGAAGGCGGTCTCCCGAGCGCTCCGGCTGGACGGTGACCTCCTTGCCCGGCGACCCGAGCTGCTGTGGCAGCAAATGGCGAATCGTCTGTGGTGGGACGACGACGCGCCCACGCACGCGCTGCTGGAACGCGAAGCCGACAGACGTCGAAGTGTGCCCGACGAGCCTGCATGGTTGGCGCTGCGGACCCCCGGATCGGAGCAACAAGGGCTCCTGCAAGTCCTGCACGCCCACGCGTTCGCCATCAGTTGCGCGCTCAACAGCGACGGGACGCTTCTGGTCAGCGGCGGTCGGGACAGCGCCGCCCGGTTGTGGGACGTGGGCGACGGTACGTGGCTGGCGGACCTGCCGGGACATCACCGCCAGGTCACCAGCTGCGCGTTCGGTCCCGACCCGCAGGCGATCTACACCGCCGACGAGGCAGGCGTGGTGCGTCGCTGGCAATGGGACGGGATGCGCGCGACCCTGCGCGCAGAACGCGCCGTGGCCCCCGACCGGATCCGGTCGTGCGCGGCAGCGGCAGGCTGTCTGGTGATAGCGGGACCGTCGGGCTTGCAGGTCTGTTCGCCTGATGACCTCGAACCGATCACGACGCTTGACGACGCGCCGACGCAGTGTTGCGCCGCCGGACGCAATGGTGCGCTGATCGCCGCCGGGTACGCCGACGGCCGGGTCCGCACCTGGGCTTTGGGCGTCGAGGGCACGTATCGGCCCCTTGCGGACCGCCCCGTCGCGCACGACAACGAGGTCTACGCCTGTGCCGTCGACGGCGACGGAACGGCCCTGTTGACCGGCGGACGTGACGGGCGGGTCCGGTGCTGGCACGCGGAGCTGTCCTCGCGCGGCGAGCCGCTGGTTCCGCCGGGTTTCGCGGTCGAACCGGGCGTGTGGGATTGCGCGGCCGACCACGCACTGCAGGTGTGCGTGACCGCGCTGGCCGGTGGACTCCTGCAGGTGTGGCACCTGCCCGAACGGACCACCGGGACGTTCACCGGCCACGCCGGTGACATCGCCGCCGTTGCCGTGTCCGACGGCGGCAACGTGATCGCCTCGGCCGGTCTCGACGGCACGGTGAGGGTGTGGGATCCCACGAATCCACCCCCGGCCGAGGACGAGCCGTTCTCCGCCCAGCCGCACCTGCTGTCGTTCTCCGCGGACGGATCTCACGTCATCACCGTGGACCGCAACGGCATCGTCAGACAGAAGGCCACCGAAGGCCGCCGTGGCGGCCTGACGTTCGCGACGTGCCAGTCATGGTGCGTCGATGCCGCGATCACCGACGACCACACGGTGCTGCTGGTCGTCGACCAGATCGGCGCGGTCGAGGCCTGGAACCTCCGGGGTGAGCCGCACCTGCTGCACCGACTGCCGCACGACCGGGCGGCAGCATGCACGTTCGCGGGCGACCGGGTTGCGGTGTCGGCCGCCGATGACGGCGTGGTGGCCGGGTGGGACGTCCGCACGGGGACCCGACTGTGGACGGCCCGATTCCGTCCCGGGGTCCCTGTGCTCGCTGCGGGTCCCACAGGCCACCAGATGCTCGTCGGCTCAGAGTCAGGCGAACTCGCGATCCTCGACCGTTTCACCGGCCATCGGGTGCACCTGCTGCGAGACGCTGGTTCGGGCGTGCTCAGCTGCGCCTGGACCGAGGCAGGCATCGTCGCGGCAGGCACCGTCGACGGCAGCGTTTTGTGCTGGCGCCCCGACGGCACCGCGTTCACCGCCTGGCCGATTGGCCCTCACCGGCATCGGGACCGGGTACTCCATGTCGCGGCGGGACCGCCCGAGTATCCGATCCTTTCCTCCTCCGCTGATCACGACATTGGACTGTGGCCGTCCGACTCGTTGACAGGACCGCGGGTGTTGAGCGGACACGAGGGACCCGTTCGACAGGTCGTCACGGGCCCGGGCCGGCTGATCGTCTCCGCGAGCGACGACAAGACGCTACGCGTCTGGTCCAGCTCCGGTACGTTGATCGCGTTGCTCCCGATCCCTGGGGACGGCCAACTCATCGCCGTTCACCCCGATAGTGGGCTGATTGCCTGCGGCGACGACGGCGGCTTCACGCAGATCGTCACGATCAACCGCGCCCCGGTTCGGTGAGACTGCGCCACTCCGACTTCGTCGAATAGACCGGCCTCAACGCCCAATAAGGTGCGGAAGAGCGCCGAGAACCTGATCCACGGCCTTTCCACGGCGAGCATGTGGGATGTGGCACGGCGCGACGGCCGTGCACGCCGGCGGGAACTGTCACGACGGCACCCGTTTGCTGAAAGGCCAGCGGCGGCGGTCATCCCCGCCATCGGTTGATTGTTTCGAGGCGCTGGCCCCGAAATCGTTTGCCGAGGGGGGTCGGCCGCTCACACGGGTCCGCCAGGCACGTGAGCTTCGACCGGCTCACGGGGCTGGCATGCTGTCGCCTTCCATTCGATATGACGAGGGCGGGATGCCACGGTGACCGAACAAATGGGCCTGCGTGACCAGGATCTGTCCGCCATGTTCGCCAGCGCTGATGCCACGTCGGGCGCGGGGCAGCGGCGCACGAAGGGTTCCATCCGCGCCGAACTGGTGCTCCTCATCCTTGCTGCGGTCATCGGGCTCGGGAACGTCCGTGTGGGTGCGGCGCAGCTCAACTGGTTTGCGCTGATCTCCGCGGTGTTGTTCGTCGTGTCGGGCCTGCTCACCTACGTCCGGTCCACGTCGCACACCGAGCAGACCTGGTATGTCGGTCGGGCGGGGGCCGAGTCGGTCAAGACTCTCGCGTGGCGCTACGCGGTCGGCGGCGACCCGTTCCCGGTCTCCGCGTCCCAGGAGCAGACCGATGAGCGTTACCTGCGTCGGCTACGTCAGATCTTTGAGGAGCTGACGAAGTCGACCGCCATCCCGTCGACGCCCTCCGGGTCCCACGAGATCACCGATGCGATGCGGGAGCTGCGCAGCAGAGATCTCGCTGCGCGCCGGTCGGCTTACCGGAAGGGTCGGATCGAGGATCAACGCGGGTGGTACCAACGGCGCGCCGTCGCTCATGCCCGTTCGGCCCGGATCTGGCTCTTCGTCACGGTGGGCTCGAGTGCCGTTGGTGTGGTGTTCGGTTTTCTGAAGTTTCTCGGCGTGCTCGACCTGGACCTGCTGGGTGTTTTCGGAGCGTGCGCTTCTGCGGCGATTGCGTGGAATCAACTCAGCCAGTTCCGCAATCTCGTGTCGGCCTACAATGTTACAGCGGTCGAGCTTGGGCTGATCAATGACCGGATCGACCAGGCGGCTGACGAGGACAGATGGGCCGCGTTCGTCAGCGACTCCGAGGACGCGATCTCCCGCGAACACACTTTGTGGCTCGCCCGCCATGGTCACCCCGGCATCGACGACAGTCGACCAGCCTGAGGATCAGCACCGATAGCGGCGGTGTGGCGAGGAGGCGGTGTGGATCGGGAGGTGTCGATATCGACGTCCGGGCCTTCTTGGACGGCGCGTACTCCCGCTGAGTGTGCAGCCGGTATCTGTTGTGAGAAGCGCGCGGGTGCGCCTGGGGGAATTCGCCGCCGCGTTGGGCGGGTACGGCTGCTGTGGGTTCATCTGGAGTGGTCGTCATGGCGATTCCGCTCGAGGGAGAACGAGCCGTTCGCGAATGCCCTTCACCGCCCCGGGCGGCGCCATTGCTGCCGGGTCGACGAGCTGTCGCGCTTCACCTGCCGGCGCGGGCCAGCCGCCTGCGCTCCAGGCCGTAGCCCAGGGCGTTGAGCGCCAGGCCGAGACCGGCGATGACGGTCTGGGGGCCGCGCACCTTGGGCGGTGCGTCCTCGACTGCCTGACCGCCCTCGACCGCCTGACCGCCCGCGGCCGCCTGGTCCTTGCGCGTGCGCGGGTGGTCGAACAGCGCGGTGCCGGGGTAGGCGACGGCCGACAGCTGGGTCAGCCAGTACAGCGACGCGGTGGTGGCGGCGACCTGCAGGCGCTCGGACGTCAGCGGGCCGCGGCGTCCCCACAGGGTCGCCAGGGTGGCCGCGCCGAGGGCGGCGGCCATGCTCATGGTCTGGGCGTTGTGGAACTTGGCGTGCGGCGGCCACTCGGGGTTGTAGATGTGGGTGTCGTTCCAGTCGAAGACGACGCTGCCGACGCTCGCCCAGGACGAGGAGAGCGACAGCAGGACCTTGCCGGTGCTGATGGTGGACACGGGTCCTCCCGGTGGTGGTGTCGGTGAACGGTAGAGCGCTCGGCGCGTCGGGCCGAGACGACGTCAGCGGAAGTCGGCGGCGTGCTCGCGCACCCAGTCCGCGAACGGCGCGGGCGGGCGGCCGAGCACCTGCGCGACCGCCGTCGTGGCGGCCGGATCGCCGTCCCGGTCCTGCGCCAGCGTGAGGTCGACGGTGGCGTCGGCGATCCGCGGCGGCAGGAACCGGCGCAGGTGGGCGCGCCCTTCGGCGTCGGACAACTCCTCGACCGCGATCGGCCTGCCGATCTCCTGCGCGATCAGCTCGACCTGCCTGCGGGGGGTCAGCGGTTCGGGTCCGGTCAGCACGCCGGTGACGGCCGGGTCGCCGGTCCCGCCAAGGGCGGCGACGGCGACGGCGGCGACGTCGCGCTCGTGGACGGGCGCAGTGGCGCTGTCCGGGCGGACGAGCCGGACGACGCCGGGGCGCCGGATGGACGGCGCCCAGTTGATCGTGTTGGTGGCCAGGACGAGCGGGCGGATCGGGGTGAGGCGCAGCCCCGAGTCGGCCAGGGTCCGTTCGACGGCGCGGTGTTCCTCGGCGATCGGGTTGCCCGCGGCGTAGGCGAGCAGCACGCTGCCGGAGGAGAGCAGCACCACGTCGCCGACCCCGGCGTCGCGCGCGGCCTCGGCGAAGGCCTCGGCCGCCGCCCGGCCGGGCGGGGCGTAGAGGAACACCCGGTCGACGCCGCGGAGGGCGGGGCGCAGGGTGGCGGCCTCGGTCAGGTCGAGGGCGACCACCGGAACCCCGGGCGGCAGGTCCGCCGCGGCGGGGTCGCGGACCGACGCGCGCACCGGTTCCCCCGCCTCCAGCAGCTGCTCCAGGACCGCCCGGCCGATGCTGCCCCGCGCTCCGATCACCAGCGTCGTCATCGTCGTCCCCCTCAGAGCTCGTATGCGTCGCGTCCCGGACCTATGCTCGGTCCGGCTGGCGACAAGGCCCAGCGGAACGGGGCGAGGTGGCGACTTCCGACACGCCGAGGGCAGTGGTGGCGGGTCGACCCACGTTCGACACGCTGGAGCTGAAGATCCTCCACGCGCTGCAGGTCGACGGGCGCGCCCCGTTCGGTCGAATCGCCGATGTCCTCGGCGTGTCCGACCAGACGGTGGCCCGCCGCTACGCACGCCTGCGGGCGTCGCGGAACGTCCGGGTGACGGCCCGCACTGATACCGCGCTCACCGGGGAGTCGTCGTGGTTCGTGCGGGTCCGTTGCGCCCCGAACGTCGCCCGGACCGTGGCGGAGGCGCTGGCGCGGCGGCCCGAGACCTCCTGGGTGCGGATGACCTCGGGCGGCACCGAGATCGTCGCGGTCGTGCGGGAGCCGAGCGGCGACGACCGGCACACGCTGCTGCTGGAGAAGCTGCCGCACACCCGGCAGGTCACCGACATCAGGGCGAATCACCTGCTGCACATCTTCTTCGGCGGCCCCGAGGGCGCTGTTGACGTGCTGTCTCCCGCGCAGGTGGCCCGCCTGCGGCCGTCCCCGTCCGGTACGATCCCGACACCCGTGGTCCTCGACGACGGCGACCGGCGGATGCTGGCGGTGCTCGAACGCGACGGGCGCACGGACTTCACCGCGCTCGCCGCGGCCACGGGGCGGCCGGCGACCACGCTGCGCCGCCGGCTCGCCGAGCTGCGCGCGGGGGGCGCGGTGTACTTCGACGTCGATTACGACTACCGCGACCTGGCCATGGGCAGCCAGGCGATCCTCTGGTTGTCGGTGGCCCCGGACCAGCTGCTCGCCGCCGGGCGGGCGCTGGCGCGGCACCCGGAGATCTCCTTCGCCGCGGCGACGACCGGAGCGACCAACCTGTACGCCAGCGTGCTGTGCCCCGACCCCGGCGCCCTGTTCCGCTACCTCACCGACAAGGTCGCCGCCCTGCCCGCGGTGCACCACGTGGAGACCGCCCCGGTCGTCTCCTCGCTCAAGAATCTCGGAGCCCGGGCCCCGTAGAAGACTTGGGCCGACGAAGTCGGTGTGATCGAGTGAAGTTCGGGTTCATGCGGCAAGGTCGGCCTTTGGGGTGAGGTGATCGAGGGCGCAACCGTCGCCACGCGGTGTGCCCGGATCCGCAGCCCAGGTGGTCGGGCAGATCCCGTCGGCGGCAGCCGGTGTCGAGCACGAACAAGATCCTTCCAGCGCCACGCGGTCGTCGATCCGCGGCCCGTCCACCCGGCCCACGAGCGGCAGGCGCTCACACACACCGTGTGGGCGCGCTGTCCCGGCGGTGTCCGTCGGCCCCCGGGGCCAGTTCGGACACCGGGCGATGGCTCCACGGGGGTGAGGCGTCGCGGGCCGGACCCGGGCACGCTCGGTGATGAGCGACCACGATCGGAAATACTCCCCGCCCGCGACGGTCGGTCGCGCTCCCGTCGGGGGAGCGGGTGCCGGCGCTGGGGCAGGGCACGTGGGGCTGGGCGGAGTACCCCGACCGCCGTGCCGGCGAGCCGGCGGCGCTGCGCATGGGCTTGGACCTGATATTCGTGGAGGAGGCCGCCGACGCGGTCGCGCCGTTGGATCTTGCGGATGTCGGTCGGCGCACCGTGGGGGAGTGGCCGTGAGGGAGCTGCCTGCCCGAGGCTGCGGTGCGGACGGTGGTCGTTGTAGTGGCGCTCGAACTCGCTGAGCACGGCTGCGGCGTGCCGTTGATCGATGATCAGAAGACGGTCGAGGAGTTCGTGGCGGACGGTGCCGCCGAAGCGTTCCGCGATGGCGTTGGCCCGCGGGGCGCGCACCGACACCCAGGATGTGTACCCGGCGGGTGGCGTGTTCGATGACGAAGAAGGCGTAGAGCCGGTGCAGGGTGATCGTGTCGAGGTGGAACAGGTCGCAGGCGAGGATCGCCTGGTCCTGGGCGTGGAGGAACTGCGACCAGGATGGACCGGCCCGCCGCGGCGCGGGATCGATGCCCGCCGCGTTGAGGATGGTCCACACGGTGGAGGCGCCGATCTGA
>DASWUV010000032.1:0-9103 GCA_036401495.1 Pseudonocardia sp. | reverse complement strand
AATCTGGGGCTCCCAGCACAGCTCATCCGGCCTGATGCGGACGGTGGCGGCCATGCGGCCATCGGACTTCTCCGTGGCCTGGCCGATGTTCCCCGTCCCCAAGACCCTGCCCAGCGATGCCTTGTTCTGCGCGTCCAAGCCGAGCTTGCCCAGCAGGTCAGACCGCTCCTGCGCAGTGCTCGTCATTGAGCTTCACCTCCCTGATATCGATGCCTGATACCGAATCTTTCTGGTCGACCGAAGTCGATCTCGGGTCCGGCGGCTGTCGGTTAACATCGGACCAGCCCGGATCGGCTGTCGAGCACGCCGGAACGACCTCGAATGCGTTAAGTCGAAACCATCCAGATAGCTTTGTTGACACCGAAGTGTCATCGGGCTGTCGCTCATGAGAATTCCGGCACGGCGGCTTCTTCGTTGCGACGTCATGCGTATCGGATGGGAATACCCTACGCCGGGTGATTTCAGCCGACAAGAGGTCGCCATTGATTCCGGCACGCCTACCGTTCGTTGACCGGGAGCTACCGTTCGTAGGCCGCCTGCTGCCGAACACCGCTGTGCCTTGCGGCAGGCGACCATCGGGCGGCAGGCCCGGCTTCGACCTCAGCCGAGGTCGAAGCGGTCGAGGCTCATGACCTTTTCCCACGCGGTCACGAAGTCGTGCACGAACTTCTCCCGTGCGTCGTCACTCGCGTAGACCTCCGCGAGAGCACGCAACTCGGGGTTCGAGCCGAAGACGAGGTCGACGCGGCCGGCGGTCCACCTGGCCTCTCCGGTGGTGCGGTCGCGGCCCTCGAAGGTCTCCACGTTCGAGCCTGCTACGGATATCGGCCGCCACTGTGTGGCGGTGTCGAGAAGGTTCACGAAGAAGTCGTTGGTCAACGACCCCGGCGCCGAGGTGAACACGCCCATCGGCGACTGGCGGAAGTTCGCGCCCAATACCCGCAGGCCCCCCACCAGGACGGTCATCTGCGGCGCAGTCAGGTTCAGCAAGCCTGCGCGGTCGACCAGCTGGTGTTCCGGCGCCAGCCTGGCGGTCTCGCCGTGGTAGTTGCGAAACCCGTCCGCGTCTGGTTCGAGCACCGCGAATGATGCAACGTCCGTCTGCTCCTGCGCGGCGTCGGTGCGTCCAGGGGTGAAGCGGACCTGAACATCGTGTCCGCCGTTCTGGGCGGCTTGCTCGACGGCTGCACACCCACCGAGCACGATCAGGTCGGCCACCGAGACCTTCTTTTCCCCGCGTTGCGCGTTGGTGAACGCGGCCCGGATTCCTTCCAGCGTGTCCAGCACATCGGCTAGGCCGTCGGGCTCATTGATCTCCCAACTTCGCTGTGGCTGAAGGCGAATCCGGGCACCGTTTGCCCCACCGCGCTTGTCGCTGCCACGGAATGTCGATGCCGACGCCCACGCGGTCTTGACGAGCTGCGATACCGACAGTCCGGAGCTCAGAAGCTGGGTCTTGAGGTGAGCGATGTCGTCAGCCTCGACAAGCCTGTGGTCGACAGGCGGGACCGGGTCCTGCCAGATCAGCGTCTCGGCAGGCACCAATGACCCTCGGTAACACTGGATCGGGCCCAGGTCGCGATGCGTCAGCTTGAACCACGCTCGGGCGAACGCGTCCGCTAGCTGGTCCGGGTTTTCCAGGTAGCGCCGTGATATCGGCTCGTACCCCGGGTCGAACCGCAGCGCCAGGTCCGTTGTCAGGACCGTCGGGGGGTGTCTCTTCGTTGGGTCCTGGGCATCGGGCACGGTGTCGAGCCCGGCGCCGTCCGATGGAATCCACTGCCACGCGCCGGCGGGGCTCAGGACCGCATCCCAGTCGTAGCCGAACAGGGTTTCCAGGAAGCTGTTGTCCCACCTCGTCGGGGTGGGCGTCCAGGTTCCTTCCAGCCCGCTGGTGATCGCGTCCGTGCCGCTGCCGGTGCCGAAGCTGCTTCTCCAGCCCAGGCCCTGCTGCTCGAGGGCGGCAGCTTCGGGTCCCGGGCCGAGGTGGCTCTCCGGAGCCGCTCCGTGGGTCTTGCCGAAGGTGTGGCCACCGACGATCAGCGCGACCGTTTCCTCGTCATCCAATCCCATGCGCCGGTGCGTCTCCCGGATCTCGCGGCCTGACAGGAACGGATCCGGCACCCGGTTCGGACCTTCCGGGTTGACGTAGATCAGGCCCATCTGGGAAGCGGCCAGTGGATCTTCCAGCTCGCGGACCCGGGTGTGCCGTTCGTCGCCCAACCAGGTCTGCTCGGGACCCCAGTAGACATCCTCGTCTGACGCCCAGACGTCGTTTCGCCCGCCTCCGAAGCCGAAGGTCTTGAATCCCATTGATTCCAATGCGACGTTGCCTGCGAAGATCATCAGATCGGCCCAGGAGATCTTGCGGCCGTATTTCCTCTTCACCGGCCACAACAGCCTGCGCGCCTTGTCCAAGCTCCTGTTGTCCGGCCAGCTGTCGAGCGGCGCGAACCGCAACAGGCCTGCGGCTGCGCCGCCCCGGCCGTCCCGGATGCGGTACGCACCCGCGGCATGCCACGCCATCCGGATCATGAGTGGGCCGTAGTGGCCGAAATCCGCGGGCCACCAGTCCTGAGAGGTGGTCAAGATCGCCTCGATGTCGCGCTGGACTGCACCCAGATCGAGAGTCTCGAACTCGGCGGCGTAGTCGAAGTCCTCTCCCATCGGGTCGTTGGCGGCGCCGTTCTTGGCGAGGATCTTCAGGTTGAGCCGGTTCGGAATGCCGGCACTCTTCTTGCTGCGACTGTCAAGGACAGCGTCATAGGTGACATACACGCGAATCGTCCTTCAGATACCCAGCGCCCGCCGCACCGTCGCGGCATTGCGGCGGGATACCGGCACCATGTCCTCGGCGTGGCCACCCATGATCAGCAGCATCTCGCCCTTGAATCCGCGTTCGACCTCGCGGATCCGATCGAGGTTGACCACGTAGCGACGGTGTACCCGCAGAAACCCCGCTTCGGCCAGTTCGGCGTCCAACTTGTCCACGCCCTGAGTGGCGGCACGCAGCCTGCCCTGATCGGTGGCAAGCCACACGTCATTGCCGTCCGACTCCGCAAAGGAGACCTCGGCGCACCGCAGTAGCACCATGCGGTTCTCGCGCATCCCGATCAACCGGTCAGCGTGCGCGCGGGCATGGGCGGGCCCGTCCGGCGGCCTGATCCGCTCGCCCTCCGCTACACCGAACGCAATCAGGCTCCCGACCAGGTGCCCGGAGAGGAAAACCGGCCGGATACAGATCGACGTCGGCTCCTCGGCCAGGTGGGTGAAGACTTGGGACGAGCCGACCCAGCCCGGGTTATGTGCGGCCTGCTTACCCGCATAGCGGGCCGCGCTGATCAGGTCGGGCAGGCCCGGGTTCCAGCGGACCGTGGGGTCGACCGCCGGGGTGGACGCCGGCACACCCATCAGCACGCTGGCAGGCTCGTCGGCGATCACCACTTTGCCCGCGGTGTCCACTGCGGCGAGGGCGTGGCCGGAACGGCCCTTGGCCTGGGTAAACGCGGCGACCAGCCCTGCACCGCTGTCTCGGGCACGGCGTTTCAGCGTGCCGTGCGTGCGGGTGACCGCGTTCGCCAGCCAACCCGCAACCGGCGCGGGGAGCGGGGTGCGCCAGCACGACACGTTCAGCACCGCGATGGGCTCCCTGGTCACCACGTCACGTACCGCGACGCCGGCGCAGACCCAACTGTGGAACGCCTCGCACCAGTGTTCCGGGCCGCTGACCAGCACGGGGCCGTGCGCCTCGAGAGCGGTGCCCATGCCGTTCGTGCCTGCTGCGCACTCCGACCAGCAGTACCACGGAGCCAGGTGGGAATCGTTGGCTCTGGCCAGGGTGGCCGAGTCACCCCAGGTGGCGAGGATGCGCCCGCCTGCGTCGGCGACGGTGACGATTCCGCTCAGGTCTTCCAGTTCGCGTGCCGTGGCCATCGCGAGGCCTCCCAGCTCCGCGAAGATCACGCCGTGTTCGAGGGAGTGGTCGACGTCGGCCGGCGCTACCGGGGCTACGGCGAGATGCGGATCGACCCGGTACCTCTCCCGGCAGCGGTGCCAGGAGATCACCACCTCCGGCCGAACTCCGCGGACGTGATCGTCGCCGTGTACGAACCGCTCCCACGCTTCCAGCACCGAGCTTCCGCCCTGGCCGCCCGCTGTGGGCAAGAGTCGATGTGCATCTCTCATGATGGTGAACCGCCTTTGGTCCATCCTCATACGCGGACCTCTGCGTCCCGATCGGCGCCGACGTCCCGCGTCTCGTTACTCCGCCGCCCGCCGTGCCACGCGCGGCTCCACGTTCGTGTGTACCGCGACCGGTGACGTTGAGCAACCCTGTAGCGGACGCCGCCGTCGATGACTACACCGCCAGGGCGGACATGCTCGGGTCCAACGATGCCCGGTAGGCCAGCACGTATTCGTGGATGAGGCCGCCGGACCGGTCTCGTTGTAGCAGGCTGCGGGCTTGTGCGAGACGGTCACTACTCCGCAACGACCGCCGACGCGTCGGGCGGGAGGGCGCCGTCGACGAGGTCGCGGACGGTGTTCGCCCCCGCGGCCGCCAGGGCTGCACCGGCCAGCGTCGCGGCCTCCTCGCTGTCCAGACCGCGCACGCGCTGCTTGATCGCGGGGACGGCGCGCGGCGTGACGCTGAGCTCGCGCACGCCGAATCCGACCAGCAGACCGGTGGCCCGATCGTCGGCGGCCACCTCGCCGCACACCGCGACCGTGGCGCCTGTTGTCGCGGCGCCGCGGCAGACCGCCTCCACGAGCTTCAGCACGCCCGGATCGAACGGATCCCCGACGTCGGCGACGGCCGGGTTGCCGCGCTCGGCGGCCAGCGCGTACTGGGTGAGGTCGTTGGTGCCGACGCTGAAGAAGTCGACGTGCGGAGCGAAGACCCGCGCCTTCAGCGCGGCCGCGGGCACCTCGACCATCATCCCGACCTGCAGGTCGGGCGGGGTTCCCATGCCGACGTGCTTGATCGCGTCGTCGAGCATCCGACGGGCCGCCGACAGCTCGTCCAGCGTGCTGACCATCGGGAACATCACGCTCGTCGGCACGTCGTGCGCGACCCGCACCATCGCGAGCAGCTGGTCGGCGAGCAGCTGGGGGTTGGCCAGCGACAGCCGGATGCCGCGGAGCCCGAGGAACGGGTTGGCCTCAGCGGGCATCGGGAGGTAGCCGAGCGGCTTGTCGCCGCCCACGTCCAGTGTGCGGAGGGTGATGCGCCTGCCGCCGAGCGCTTCGGCGATCGCGCGGTAGATCGCCTCCTGCTCGTCGATGTCGGGAGCGTGCGCCCGGTCGAGGAAGAGGAACTCGGTGCGGACGAGCCCGGCCAGGTCGGCCCCGCACTCGGCGGCCAGGCGGGCGTCGTCCACCGAGCCGACGTTGGCCCCGACGTGGATGGCGACGCCGTCGCCGGTCAGAGCAGGTGCGGCGGCGTCCGCGAGCGCCTGGCTGCGCCGCCGGGCCAGACCGGCCGCCTTCGCCCGGAAGCGCTCTTGCACCTGCGGGGACGGGTCGATGACGATCTCGCCGCTGCCGCCGTCGACCGCCAGGAGCGTGCCGGGCGCGACGTCGAGCACGTCCGCCCCCGCGCCGACGACCGACGGTATCCCGCGGGCGCGCAGCAGGATCGCGCTGTGGGCGGTGGGGGCGCCGTGGGCCAGCACGACGGCGACCACCCGGGACGGATCGAGCTCGGCGGCTTCCGCGGGTGTCAGGTCGCCCGCCACCACGACGCCCGTCGGCGCGGCGTCGCTGCCGGTCAGGCCCAGCAGCTCGCGGAGGACGGCGTCGCGCACGGCGGCGAGGTCGGCGGCGCGCGCCCGCAGGTAGGGGTCGGGCACGTCGGCCAGGTCGGCCGAGACCGCGTCGACGGCGGCGGACCAGGCGGCTGCGGCGGACTGCCCACCGTCCACCCGGCCGCGGACGTCGCCGAGCAGGTCGGGGTCGTCCAGCAGCAGGAGGTGGGCGTCGAAGATCGCCGCCTCGGCCTCGCCGATGTCGCGCGTGGCCCGCGCGCGGACCCGCGACACGCTGTGCCGGACCGCCGCGATCGCCTCACTGAGGCGTCGCCACTCGACCGCAGGGTCGCCCGCGTGGATCCCGGTGAGGTCGATCGGCCCCAGCCGCGGGGACCACACCGGGCCGATGCCCACGCCGGGCGCCGTCGGGATCGGTGCGGTGAAGGTGGCGGGGGGAGCGTCGAGCACGACCCCGCCCGCGGGCTCGTCGAAGTTGCGGGCGGCCAGCCGCAGCAGCTGGTCCAACGCCTCACGGGCCTCGTCGCCGCTTGCCCTGGCCTCGACCTCGTGGCCGGACAGGACACCGAGCGTGGCCACCTTGGACAGGCTCCCGGCGGGTACCCACGCGGATCCCGTCGTCCGGTTGCGGATCAGCACCTGGGCGTCGAGCGTGCGCACCGCCTGCACCAGCCGCGCCGCGGGACGCGCGTGCAGGCCGTGCGGGTTGCCCACCGTGAACACCCCGGTCAGCTCGCCGGGCGCGGGCGCAGGGTCGGGCGCTGCCGCGAGGTCGGGCGCTGCCGCGGACGCCGTCGGGGCGCCCAGATGGGACGTCTTGCCCGCGAGCGCTCCCGTCGCCTCCGCCGCGACCTCGTCACGGCCCGCACCGGCCGAAGCGGCCACTGTCGCGACGATCAGCCCCTCGACCAGCGGGGCGGGGCAGAGCACGACCCGGGCCGCCGCGTCCTCGTCGAGCAGCTCCAGGGCGAGTTCGGCCGAGAGCAGGGCGCTGCCGAGGTCCATCAGCACCACGACGCCCTGTCCCTGGTCGGCGGCCGCGATCGCCGCCATGATCTGGGTCGCGTCGGTGCCGAACGTCGTATCGTCCAGCCCCGCCGCGACCTGCACACGCACCCGCCTGCCGTGCAGCATCTCCTGTGCCAAGGCGACCGCGGCGTTGGCGAGCGGGCGGCTGTGCGAGACGACCACCAGCCCGACCGACCCGGCCTGTTCGTCGTGCGGACGCATGCTCACCGCTCGCTCAACTCCCGCCGAGGGTGGTCGCTGCCGCCGCCATGAGCAGTGCCGACGAGGTCGCCCCGGGGTCTTGGTGCCCGACGCTGCGTTCGCCGAGGTAGCTCGCACGACCCTTGCGGGCGAGCAGGGGGACGGTCGCGTCGCGCCCGTCAGCGGCGGCGGCCGCGGTGGCACGCAGCGCCTCGGCCAGCGGTGTTCCGGCGGCCAGCGCGCTGTCCAGCGCCTCGACGGCGGGCGCCAGCGCGTCGAACATCGTCTTGTCGCCCGCCTCGGCCTTGCCCCGCGCCACGACGCCCTCGAGACCGGCGCGCAGCGCCTTGGCCAACGCCTGGGCGTTGAGGGTGTCCACCTCGCCCGCCGCGGTCGCCATGCGGAGGAAGAAGGTGCCGTACAGCGGCCCGCTTGCCCCGCCGACCGTGCTCACCAGCGTCATCCCGACCTGTTTCAGTAGCGCGGCGGCCTTGGTGGGCGGGGTGGTGTCCAGCGCCGCGACGACAGCGACCATGCCGCGGTCCATGTTGGCCCCGTGGTCGGCGTCCCCGATGGCGGAGTCGAGCTGGGTGAGCAGCTCCTTGTTCTCCGTGACGAGCTCGGCGAAGGCGCGGATCCACCGGTCGAGCGCCGCGACGTCGATGTTGTCGTCAGGCATGGGCTAGAGACCCCACCGCAGGCCCGGGGTCCGCACCGGGGCGTCCCAGAGCCGCAGCATCTCGTCGTCGAGCTTGAGCAGCGTGACCGAGCATCCCGCCATGTCCAAGCTGGTGATGTAGGGGCCCACCAACGACCGGACCACCGTGACGCCCGCCTTCTCCAGGATGCCCGTGATCTCGTGGTACATCAGGTACAGCTCGAGCATCGGCGTGGCACCCATCCCGTTGACGAACGCGAGCACGCCGCCGCCGGTGAAGTCGAGGTCGGCGAGGATCGGCTCGACCAGCAGCTCCGCGACCTGGCCCGCAGGCACCAGCGGCACCCGCCGCCGACCCGGTTCGCCGTGGATCCCGATCCCGATCTCGATCTCGTCCTCGGGCAGGTCGAAGGTGGGCCGCCCCGCGGCGGGCACCACGCAGGAGGTCAGCGCCATGCCCATGCTGCGGCCGTTGGCGTTGACCCGCCGCGCCATCTCGGCCACCTCCGCCAGGGTGCGTCCCTGCTCGGCCGCGGCGCCTGCGATCTTCTCCACCAGCACGGTGACGCCCACGCCGCGACGGCCCGCGGTGTACAGGCTGTCCTGCACGGCGACGTCGTCGTCGGTGACCACCGAGACCACGTCGACCCCGGTGTCGGCGGCAGCCAGCTCGGCCGCCATCTCGAAGTTCATGACGTCGCCCGTGTAGTTCTTCACGATGTGCAGCACGCCTGCGCCGCCGTCGACGTTCCTCGTGGCCTCGAGCATCTGGTCGGGCACCGGCGACGTGAACACCTCGCCCGCGCAGGCCGCGTCCAGCATGCCGAGGCCGACGAACCCGCCGTGCAGCGGTTCGTGACCGGAACCGCCGCCGGAGATGAGCCCCACCTTGCCCGCCACAGGCGCGTCCCCGCGGTAGACGATCTTGTGCTGGTGATCGACGCGCAGCTCGGGATGGGCGGCGGCCATCCCGAGCAAGGCCTCGGCGACGACGTCGGCCGGATCATTGATCAACTTCTTCATGGCGTACTCCCTCACGCGTGCGTGGTCCTGGATCGGGCGCCGGAGCGGCGTCGACGGACGGCTGGGCGTCGGACCGGGTCCTCGACACGAGTGTGTACGCCAGAGCCCCGGCAACACCAGCGGCTCAGGACGGTGGGTCGCGTGGTGGCACGCTGATGGCGAGCACAGCGACGTCGTCGTCGAGCCCAGGTCCGAGCTCGGCCAGCAGGGCGGTCACGGCGGCGACGGCGGCCGGTGCTGTGGTAGGCGCGATCGCGGTGGTGAACTCCAGCAGTGCTTCCTCCTCGAAGCGACCGTCGGTGGTGTTGGTGCGGGCCTCGGTAAGTCCGTCGGTGTAGAGCAGCAGGGTGTCGCCCGCGGACAGCCTCACCGTGGTGTCGATGAACGTGGCATTGCGGAACGCGCCGACCAGCATCCCGCCGGGGGTGGGCTGGTAGGCCACCGCGCC
>DASWUV010000031.1:0-6843 GCA_036401495.1 Pseudonocardia sp. | reverse complement strand
GGCCCGTCCCCGGCCGGACGCGCGGACGCAGGCAGGCGCGCGCCTGGGCCGTCCACCCTCACCCCGTCCATCCGCCCGGCGCGCTCCGGCCGACCCCGAGCCCGACCGGACCGGGTCCGAAGGGACCGGCTCCGCCCCGAGGGCATTCGACCGCGGCGAGCTCACTCCCCGCCCCAGGGACGGCCAACGGCCTGGTCCTGGCGGCTCAGCGGGCGCGCGGAGCCTGTCTGCAGCCGAGGCGACCTCGACGATGCCCGGCACGTTCTTCCGGCCGGAAGGCGGCCTCGACGGTGCGGCCGCACTGTCCGAGTCCTCGCTCGCCGAGACGTCCTTCGCCCAGACGTCACTGCCGGAGATGTCGCCGCCCGAGACGTCGCGGCCCGAGATGTCGCCGCCCGAGATGTCGCCGTCCGATCAGACGGCACTCGACGTTCGATCGGCCCCCGAGTTCGTCGACCCGGCCAGGGGCGGGGCCCGGATCCGCGGCTACCAGTGCGAGAACGGCCACCTCAACGACCCCCGCTCGCCCACCTGCAGGCAGTGCGGAGCGATCATCGACGAACGGGCAGGCGGGCTCGTCGCCGGACAACGGCCGCCCCTGGGTCGACTGGTGTTCGACGACGGCGCCTCGCACGTCGTCGACGGTGGCTACCTCGTAGGCCGGATGCCGGAGGTCGACGACCGGGTACGCACGGGCGAGCTGCGGCCCATCATCCTCGAGGACGACGTGGGCGCGGTCTCGCGTGTGCATGCCGAGATCAGGGTCAGCGGCTGGGACGTCATGGTCGTCGACACCGGGTCCCGCAACGGAACCTACGTCTCCGGACCGCACGAGGGCATCTGGACCGCGCTCCCGCCCCGGCGCAGCAGGCGACTGCTGCCAGGGGCGCGGGTACGGATGGGCGCCCGCATGTTCGTGTTCGAGTCGTCCTCGACGGTCCGCTAGACGGCGCGGGCCGCCCCGCGGGCGCTGATCCGCGTTCGAGATCGACATCGGCGCGCGGCCGCTCACCCCGCCAAGAAGGACAGGCGGACCGAGCGGACGGGGTTGTCCCGGTTCGTGTCGACCAGACACACCGACTGCCAGGTACCGAGGGCCAGACGGCCCCCGAGCACCGGAACCGAGAGCGATGGCGAGATCAGCGCGGGCAGCACGTGGTCGCGGCCGTGGCCTGCGCTTCCGTGACGGTGGCGCCAGCGCTCGTCGGCCGGGAGCAGGTCCTTCAACGCGGCGAGCAGGTCCGTGTCGCTCCCCGCACCTGTCTCGATCACGGCGAGTCCTGCGGTCGCGTGCGGCACCCAGACGTTGAGCAGCCCTTCCTCCGCGCTCGCCGTGCGAAGAAACTGTTCGATCTCCCGGTTGAGATCGACGACGGCCTCGCGGCTCCCGGTGCGAATCTCGATCAACTCCGTATGCACACCGCCTACTGTTGCAGGGGTGCGCACGGCTTTCGGCAGTGAGTTCGATGTCCCTGACGGCTACCTCAACACTGCAGCCGTCGGCGTGCCGCCCGCCGCGGTCGCCGACGCGGTGGAGGCCGCGGTGCGGGGTTGGCGCACGGGCAAGGGCCGCGCGCCGGACTACGACCAACCGGTGGCCGCCGCGCGCGCCGCGTTCGCCGAGCTCGTCGGTGTGCCGGGCGACCGGGTCGCGATCGGCGCTGCCGTGTCACCGCTGGTCGGACTACTGGCCGCGAGCGTCCCCGACGATGCCCGCGTACTGGTCCCCGCGGGCGAGTTCACGAGCGTGACCTGGCCGTTCGCGGCGCAGTACGGCCGTGGCGTGAAGGTGGTCGAAGCCGAGTTGGGCGAGATCGGCGAGCGCGCGGCGGAGTTCGACGTCGTCGCGGTCAGCGTCGTGCAGTCCGCGGACGGGCGGATCGTCGACCTGGACGCACTGCGTGCCGCCCGCACGGCAGGGACCCGGGTGGTGCTGGACGCCACGCAGTCCCTCGGCTGGCTCGACGTCGACCTGGGCTGGGCCGACGCCGTGGTCGCAGGCGGCTACAAATGGCTGCTCAGCCCGCGGGGTACGGCGTGGCTCGCCGTCGCGTCCGACTGGCACCCCGTCGCCCACCACGCGGGCTGGTACTCCGGCGCCGCGGTGTGGGACAGCGTCTACGGCCTGCCGCTGCGTCTCGCGAGCGACGCCAGGGCGCTGGACACGTCGCCCGCGTGGTACTGCCACGTCGGTGCGGCGGTGGCGTTGCCCTGGCTCGCGGGTCTGGACCGGGCGGCGGTGCACGCGCACTGCGTCGGGCTGGCGGACGCGTTCTGCGCGGGCGTCGGGCTCCCGCCTGCCGGTTCGGCGATCGTGTCCGTCCGTCGCCCTGAGGCGGTGCGCCTGCTCGAAGCGGCGGGCTTGACGGTGAGCGCGCGGGCGGGCGCGGCGAGGCTGGCGTTCCATCTCTACAACACCGAAGAGGACGTGCGGCGCGCGATCGCCGCCCTCACGTCCTGACCGCTCAGGGGCGGCCGGGGAATGGCGGGATGGCGGGCGTGACGCCGACGACCGTGCGCCACCCCGCGCAGCGCAGCGTGGCGTCGGTGAGGGCCTGCAGGCCCGCTTGGCGCAGGCTCTTGTCGGTGGTCTGCTCCAGCACCGCCCGCCACGCCGTCAGGCAGTCGGTCTCCGCGACCACCGCCAGTGCGGCCGCCGACGCAGCGTCGGTGACGGGCCGCGGCGTCGCGTAGGCAGGTTGGGCCGACACCGGACGCTGCCCGATCTCGCTGAGCGTCTGTTCGATCCGGCCGCGCAGCTCACGGTGCACGTCGGCGTCGCGACGCGCCTGGCTCAGCTGCGGCTCGACGAGGAACGCCACAGCCAGGGTGTAGCACCATACGGCGGCGTGCTCCGCGCCGAGCGCCGTCTGCAGCGCCTGCGTGGTCTGCCCGTCGATCGTCGAGATCCCACTGGTCATCCGGTCACCCCAACGCCCCCGCGTACGCCGAGCAGCACGCGGCTACCGACGCGACGAGCCCGACCCGGCGCGCGTCCGCCGTCATCGCGACCTTCCCAGCCGCGTCGCCCGCCGCGGCCACCGCCGCGCGCAGTGCCGCGAGCGTGGCCGGGGCCGTGCTCGGCACAGCTGCGGGCTCGGCCTGGGCCGTCGCTCTCGCCGTCGTCGACGCCTGTTGCGCCACCTCCGCCTCCAACGCCGCGGCGTGCGCGGTACGCGCGTCACGCAGCGGCGCGACGCGCCCGGCGAGGTTCGGGGTCGCGGCGATCACGGCCGCGGCATGCGCCGCGTCGGCGCGCGCGGCCGTCGCGAGGGCGACGAGCGGGTCGGGCGCCTCCGCCTGCGCGGAACGCGGGCTCGAACAGGCGGCCAGCGCGGGCGGCGCGAGCAGCAACGCGGTGAGCAGCCTCCGCCGCGTCATCGCCAGCCCCGTCATCCGTTCCTCCTGACCCCCTTCCGGGGTCGCCCATCCTGCCAGTGCCACGCCGGGCCCGGATCGGCGGAGCGTGACCGACGGGACCGGACGCCCGGCGCGATACCCTGACGGACCCACCCGACCATCATTCGGCAGGAGCAACGCGCGATGCCCCCTCCCCGCCCCCTTCGGCCGTCAGCGGGGCCGCTGCCGGGGCAGCTGCACGACGTACTGGAACCGATCGTCGCAGACGCCGGGTTCGAGCTCGACGAGCTGGACGTGCGCGCGACCGGCCGCAGACACACCGTCAAGATCGTCGTCGACTCCGACACGGGTGTCGGGCTGGACGACATCGCGCGGCTCTCCCGCGCCGCCGCCGCCGAGCTCGACCAGCGTGAGCACCTCATCGGCGGCTCCTACACGCTCGAGGTCACCTCGCCGGGCGTCGACCGGCCGCTCACGGCTCCGCGCCACTGGCGCCGCGCCCGCCTGCGCCTGGTCAGCGTGCGACCCCACGAGGGCGCGCCGTTCACCGGCCGGGTCGGCACGGCGGGCGAGGACGCTGTGACGATGTTGGTCGACGGCGCCCTGGTACAGGTCCGCTACGTCGACGTCGAGCGCGCCACGGTCGAGGTCGAGTTCAAGCCTGCGCCCGAGTCCGAAGTGACGCTGCTGTCGGAGGAGGCCAAGTGAACGTCGACATCGCCGCACTCCGCACCATCGAGCGCGACAAGGAAATCCCCTTCGACACCGTGCTCGAGGCGATCGAGACCGCGCTGCTCACCGCCTACCGGCACACCGACGGCCACCAGCCGCATGCGCGCATCGACATCGACCGCAAGACCGGACTCGTCAGGGTGATGGCGCAGGAACTGGCCGAGGACGGCGCCGTCGCGACGGAGTGGGACGACACCCCCGAGGGCTTCGGGCGCATCGCGGCCACCACCGCGCGGCAGGTCATCGTGCAACGGCTGCGCGACGCCGAGCACGAGCGCACGTTCGGCGAGTTCTCGGCCAAGGAGGGCGAGATCGTCTCGGGCGTGATCCAGCGTGACGCGCGCGCCAACGCCCGCGGTGTCGTCGTCGTCCAGCTGTCGGGCCAGATCGAGGGCGTACTGCCGCAGGCCGAGCAGGTGCCCGGCGAGAACTACGCCCACGGCGAGCGGATCCGCTGCTACGTCGTCGGCGTCACCCGCGGAATGCGCGGCACACAGATCACTTTGAGCCGCACGCATCCGGGGCTGGTGCGCAAGCTGTTCGCGCTCGAGGTCCCCGAGCTCGTCGACGGCTCTGTGGAGATCGTCGCCGTCGCCCGGGAGTCGGGCCACCGATCGAAGATCGCTGTGCGGTCCACCGTGCCGGGCGTCAACCCCAAGGGTGCCTGCATCGGCCCGATGGGGGCGCGGGTGCGGGGCGTGATGAGCGAGCTGAACGGCGAGAAGATCGACATCATCGACTGGTCGGAAGACCCGGCGACGTTCGTCGGCAACGCGCTGTCGCCGTCGAAGGTGGTCTCGGTGACCGTGCTCGACGCGAGGACGCGCACCGCGCGGGTCGTCGTCCCCGATTTCCAGCTCTCGCTCGCCATCGGGAAGGAAGGGCAGAACGCCCGCTTGGCGGCCCGACTGACCGGCTGGCGCATCGACATCCGCAGCGACGCCGATCCGCGCTCCTCGTCCGGAGCGCCCGAGTCGGAGTCGGTCGGCTGAACGCAGGCTCTCGGCCAGGCGCCCCGGCAATGCGGCGCGACGGGACCCCCTGTGCCGGGACCGAGCACGACGCGGGCGCAGATCACCGCGACGCTGCGCTACACTCGGACCCGGCCCACGACCTGGGCGCAGCTCCTGCCCGTCCGACTCCGGTCCGGACGTGCGTGGGGTGCCGCACGAGGTCACCGGCCGACGGTCTGTTGCGGGTCGTCGCGGTGAACGGGGTGCTTACCCCGGACCTGCGGCGGCGGCTCCCCGGACGAGGTGCGTGGTTGCATCCCGTTCCGGAATGCCTCCACCGTGCCGAGCGGCGCTCGGCGTTCCTGCGGGCGTTGCGCATCGCGGGGCCGCTGGACATTACGCTGGTGTGGCAGCATCTGATCGTCGTCAGTGGGGTCGGGGAGTCGCCCCGGCCTTTCGAGGAAGAGAGCAAGGTCGACCCGTCATGAGCCAGTCGTGAAGATCGCACCATGAACGTGCTTCGACACTAGGTTCGAGGTCGAGCGGAAACCGCCGCCGGCCTCCGAGTAACAAGGAGTGCAGTGGCAGGCAAGGCCCGCGTGCATGAGCTCGCCAAAGAGCTCGGCATCAGTAGCAAGCAGGTCCTCAGCAAGTTGCAGGACCTCGGGGAGTACGTGAAGTCCCCGTCCTCCACCGTCGAGGCCCCGGTCGTCCGCAAGCTGCGGGAGGCCGTCGCAGGCGGAGCGGAAAACGGTTCCGCGCGCCGTCCCGGCGCCAACCGTCAGCGCCCGGCAGGTGTCGGGGCTCCCGCAGCAGCCCCTGGCCAGCGTCCGCAGCCAGGCGGCGCCCGTCCGACGCCACCCGCGGGTCGACCGGACATCGCGGCCGAGCATGCGGTGGCAGCGCCTGCCGCTGCGGCGGGCGCTGCGACGACCGAGCGCACCGACACCCCCCGCGCCGTGCCGTCGGGTCCGCGCCCCGGCCCCCGGCCCGGCCCGACTGCCCGACCGCAGGCCCCGCAGACCCCCGCTGAGCAGGCGCCGGTCACTCCCGCGGCGTCGAGCCCTGCCGTCGCGGCCCCTTCGAGCCAGAGCCCGTCGGCCCCGGCCGTCCAGACCCCGTCGACCCAGAGCCCGTCGACCGAGAACCCGTCGACCCAGGGCTCCTCGACCCAGGCTCCGGCGGCGCAGAGCCCTTCGACGCAGGCCCCGGCAACGCAGAGCCCGGCAACCGACGGTCCGTCGACCCAGGGTTCGTCGACCGACACCCATGCCGCGCCGTCGAGGGCGGTCCCGTTCGGCGCACCCCGTCCCGGTGCGCGCCCGGCTTCGCCCGGGCGCCAGCAGCCTGCAGCGGCGCAGCCCGCTGCCGCTGACGCGGGCGCGGCCACTGTCCCGCCGCGCACGCAGTCCCCCAAGCCGGGCCCACGCACGCCGCGTGTCGGCAACAACCCGTTCGGCGTGGGCTCCGGTGCCCCGCCGCGCCCGGTCACGCCCCGTCCCGGACCGCCCGCGCCGGGTGGCCCCGCTCAGGGCGTCGGGCAGCCGCCCGCCGCGCAGGGCGGTGGCCCGCGGCCCGGTGGCCCGCGGCCGTCGGCGCCTCGTCCCGGCCCCGGTCAGGGCGGTCCCCGCCCGCCGTCGCCCGGCAACATGCCTCCTCGCCCGAACCCGGGGATGATGCCCGCCCGTCCGGCCCCCGGTGGCCGTCCCGGCCCCGGAGGCGCAGGCGGCCGCGGTGGACCCGGAGGGCGTCCGGGCGGTCCCGGTGGACCCGGTGGCCGTCCCGGCGGTCCCGGCGG
>DASWUV010000030.1:0-1547 GCA_036401495.1 Pseudonocardia sp. | reverse complement strand
GGCGGGCCAACTCGTCGACGTGGTCGGCGTGCGTGCGGGCGCGGTTGCGCGCGTAGTCGGCGGCGGAGTCTTTGCTGACCATGAACGCCCAGTCGCTCGACAGCGCCAGCAGTGCCTCCTGGGCGAGCGCGTCAGCCACCGGATCCCGCGCAGGCCCGGGCGCCGACGCTCCGACGAGAGCCTTCTGCACACCCTCGTTGCGCGCGACGAGGTCGGCTACGGGCTCGCCCGCCCAGACCCGCCAGTCCTTGCCCGATCCCCACGAGGTAGCGGGCAACTCGACCGGCGCCCCGACCAGTCCCGCCTCGACCGCGCCGCGCAAGGTCCGCACCCGGACGCCCGCTGCAGGCAGCGCGCGCAGCACCGCCTCCAGCCACGCGGGCCCTTCGTGCCACCAGTGCCCGAACAGTTCGGTGTCGAAGGCCGCGACGGTCAGCGCTTCTCGACCGTGGCGCTCGCGCAGCGTCGACAACCGTTTGTGGACGACTGACACAAAATCGGCAGCGTCCATCGCGACCGCCGCCGCGGCGCGCCCGGGGTCGTAGGGCCGCTTGTCCTGCGGCGCCACCGAACGGCCCGTCACGCGGGCGGGCTTGAGGCCGGACGGATGGTCGAAGGTGTGGAAGTCGCGGTAGTCGCGGCCGCCGGGGTAACCCGCTCGCGGCGACCACACGCGGTAGGTGACGTCCAGGTCGCGCCCGAACGCGACGACGTCCGTCCCGCCGATCGGGTGTGCGAGCGCGGTGTCGCCGTGCAGCGCAGGGCCGTCGACGAGGAAGCGCCGCACGCCCGCAGCGGCGTAGCCGTCCTCCATGCCGGGGGCGTAGCCACATTCGGGCGCCCAGATCCCGTGGGGACGGCGGCCGAGGCGGAGCTGGGCGTCGGCGAGGCCCGACTCCAGCGCGAACGCCCGGACCTGCGGCAGCAGCAGCGGGCCGAAGGAGTGGGTCGCGGGGCCGCCGAGGATTTCGACTACCCCCGCGTCGGACAGTGCGCGAAACAGCGGCGCGGCGCCGTGCCGCCATTGCGCCTCGAACGTCGCGAGGGCGCCGGTCGCGAGCCGGTGCTCGTGCGCGGCCAGGTCGGGCAGTCGGGGAGCGGCGCCGTGGGAGCGGAGCAGCCAACCGCCCAGCCACTCGTGGACGCCACGCAAGCAGTGTGGGTCGTCCAACTGAGCGGCGAGCACGGGGGTGACACCGAGGGTGAGCAGGTCGCGGTGGCCTTCGTCGGCCAGACGGTGCACGACGTCGAGCACGGGGAGATAGGCGTGCGCCCACGCCTGGTAGAGCCACTCCTCCCCGACCGGCCAACGCCCGTGGTGGGCGAGCCATGGCAGGTGGGAGTGCAGGACGAGGCAGAACGTCCCGACGTGAGCGTCGGTCATCGCGGCCACGGTACCGCCGCCGGTGAGTCGTGCATCTCGGCCCGCCGAGTTGGCCGATCGTGCCCAGCCGGCCCGGAAAGGCCCAGGGTGAGTCGTGCATCTCGGCCCGCTGAGTTGGTGGATCGTGCACAGGCGGGCTGCTGGTTCGCCGGACCCGCCGTGC
>DASWUV010000029.1:0-7203 GCA_036401495.1 Pseudonocardia sp. | reverse complement strand
GACGCCCTGCTGGAACACGTCGAGCGGCTGGACCCGGTAGGAGAGCACGCCCGGTTGCGGTCCTTCTTCGAGGCGGTGCTCAACCACACCATCGACGGGTTCCTGGCCGACCCGTTGTACGGCGGCAACCGCGACTTCATCGGCTGGCAGCTGATCGGCTATCCGGGCCCGATCCTGCAGCCCTCCCCCGAACAGCAGTCGATCGGACCCGTCATCCCGTTGAACCGCCGAAGTCGCGACGACTTCGACTTCTTCTCAGCGGGCTCTCCGGCGAAGGCGCTGTCGTGACCGGGCCCGTCGATGTGGTCGTGGTGGGCCTGGGGGCCGCAGGCGGCGTCGTTGCCGCGCAACTGGCCCTCGGCGGACTGCACGTCCTGGGCATCGAGGCAGGCGGGCACCTCGACCGCACGCAGTTCCCACCCGACCAGCTGGCCACGGACATGCGCGCGGTCCTGTCCAGCGGCAAGACCCGCTCCGAGTGCCCCACCGTGCGCCATTCCCCTGATGCTGTCGCAGAGGTGCCTGCGCAGGCGGCGCTGACGATGAACGCGGTCGGCGGGACGAAGCACCACTCGGGAAATGCACATTCGCGAATGCCCGAATGGCAGTTCCGGTCCCGGACGGCAACCGTCGAACGCTACGGCCGGGAAGCGATCCCGCCCGGATCGACGCTGGCCGACTGGCCTCTCTCCTACGCCGACCTCGCGCCGTTCTACGACGAGGTGGAGAAGCTCATCGGCGTGTCCGGCGACGCCGAGGGCAACCCGTTCCAGGGCCCGCGCACCGGTCCCTACCCGTTGCCGCCGCTTCGGCCTGCGGGGTACACCGAGCTGATGGCCGGAGCGGCCCGTGACCTGGGCTGGCACCCGTTCGCCGCACCCGCCGCGATCCGGTCGCAGCCCTATCGGGGCCTGGGTGGCTGCACGTACTGCGGCCACTGTGTGTTCAACGGTTGCTGGGCGGACGCGAAGGGCGTGTCCTCGCTCTCCGCAATCCCGCCTGCCGTGGCGACCGGAAACCTGACCGTCCTCACCGAGGCGCGCGTCGTCGAGGTACTGGTGGATGCGGACGGACTCGCCTCGGGCGTCGTCTACCTGAAGGACGGCCAACGACACGAGCAGCACGCACGCGCGGTGGTCCTGGCCTGCTTCACCTACGAGAACGTCCGGCTGTTGCTGCTCTCGCGGTCCGCCGCGTTCCCGGACGGGCTGTCCAACCGGGCCGGGCAGGTCGGGCGCCACTTCACCACCCACCAGATCGGCTTCTCGTTCGGCACGTTCCGCGGACGCGAGATGAACACCTGGACCGGGGCGATGTCGCAAGCGACGATGGTCGCCGACTTCGACGCCGACAACTTCGACCACACCGGTCTCGGGTTCGTCGGCGGTGGCGGCCTGTGGGCGATGATGGAGAAGAAGGTGCTCGCGTTCTCGCGCACCGTCCCGCCCTCGGTGCCGAGGTGGGGATCGCGCTACAAGCGTTGGCTGGCCGAGGACTTCCGGTCGGTCGGCCACATCAACATCATCTTCGACGAGCAGCCCAACGAGGGCACGCTCCTGGACCTCGACCCGACGCACACCGACGACGCCGGTTACCCCGTCATCCGCATCACCCGCGCCCCGTCGATCGGCGACGACGTCGCGTACGGGTTCCTGTCCGGCAAGGCGGAGGAGTGGCTGCGCGCAGCGGGCGCGACGGAGGCGTGGAGCCTCCCCTACATCCCGTTCAACGTCAGCCCGCACGCGTTCGGCGGTGCCCGCATGGGCAACGACGCCTCGACGAGCGTCGTCGACTCGTGGTGCATGAGTCACGAGGTGCCCAACCTCGCGGTTCTCGGTGGTGCGGTGTTCCCGAGCTCAACCGGCTCGAACCCGACACCGACGATCGAGGCACTGGCCTGGCGTACTGCGCGGCACCTCGTCGACGGGTGGGCGCGGATCGCGGCCTGAGCAGTGCAGCGTCACGGATGTGGCCGAGCAGGCCGTCGACCCGGTTGCGGGCCGTGCTCCGGGCGCTGCCCGAGAGCTGCCAGCACGATCTCCTGGGCCGCGCGGACCGTGGGCCCGACATCGGCTGCGTTCCGGCTGATGCGTTCGGCCCCTGCGCGCATGGCGCCGGACAGCAGCTCCACCGTGAGGGGCACGTCTCCCACATCGCGGAACTCTCCGTGCGCGACCCCGTCCCTGACGACGTTCTCCACCTCGACCACGATCGCGTGGAACGGGCTGCGCGGCCCCTTCGGCAGCTCGGCGACCAACGGGCCGGAGCCCGGCCGGAAAAGAAGCTGCATGGCCTGGTCCGTCGAGGCCTCCAGGAATGCTTCGACGATCTCCCGCAGCCGCTTCCCGGCAGGCTCTGCGGTACGCGCGGCGATAGCGGCGACCCGCTCGACCGCAGGCCGGGCCGCCCGGCGGGTCAACGCCACCACCAGCGCGCTCTTGTTGGGGGCGTAGTTGTAGAGCGTGTTGCGCGCGAGCCCGGCCCTGGCCGCGATGTGACCCATGTTGATCGAGTCGTAGTCGCGTTCGAGCAGGAGCCTGCGCAGCGCCTCGGCGAGGTCGGCCCACACCATCTCGTGGTGTTCCTCGACGCTGGCTCCGCGGATGCGCGGCATGCGATCACCTTCTCGTCGACCGCGCTGGGGCGCCTACCCGGCGCCCACGGCAGCGCTGGACAAATGCGGGTTCTCCTGATGCGTCGCAGTGAGCTTGACGCGGTTGAGGCGCCAGCCGTCCGCCGTCCGGACCGCCTCGTTGTCGTAGAAGCCGACCACCAGCCAGCAGTTCGGTCCACCGCCGACGAGCTCGTCCGGGAGCCAGTGCTCGGCACGGACGTGCGCGTGGATCTTCGCACTGTCGCCGTCGACCGTGACGACGTGACCGGTGATCACGTGGTGGGTAGCCGTGAACGGCCTGAACGAGGCGCGGAGAACCTCGACGTAGCTGCCCAAGGGCGTGGTCATCGGCGGAATGCCTGCGACCGACTCGAAGTCGAGCGTCACCGGGTCGGTGAAGACGACGCCGGGCAACTCGGTGAACTCCTTCAGGTCCGCGATGTCGGCGTACCGGCTCATCAGTTCGATGAGATCAGCGCGATCGGAGAGCGTATCCACAGGTGAACTTTACGACACACTGTCGCGAAAAACCAGTCGATCGCCCGGCCGGCAGGAGGCCGCGGGAGCACGAGCTCAGCGGACGATGACCCGCGAGCCCTGGATCTGCCTGCCTGCGGGGGCGCCGACCACGCAGTAGACATCCCGGTTGGGGTAGGGCACGGCGGACTTCCCCGACCCGGGGACCAGGGTCTGGTAGGCCGCCTCGGTCGGTACCACCGTGCTCAGACCCAGGTCTTCGCGGTCGGCGCCGACGACGACGGTGTCGAACTGCACCCGGCACAGCGCGCGCCCGAAGTCCTCCAGCTCGTCGAGCCGGGGGTAGGCGTCCGGGATGTCTTTGAGGAACACGTCGATGACCCGGACGACTTGGCCTGCGTGCGGACCGTTGCAGTCGGCCGACATGTTCTTGGTGATCGACACTCCGGTCACCGGCGCCGAGCGCAGGCACTCGCCCTCGGATACGTCGAACGCCCCGAGATCCCCGTCGGGGCCGAACGTCAGCGCGGTGACGGCGCGTGGCGCGGTGACGTTGGGCTGGACTACAGCGGCGTGCAGCGTCTGCCGGTACACCCCGTATCCCCCCGCAAGGCCTGCAAGCAGCCCCACGGCCAGTCCGACCGCCAGCCAGGGCCACCACCGGTGACGCTGCCGGTCGGGTCCCGAGCTGCCGGATCGCGCTCCGCCGAAAGCCCCTGGGGCGGAGTTGCCGACGTGACCCGGCGCCGCATCGGGGTACATCCGCACGGTCCGAACGGTGGTGTTCGGGATGGGCTCGAGGAGCGCGGCGGCCTGCCCGACGGTGAGTCGCAGCGACGCGTCCCGCTGCAGCAGCCCGGTGATCACCGTGCCGAGCGGGCCCTGCACCCTCGTCGTGGGGATGTCCGCGTTCATCACGGCGTAGATCGACGCCGCCGCGTTGTCCCTGGCGAACAGCGACCAGCCCTCGACCGCATAGAAGAGCGTGGCGCCCAGTGCCCACAGGTCCGACGCGGGCGATACCTCAGCCCCGTTGAGTTGCTCGGGTGCGTGGTACCCCGGCGATCCCACCAACATCCCCGTGCTGGTGAGCCGCGTGTCGTCCACCCCGTGAGCGATGCCGAAGTCGGTCAGCTTCACCCGCCCGTCGGCCGTGAGCATGACGTTGGCAGGCTTGATGTCACGGTGCACCACTCCGGCCTCGTGGGCGGCCTGCAGCGCGGAAAGCATCTGAAGAGCGACGGACGCCGCGACCGGCTCGCTCAACGGACCATCGCTTGCGACGACAGCCGCCAACGTCCTGGCTTCGATGAGCTCCATCACGATGTAGTCGACGTCGCCGTCATTGATCACGTCGTAGACCGTCACGATTCCCGGGTGGCTGAGCTGGCCCGCCCTGCGTGCCTCGCGGAGCAATCGCTCCCGGAACTCGACCTGCTCGTCGTGAGTCAGCCCGGTGGAGACGCGGAACTCCTTCATCGCCACCTGACGGCCGATGACCCGATCTTGGGCGCGCCACACGACACCCATGCCGCCCCGACCCAGCTCGCTCAACACCACGTAGCGGTCGCCGACGATCCGGTTCGGCACGGAGTCCAGGTTCATGGCGCACTTCCCGGTCGCGCGGGCGTCATCCCGCCAGTGTGTCCTGCCCGTTAGTTGAACGCGTTACCAGGGCAGACAGCAGCCGCAGACGACTACGCGCCGCCTCGCGGCAGACACTCTCCGCACCGGCCACAGCCCGGGCGCCACGACGGTCGCTCCGGCAAGCACTCGACCAACTGCTTCAGCTGCCGCTGACCGTCGAACGGCCACCGGCCGGGCTGCGCCCACCTTCTACCTGCAAGATCAGGTGCGGAACAACTTGCATCAACGCCATCTCCATATCCCCGAACATGGGATTCATGCGGTGGGACGGACCCGCGATCGACAGCGCCCATTTGGATCCGTCCACCTCGCCCACCAGACAAGCGATTGCACTGAGCCCCTCCAGCGATTCCTCATGGTTGAACGAGCACCCGCGCGACCGGATCTCGACAAGTTCTCGAAGCACCCTGTCCTGATCGTTTTCCGCAAGCCTTCCCCGAACGTAGGCTTGCTGTCGACGCGGTTGCATCGACGCGAGAAAAACCTTGCCCGCGCTCATCGGGTACAGCGGGTTCCGACGCCCGAGTGCAGACGAGTACCGTATCGGGTGCGTGGACTCTAGAAGCAAACGGTAGACGCTGGTTTCGCCAACGAGCTCTGACAGACATACCGTCTCGTTGAAGCGGGCATGAAGATGCTCCATCTGGGGGCGGGCCACGCGCAGCATCGCCGCAGGCCGCCTGTTGAGAAACGCCTCCGGCGCTGGTCCGATCCGATACGAACCCGCGTCATTGGCGAGATATCCGACAGCTTCGAGTCCGCGGACCAAGTCGTGTACCGATGACTTCGGCGCATCGAGGAATTCCACGATCCGCAACAACGTCAGACCGTCCGCTCCGGCGGCAGCTACTGCTTCGAGGATCGTCGCGACCCGAAATACCGTGCGATGTTCCCTGGAGTCACTCACGCCTGATCTTCCCAAGCCTCGGCTGTACATTACGACTCGGCTGAGACCCGCCTGACCCACACCCGGATGCTCTCCCAAGCTCTAGCCGTCGCGGGCGGGAGTGTACATCGACACCGGCCTGCGTGCTCCGCTCCGCCGCTGATCCGGTAGCAACGAACACCCTTACCGAGCAGGGCCGGTCCGCGCTCGCCAAGCCACGGCTGTCAGTCATGTTTCGGCACGCTGACCTGCAACGTTCGCAAGCGCCGCGACGACTCGAGACGGACTGGGGTGGCCGAGGTGCCGGGCCATCCACACACTTGTCCGGACGAGCGACATCAAGTCGACGTTCGTCCGCACACCGAGGCCGTGGAGCATCCACACGAGATCCTCTGTTGCGACGTTTCCCGTCGCGCTCTTGGCGTAAGGGCAGCCACCGAGACCGCCTGCCGAGGCGTCGAACTCACGTACGTCGAAGCTCAATGCCTCTCGGATGTTCACCAGAGCTTGGCCGTAGGTGTCGTGAAAGTGCATCGCCAAGCGACTCATCTCGATCTTGGCATTTCGGATCTCCTTGAGAACAGCGCCTACTGCCCCTGGTGTCGCGACGCCGATCGTGTCGCCAATACTCACGCTGCTGCAGCCCAGGTCGAAAACGCGCCCAACGACGCCGGCCGCTGTCCGCGGCTCGACATATCCTTCCCACGGATCACCGAAACACATCGACACGTATCCGCGAACGTTCATCCCGGCCGCATTTGCCCGCTCGACGACGGGCCGAGCCATGTCGAGCGCGCCATCCAAAGATGTGTTCAGATTACGCCGGGCGAACGTCTCGGTAGCGCTGACGAAAATTGCGATCTCGCGCACGTCACAGGCCATAGCACGCTCGAGCCCTCGCAAGTTGGGCACCAACACGGGGAATCGGACATCGCCGTCGAGATCGAGCGCCGCGAGAACCTCCTCGGCATCGGCCAGCTGCGGTATGCGCCGAGGACTGACGAAACTTGACACTTCGATCGCCCGGAGCCCGGCCGCGACAAGCCGACCGACAAAGGCCACCTTGACGCCGCTCGACAGGACGGCCGATTCGGCCTGTAGCCCATCACGCGCACCGACCTCGTACACACTGACTTCCGCAGGCAGATCACCGGCACAGTGGGAACGAGGAGCATCCCAGAGTGTTTCGGATTCATTCATCGGTCATCCCATGCGTTCGACGCAAATTCTACTGAACATGCAGACAGCACCCCGAAGCGCCGCGGTTCACGAGTTGCGGATGGTCTCCAACCCGGCCGCGTCCGGAGTCGCATCCTCGATCGCAAGGCTCGTGAAGGAGTGCTCTGCGCGCTGCCGCCGCATCTGTCCGGTCCGTCGCCTGCTGGCGAAACCCGCGGCGGCCACCGCGACGATGACAATCGCGCCGTTCAGTATGTATTCAACGAAGAATGGCAATCCGAACTCCTGCAAACCGGCTACGGCTACGGCCAGGAGTAGTACGGCGATCACTGTGCCCCACACGTTCACCCGACCAGGACGGACCGATGTGGCACCAAGCAGCACCGCCGCGAAGGCGGGG
>DASWUV010000028.1:0-11452 GCA_036401495.1 Pseudonocardia sp. | reverse complement strand
ACCGGTCGGGCAGCCACTGCGGGCGCACCTGGTTGGCGATCACCGCGCCGGGGCGCAGTCCGGCGTCGCGCAGGTCGTCGAGCACCTCGAGGGTCTCGGTCACCGGCAGCTCCTCCAGCAGCGTCACGACGTGCACGGCGGTCAGCTCCGAGTGCAGCAGCTGCACGACGCCCTGGGCCTGGCTGTGGATCGGGCCGCTGCGGGCGAGCTCGGCCATCGCTTTCGTGACGTCGAGGAACTTGACGACCCGGCCGGTGGGCGGCGCGTCGAGGATCACCGCGTCGTAGACGGGACGACCGTGGGCGTCGGTCCGGTTGACGGTCTCCTTGGCCTTGCCGGTGAGCAGCACGTCGCGCAGGCCCGGCGCCAGCGTGGTGGCGAACTCGATCGCGCCCATCTTGCGCAGCGCGTGGCCCGCCATGCCCAGCCGGTAGAACATCTCGAAGTACTCCAGGAGCGCGGCCTCGACGTCGACGGCGAGAGCGCGCACCTCACCGCCGCCGGGCGCCACCGCGATCCGGCGCTCCTCGTAGGGCAACGGCGACGTGTCGAACAGCTGGGCGATGCCCTGACGGCCCTCGACCTCGATCAGCAGCGTGCGCCGCCCGCCTGCGGCCAGCGCGAGCGCGAGGGCGGCGGCGACGGTGGTCTTGCCGGTGCCGCCCTTGCCCGTGACCACGTGCAACCGCGCGGTCGACAACGCCGCAGGCCACCCGGATGTCTCCACCCGCCCAGGTTACGAGCGTGCAGGCGCACCGGCTCCCCGAGAGGATGAGGCGCCGGCTACAGTTGGCCGCCATGAGCTCCCCGGCCACACCCGGCACGACATGGGAATACCTCACCGCCCCCGTGCTGATCCACAACACGCAGGCCATCCTCAACAATTTCGGCCGTGACGGCTGGGAGCTGGTCACGGTGACCAGCAGCGCGAGCGGCGAGCAGCTCGTGGCCTGGTTCAAGCGACCCAAGCAAGGCTGACGCGGTGGCTCCCCCCAGCGCGCGGCTGGACGAGCTGGGCATCGCGCTGCCCTCCGTCGCTCCGCCCGCAGGTTCCTACGTGCCCGCGCGCCGCTCCGGATCACTGGTGTTCACGGCGGGGCAGGTGCCGTTCGTGGACGGGAAGCTGGCGGCCACCGGCAAGGTCGGCGCCGCGATCAGCGCGGAAGTGGCTCAGGGTCTCGCGGGCATCTGCACGCTCAACGCCCTGGCCGCGATCGACGCGCTCGTCGGGATCGATGCGGTGCTCGGAGTGGTCAAAGTCGTGGTGTTCGTGGCCTCGGCGCCCGGGTTCGGCGGTCAGCCCGGCGTCGCGAACGGCGCGTCCGACCTGCTCTTCCAGATCTTCGGCGAAGCCGGACGGCACGCGCGCTCGGCCGTCGGGGTCGCCGAACTGCCGTTGGACGCGCCGGTCGAGGTGGAGCTGACCGTCGAGGTGACGGCGTGACCGAGCTCGACGGTCGACCCTCGAGTCCGAGCACGTCCATCCAGAGTGAGCAGTCGTGCCACGAGCTGCTACTGCGGCTCGCGGGCAGGCTGCCCGACACCCTGCTGTGGCGGCTGCGCGACTGGCTGGCGCTGGGCGGGCACGCGTCGATCGCGGCCGTCCTGCCGCGCGAGCTGTTGCGCCGCCGGATCGGGCTGACCGACGAGGAGCGCGAGCTGCTGGTCCGGTCGGCGGGTGCGTGGGGGGCGTCGACGCGGCTCGTGGACGCCGTGCTGCCGGTGCCCCGACCCGACGAGTCGACGCAGTCCTTCGCCCCCGATCCCGAGCTGGACGCCGCCGCGTTGAGCGTGCTCGGCGTCGTGCGCGGCCACCGGGGCGCCGCCGAGCTGCGCCAGGCTCGGCGGGGCGGACAGCGCGTCCTGCTTGTCGTCGGCGGCGAGGCCTCCTGGGTGCTCACGGGCATGCTGCAACGCGTCCTGCGGGCTCACGGAGACCGCACACCGTGCGTCGAGGCCCTGCCTGAGCGTGGCAACCCGACCGCCTACCACCGCGCTGCCGTCGACGGGTCGGCGCCGCTGTGGCGTTCCGCCGCAGCGGTCGCGACCGCTTCCTGAGCCGCACGACGAGGAGGGCTGATGGACGAGACCACCGCGCCCGGGTCGCCGCACGACCTGCTGTTGCGCCTCGCGGGGCGCGTCGACGACGACCTGCTGGCCGACGCGCGCGAACTCGTCGCGGTCGGGGAGGACGGCCACGCGCTCGAACTGGTGACGGCGGCGCTCGCGGCCGAAGGAGCGGCGCTTCCCCCGCCCGTTCGCGCTGAGCTGGTCGCCGCGGCCCACACCGCCCGGATCGACCTCGACGCCGAGACGGCGCTCGCGCCCCCGGCGTCGGACACGGTCGTGCACCGGTTCAGCACGCAGTCCTCGGACGACGCGTCCGTCGGCGACGCCGTGCGGCAGCTGCCCGAGCGGGTCCGCGCCGGGGTTCGGCTCCGGCTGGCCTGGCGGCTCACGCCTGTCGGTTCGGCGCCCAGCCCGCTGCCGCACCCGGTGCTGCTCGTCGAGACCCCGGAGGGCGGACGGCCCGCCGAGGTGCTCGCTTACCAGATCGCCGCAGCGCTGACGCGTTGCGGTGTGCAGGCCGCGGTCGAGGTGCTCACCTCGGGCAGGCCGATGCCCGCCTACCACGCCGCGGCCCTGCGCGATTCCGTGCCGCTCGGCGAAGGGACGCCCCCGCTCCCGTCGCCGCCCGAGTCGGTCGAGTCGGTGGTGGCCGAGGTCATCGAGGAGGTGCAGGCGGGCAGGCGCACCGCGCTGCCGCCTGCCAACGCGCCCGAGGCGGCGGCCGCGCCGCAGTTGCCGGACGAACAGCAGACACCGGCCGAACCGCAGGCACCGTGGGCGACCGCGAGCGCGCCGCAGGATGACATGTTCGCCGCGACGGAACCCGCGCCGCGGCCCGTCCCGATGCGGGCGTGGCCCGGTGGTCGACGGCGGCGGGTGTTCGACGAGCCCGCCGACGGCCAGGAGCGGCACGAGGACCATTCCGTCACCTCGATCGCCCGCCCGTTGCCCAGCCCGGTGCCGCTGGCCCGGCGCGTCCGTTCCGGGCCTGCTCCCCGCCCCACAGAGGCCGGGGCAGGCGACCCCACGGCCGCGGCGGCCGGGCACGACCCGCTGAGCCGCTCACCGCGCAGGCCACTCGACCCCCTGCTCGACCCGATCCCGCCCGCGGAGCCCGAGGCTGACGAGTCGGAGTGGGAGCGCGAGTGGGCGTCAGGGGAATGGGCAATGAGCGAGCCTGCCGGTGCGCCGGTCGACGCCGTCGGTGCCCCGCACAACTCCCCTGCCGACATCGACACTCCCATCGACGGGATGGCGCCGGTCTCCGCGGCAGGCCCCGCCGCTCCGGTCCCCTTCGGCGCCGCGACCTCCACCGGGTCGGACGACCTGTTCACCTCGGGGACACCGGTGTCTGTGCCGCAAGTGTCTGTGCCGCAAGCGCAAACGGTCGTGGAGCCGGGGTTGCTGAAGCCCGAGTCCCTGGCCCGGCTCAGCGACGCCGACCGCGAACTGCTGGCCCGGCTGCAGGCCGAGCTCGTCGCGAGCCCGTCGAACGGCCGCGGCGCGCACGCCATGCGCGACCCCGGGCGGCGGTCGAACACGCGTGTCCCGCGGACTGAGGGTCAAGGCACAGGTGGCTGGGGGCCGAGCGGTCCGAACGACGGCGGTCCGAACGACGCCAACTCGAACGGCGGCAACTCGAACGGCGGCAACTCGAACGGCGACGCCACCGGTGGGGCGTCGGCGCACGACCCCCAGGAACCCGGACCTGGCGGGCAGGCGCAGCCGGGCGATCCCACCAACCCTCCTGACCTGGCGGGCTGAGCCTGCAGGCGGGCAGCGGGTTAGGGTCCGATCGTGACCCGCGAGCCCGTCGTCCCCAGGCCCGCGGCCACCGTGGTGCTCATCCGGGATGACCCCCGGCCCCCGCAGGGCCGCACCCCGCTGCAGGTGTTTCTGCAACGCAGGGTCGCGGGCATGGCGTTCGCGGGCGGGATGACCGTCTTTCCCGGCGGCGGCGTCGACCCGTCCGACCACGCCGAGATGCCGGGCTGGGTCGGACCGACACCCGCCGAGTGGGGTGCACGGCTGGGCCAGCCGACGGAGCTCGCAGGCGCCCTGGTGAAGGCCGCGGTGCGGGAAACGTTCGAGGAGTGCGGCGTGCTGCTCGCGGACGGGCAGGCAACGTTGCCCGACGGCGCGCGCGCCGACCTCGTCGCACGCCGCCGTACCCTCGCCGACGTCCTTGACGGGCTCGTGCTGCGCGCGGATCTCCTGCGCGCCTGGTCGCGGTGGATCACGCCCGCTGCGGCGCCGCGGCGCTACGACACGACGTTCCTCGTCGCGCAGGTGCCCGAAGGGCAGGTCGCCGACGCCCACACCACCGAGGCCGTCGAGGCGCGCTGGTGGCATCCGGACGAGGCGTTGGAACGCTGGGAGGCAGGCGAGATCGAGCTGATGACCCCCACGTTCACGACCCTGCGCGAGGTCGGCGCCCACCCCGACTGCGCCGCCGTGCTCGCCGCCGCGGAGCACCGCGACATCCGGCCGGTGCTGCCGAGGCTGCGCCGCGAAGGCGACCACGTCGACGTCCTGCTGCCCGACGACCCCGGCTACCAGGCGGCGGGAACATGAAGGCGGCGGGAAGATGAAGTACGAGCAGCTGCGGCCGGTCACGCCGCACGCGTCGGTCGTGCTGGCACGCAACCCCTCGCCGATGACGCTGGACGGCACGAACACGTGGGTGCTGCGGGCGCCCGACGCCACCGACTGCGTCGTCGTCGATCCCGGCGAGGACGAGGAGGGACACCTGCGGGCGGTCGCCGAGCACGGCCCCGTCGCGCTGGTGCTGCTGACCCACCGCCATCACGACCACGCGGGCGGCGCGCGCCGGTTCGCCGAGCTGACGGGTGCGCCCGTGCGGGCGCTCGACCCGTCGCTGGTGTTGGGCTCCGAGGCGTTGGGGGACGGCGAGGTGGTCGCGGCCGCCGGCGTCGAACTGCGGGTGGTCGCCACCCCGGGGCACACGTCCGACTCGCTGTCCTTGCTCGTCGAAGCGGACCGGGCGGTGCTCACCGGCGACACCGTGCTCGGCAGGGGCACCACCGTGATCGCCCACCCGGACGGCGCACTGGGGCCCTACCTCGAGTCCTTGCGTCGACTCGCCGATCTCGCCCCCGGCACGGCCGTGCTCACCGGCCACGGGCCGGAGCTGACCGATGTGGTCGCCACCGCCACCGCCTACCTCGCCCACCGTCAGCAGCGCCTCGACCAGGTGCGGGCCGCGCTGGAGCAGCTCGGCCCGGACGCCTCGGCGCGGCAGGTCGTCGAAACGGTGTACACCGACGTCGACCAGGGTCTGTGGCCCGCAGCCGAGCTATCGGTGCGCGCTCAGCTGGACTACCTGCGCGGGTAGCGGCGGCTGCACCAGGCTCGCGCGGCGCAACCAGAGCAGCGCCGCGACCACGACGCCCGCGCCGCCACCGACGAGGAACGCCGCGTGTGGTCCGGCCGCCTGCACCGCGAGGCCCGCACCCGACTGGCCTGCCGAAAGGCCGAGCGTGGCCGCCGTGACCACCCAGCCGAACGCCTCGGTTGCCGTCCCCGCGGGCGCCGTGGCCTCCACACCGAGCGAGTGCGTCGTGACCTGCGGGGTGATCGTCGACCCTGCGAGCACCATCACGACGACGAGCGCAGGCAGCGGACCCGTTGCCGCCATCCCCGCCACACACAGTGCGAACACGAGCAGCAGCAGCGGCAGGCGCAGCTGCAGCGCACGGGGCCACGGGTGCATCGAGTACGCGATCCCGGCCGCCACCGACGCGACCGACCACGCCGACAGCAGCACTCCACCCAGCGCGGCGGAGCCCGCTGCGGCCGTCACCGCGGGGACGCCGACCTCGACCGTCCCGATCACGAGGCCGAACCCCAACGACGCGAGCACGACCGTGCGCAGTCCAGGCGCGGCGAGCGCGCCGAAGGCCCCACCCTTTCGCCCGGTGGGTGCGGGTCGGTGCGCCCGTACCGCGCGCGTCAACGCGAACCCTGCGGAGCCCACCACCATGCCGGTGAGCGCCGCCGCGGTGCCCGTGCCCGGCCATGGCGTCGTGACCAGCAGCGCGGCCAGGGAGGGCCCGAGGATGAAGAACACCTCGAGGCTGATCACCTCGTAGCTGAACGCGGCGTCGCGCAGGCGACCCGTCGCCACCAGCCGCGTCCACAGCGCCCTCGACGAGCCGGGGATGGCGGGCTGGGTGAGGCCGACGGCGGCGGCGCACACCACGAGAACGACCACGGGAGCCCGTGCCTCGATGACGACGATCAACGTGATCCCGGTGACGGCCTGCGCGACGGCGGCGACGAGCAACGGCCGCGTGGGGCCGATCCGGTCGATGAGCCTGCCCTGCGCCACCGACCCGAGCGACACACCGATCAGCATCCCGGCGGACACCAGGCCTGCCGCGGCGAACGATCCGGTCGTGCGCTGGACGTAGAGGAGCGTGGCCAGCCCGATCATCGCCATCGGCAGCCGAGCGACCGCGGACGCCAACGCGGGCAGCGCCGCACCGGGCGTGGTCAGGGCCGAGCGGTAGTCGACGAGCGAGGACGAGCTGGACATGTCACCAGCCTCGCACAAACTGGTACGGCCGTACCAGTTAATATGACCGAAACCTCTTTGGCTACCTGGCGCGGCGGGCCAAGCGCTCGGGTTCCAGGATCAGCACGCTCTTGCCTTCGAGCCGCAGCCACCCGCGGTGGGCGAAGTCGGCAAGCGCCTTGTTGACGGTCTCCCGGCTCGCGCCGACCAGCTGCGCGATCTCCTCCTGCGTCAGGTCGTGCGTGACGCGCAGCAACCCGGACTCCTGCGACCCGAACTGGCGCGCGAGCTGCAGCAGCGACTTCGCGACCCGGCCCGGCACGTCGGTGAAGATCAGATCGGCGAGCATGTTGTTGGTCCGCCGCAGCCGCCGCGCCAGCACCCGCAGGAGCTGCTCGGCGATCTCGGGGCGCTTGCCGATCCACTCGCGCAGGGCCGCGCGGTCCATCGTGTAGGCCCGCACCTCGGTGACCGCGGTCGCCGACGACGTCCGCGGGCCGGGATCGAAGATCGAAAGCTCACCGAACATGTCCGAGGGGCCTGCCACCATCAGCAGGTTCTCCCGGCCATCCGGCGACTTTCGACCGATCTTGACCTTGCCGGAGACGACGATGTAGAGGCGGTCGCCGGGCTCGCCCTCAGAGAAGATTGCCGCTCCACGAGGGAACTCGGCCACCTCCAGCGCCTGCGCGAGCGCCTCGGCCGCGTACGGCTCCACCCCTTGGAAGATTCCCGCGCGGATCAGAACCTCGTCCACTGCACCGCTCCTGTCCCCCGCCGCCCTACCTCGCGGCTCACTGGCGCGCCAGTCTAGGGGTCAGCACACCCTCCGTGATATCACGATGGTCATTTTGCCCATCCGAATGGGCGATGATCGGCTACGCCGCCTCAGGCAGCGCGCTTGCCGCGGGTCGGTCGACTGCGCTTGGGCGCCTTGCTCCGCAAGCGGAACAGCTCCAGCGCGCGCCCGGTACCCTGCCTGAACAACGCACGGACCTCGTCCGGGCGAGGCCGGTCGAGGAGCTCCTCCAGCTCCTCCGGGCGCACAGTCGACTCCCGCAGGCGAGACTCGACGCGTTCCATACCCAACGCGAAGAACATCACCAGCAGCGGCACGAGGACAGACAACCATGCAGTCATATCGCGGCGAATCGTCTCGCACTCCCCGTTGAGGGGTGATGTCGGGGGGCATGCGTCCACTTCTCCGATACCTGATCGTGACCTGAGTGGCTGGCGCGAGCAGCCGACGCGGAAGTGTCGGTGGTGCGCCGTACGCTCGTCTGTGTGACCACGGCACCCCACGTCGGCGGAGCCGACCATGTGGACAAGGGCGGACCCGACCATGTGGACAAGGGCGGAGCCGACCCCGCGGGTCGGCGCGCTCCTCGCGACAACCGCGCCCGCGCGGCGGCCAAGCTCGCCGCACGCATCAGCGAGGGTGAGCCGCCCCTCGGGCGCGCCCGCCGCGTCGGACGGATGCTGCGGGAGCTGGCCGCCACCCACCCCGACGCGCACTGCGAGCTGGATTTCCGCACGCCACTGGAGCTTGCGGTGGCCACCGTGCTGTCCGCACAGAGCACCGACAAGCTGGTCAACTCCGTCACCCCGGCACTCTTCGCCCGCTATCGCACCGCGCTGGACTACGCCAAGGCCGACCGGGCCGAGCTGGAAGCGATGATCCACTCCACCGGCTTCTTCCGGAACAAGGCCAACTCGTTGATCGGCCTGGGCGCGGCCGTCGTCGAGCGGCATGGCGGCGAGCTGCCCAACACCCTCGACGAGCTGGTCAAGCTGCCGGGCATCGGGCGCAAGACCGCCAACGTCATCCTCGGCAACGCCTTCGACATCCCCGGGATCACGGTCGACACGCATTTCGGCAGGCTCGTGCGCCGTTGGGGTTGGACGGCCGAGGAAGACCCGGTCAAGGTCGAGATGGCCATCGACGCGCTGGTGCCCAAGCGCGACTGGACGATCGTGTCGCACCGGGTGATCTTCCACGGGCGCCGGGTCTGCCACGCCCGCAAGCCTGCGTGCGGCGCGTGCACTCTGGCTGCCGACTGCCCGGCGTACGGCACCGGCCCCACCGACCTGGAGCAGGCTGCTGCGCTGCTCAAGGGTCCGTCGCGAGCGCACCTGCTCGCCATGGTGGGCCTGTCCGAGCAGGACGCCCCGGCCCCGGCAGGCGGGGAAGACCGGGACGCGCCGTGATGGTCGTCCGCCCCTGCTCGCCGTCCCGCGGTGTGGATCAGCCCGGCTGGGCGGGGTCCACCCGATGATCACAGAGCGCCGTGCTGCCGTCGTGTCCACCGTGGCGGTTGTGCTGCTCGTGGCAGCTGCCGTGTTCGCGCTGTGGCCGCGGACGTCGACCACCGCAGCGGGCGCCGGAGCGGTCGCGGGGGTGTCTGCGGGGGCGTCAGACGCAGGCGCATCGCCGGACGCCCAGTTGGCAGGCCTGCGCGCCGCCGCTGCACTCCGCCCCTGCCCGGCGCCTGGTGCAGCTTCGGCAGCGGGGCCGCTCGCGGGGGTCACGGTGACGTGCCTGGGCGGGCCCGGCCCCGTCGATCTGGGCGCGGCGCTGGCCGGTCGCGTCACCCTCGTCAATGTGTGGGCGTCGTGGTGCGCGCCCTGCCGCTCCGAGCTGCCGGTCCTCGCGCGCTACGCGAGCACGCCCGGCGCGGTGCCGGTGCTGGGCGTCGACAGTGCCGACGATCCCGGCGCCGCGCTCACCCTGCTCTCCGATCTCGGCGTCCACCTGCCTGCCGTGAGCGACCCGAACGGCGCCGTCACCCGGGCCCTGCACCTGCCGCCGGGGCTCCCGCTGTCCTACCTGGTCCGCGCGGACGGCAGCGTGCGGATGGTCGATCCGCCCATCCCCTTTGCGTCGCCTGCCGACGTCGCCGCGGCCGTGGGCCGCCTGTCGTGACGGCTGTTGTCCCGGCGGTGGGCGCGTGAGCACGCCAGACCCCGCCGCCGCGCCTGCGTGGATGCGCCCGCTGCTCGACGGTGTCCTCGACATCGACAGCGACGCGATGCTGCGCCACCGCCTGGACCCGCCCGCCGACGCCCGCCGCGCGGCGGTGCTCATGTTGTTCGGCGAGCAGCCCGTCCACGGCCCCGACGTGCTCCTCGCCGAGCGGGCGAGCACCCTGCGCACCCACGCGGGTCAGGTCGCGTTCCCCGGCGGCGGTCACGAGGTCGGCGACACCGGCGCCATCGCCACCGCACTCCGCGAGGCCGAGGAGGAGACGGGGCTGGAGCCGTCCGGGGTCGTCCCGCTCGCCGTTCTGCCGGAGCTCTACGTCCCGCCGTCGGGCTTCGTCGTCACGCCGGTGCTCGCGCACTGGGCCCGACCGAGCGCGGTGCACGCCGTCGACGCCGCAGAGACGGCCACGGTCGTTCGCGTTCCGCTCGCTCAGCTGGTCGATCCCGCAAACCGGCTGCGGATCCGGCATCCCTCCGGCGTCATGGGCCCGGCGTTCATCGTGTCGGGTCTGCTCGTATGGGGATTCACCGGGGGCTTATTGTCCGCGCTGTTGGATCGGGGTGGGTGGACGCGGCCATGGGACACCACGCGGACACTCGACCTCGACCGCGCGTGGGCTGCGGCGCGCGCAAGCCGTCAGGAGGTCGGGGGGCCGTGAGGGCAGGGGTGGCGTGAGCAGGCCTAGGGGGCAGCTCGACACGGGCCGATCCGGTGAGGGAGCGCGGTGAGCTGGGTCGATCTCGTCGTCGTCGCGCTCGCGCTGATCGCAGCGGTGTCCGGGTGGCGGCACGGCATGGCGGTGGCGCTGCTGTCGTTCGTCGGGGTGCTCGGCGGCGCGATCATCGGAGTGCGCGTCGCCCCGCTGCTGGCCCAGGGCATCAGCAGCCCCGGCTCCCGGGTGATCGTGAGCGTGGCCGTCGTCGTGCTGCTGGTCGTGCTCGGCGAGACCACCGGCGTGTTCCTGGGCAGGCGGGTGCGCGACCGCATCACCGGGGACCGCACCCTGGCCGTCGACTCGACGCTCGGCTCCATCCTGCAAGCGCTCGCCGTCGTCGTCGCCGCGTGGCTGGTGGCGCTGCCGTTGGCCTCGGCGAGCCTGCCCGCCGTCGCGTCCGGGGTGCGGGGTTCGGAGGTGCTGCGCGCCGTCGACTCGGTGATGCCGACCGTGGCCAAACAACTGCCTGCCGACCTGCGGCAGCTGCTCGACAACTCCGACTTCCCCGACGTGTTGAGCCCCTTTGCCCAAACCCCCGTGACCGCCACGGGCGTGCCGGACGCCGCGCTCGCCAAGAGCCCCGCGGTGGCCGCGGCCCGGCCCAGCGTGCTCAAGGTCCGCGGCAGGGCGCCTTCGTGCCAACGGCAGTTGGAGGGCTCGGGCTTCGTCATCGGGCCGGAGCTGGTGATGACCAACGCGCACGTCGTGGCGGGCACCGACTCCACTACGGTCGAGGGGCCGGGCAAACGCGGCCGTGTGTCCGAACTGCCCTCCCACGTCGTGTATTACGACCCCGAGGTCGACATCGCCGTGCTGCGCGTACCCGGACTGACGGCTCGGTCGCTGGAGTTCGCCCCGGACGCGGAGAAGTCCGGCGCCGACGCAATCGTGCTCGGCTACCCGCTCGACGGCCCGTTCACGATCACACCCGGCCGCATCCGTCAGGAGATCAACCTGAAGGGCCCGGACATCTACGACAGCGGCGAGGTCACCCGTGACGTCTACACCGTCCGGGCAACCATCCGCTCCGGCAACTCCGGCGGCCCGATGATCGATACATCGGGGCAGGTCACGGGCGTGGTGTTCGGGGCGGCGCTCGACGACCCCGAGACCGGGTTCGTGCTGACGGTCGCGCAGGTGTCCGCGG
>DASWUV010000027.1:0-18768 GCA_036401495.1 Pseudonocardia sp. | reverse complement strand
GGGCACGCACAGTCGCACGACCGTGCACGACTTCTACGGCCTGGGCGCCGAGCACACCCACCGCACCCCGTTCACCGTCGAGGGGGACCACCCGGAGATCTTCGCGTCCGAGGACCACGGGGCGACACCCACCGAGACGCTCCTGGCGGCGCTGGCAGGCTGCCTGACCGCGGGCATCGCCGCGGTCGCGACGAACCGCGGGGTGCAGCTGCGCTCGGTCACCGCCACCGTGGAGGCCGACCACGACGTCCGGGGAATCCTGGGCGCCGACCCCGATGTGCGCAACGGGTTCAGCGGCGTGCGGGTCCGCTACGCGATCGACGCCGACGCCTCCCGCGCGGACGTCGAGGCCATCGTCGCGCAGTCGCAGAAGCGGTCGGCGGTCTACGACATCCTGACCAACCCCACCGCCGTGGTGGTCGACGTCGACTGAGGCCGCCACCACCGCCGTCGTGACCGGGGGCGGTCAAGCACCCCCGTGGCCGACTTCGCGGAGCCTGTGGGTTCCTGCACCCACCCTCGAACAACGGTCGAACTCGACGTGAGCGGGGTTCACTGAAGATCGAACCCCGCTGACGTCCATTTTGACCGCTGATGCGCCTGCCGGTGAACCGCGCAGCGTCCCGTTGCCGTTTAGCCGCGGCTCAGGCCTGCGCGACCTCTCCTAGCGATGAGGTCGGTCCTCGGCCAGCTCCAGCAGGACCCGCGCGACGACTGCGCACCCGCGTAGGGGCGGTGCGACGACGTGGATCGCGTCGGCGCCGTCACCACGACCATCGCCTGAGCGTCAGGCCGGGCTTTTCTTGATTTGATCCAGTCAGCTTCTCGTGCTGGGATGGGCCGCGTGCACAACCCCCTCGACGAGGCCGAGCGTCTCCTGCGCGATGCCGCACTGCGCGTCACCGCGCCGCGTAAGGCCGTGCTGTCGGCGGTGCACGAACACCCCCACGCCGACACCGAGACTCTGCTCGCGGCGACCCGGGCGCGGCTCGGGTCGGTGTCGCACCAGGCCGTTTACGACGTACTGGGCGCCCTCACCGACGCCGGGCTGGTTCGGCGCTTCCAGCCTGCAGGCTCGGTCGCCCGCTATGAGGCCCGAGTGGGCGACAACCACCACCACCTCGTGTGCCGCTCCTGCGGCGCCGTAAGCGACGTCGACTGCGCCGTCGGCGAGGTGCCCTGTCTGACCGCCTCCGACGACGCAGGCTTCGAGATCCACGAGGCCGAGGTCGTGTACTGGGGTCTCTGCCCCACCTGCCGGCCCTCTACGACCGGCAACACCCTCAGGAAGGACTGACGTGCCCGAGAGCGAGAACCCGGCCTTGGCCGACCCGAAGCCCCGCGACTCGTCCGCGAGCCCGCAGGGCACCGACACCACCGAGAGCACGAGTGAGAGCGAGAACCCGGCCCTTGCCGGTCCCACCTTCCACCCGGAATCCCGGCCGCGGAGCAACCGCGACTGGTGGCCGAACCAGGTCGACCTGAGCGTCCTCAACCGAACCTCGCCCGGCTCCGACCCGCTCGGCGCGGACTTCGACTACAAGAAGGCCGTGGCCCAGCTGGACTTCGATGCGGTCAAGGCCGACGTCGTCAAGGTCATGCGCACCTCGCAGGACTGGTGGCCCGCCGACTGGGGCCACTACGGCCCGCTGTTCATCCGCATGTCGTGGCACGCCGCGGGGACCTACCGCCAGCTCGACGGCCGCGGCGGCGCAGGCGCAGGCGAGCAGCGCTTCGCCCCGCTCAACAGCTGGCCCGACAACGGCAACCTCGACAAGGCCCGGCGCCTGCTGCTGCCGGTCAAGCAGAAGTACGGCCGCAGCCTCTCCTGGGCCGACCTGCTGGTGCTCGCAGGCAACGTGGCCCACGAGGACATGGGCTTCGAGACGTTCGGCTTCGCCTTCGGGCGCCCGGACGTCTGGCAGCCCGAGGAGGTCTTCTGGGGTTCGGAGGACACCTGGCTCGGCGACGAGCGCTACAGCGGCGAAGCCCCGCTCGACCTCGAGGGCGCCCTCGGCGCCGTCACCATGGGCCTGATCTACGTCAACCCGGAGGGCCCGAAGGGCTCGGCGGACCCGGTCGCGTCAGCCCACGACATCCGCGTGACGTTCGGCCGGATGGCGATGAACGACGAGGAGACCGTCGCCCTCATCGCAGGAGGCCACACCTTCGGCAAGGCGCACGGCGCAGGCAACCCGGACCTCGTCGGCCCGGAACCCGAGGGCTGCCCGGTGTTCTCCGGCGGCCTGGGCTGGAAGAACCAGAACGGCACCGGCAAGGGCGCCGACACCATCACCAGCGGCCTCGAGGGCGCGTGGACCCCGACTCCCACGACCTGGGACAACGGCTACTGGGACATGCTGTTCGGCTTCGAATGGGAGCTCACCAGGAGCCCGGCGGGCGCCAAGCAGTGGAAGCCCAAGGAGGCCGAGGGCCAGGAACTCGTCCCCGACGCGCACATCGAAGGCAAGAAGAACCCGCCGATGATGGCGACGAGCGACCTCTCGCTGCTGGTCGACCCGGAGTACCGCCGGATCTCCGAGCGGTTCCGCGACCACCCCGACGAGTTCGCCGAGGCCTACCGCCGCGCGTGGTTCAAGCTCCTGCACCGCGACATGGGCCCGCTGTCGCGCTATGTCGGCCCGTGGGTGCCGCAGGAGGAGCTGCTCTGGCAGGACCCGCTCCCGGCGGTCGAGCACGAGCTGCTGTCGGAGTCCGACGTCGCCGAGCTCAAGCGGCAGGTGCTGGCCTCCGGCCTGACCGTCCCGCAGCTCGTGCACACCGCCTGGTCGGCCGCCGCGTCCTACCGCGGCACCGACAGGCGCGGCGGCGCGAACGGCGGCCGCCTGCGCCTGGAGCCCCAGGCAAGCTGGGCGGTCAACGCAGGCACGCGGGAGGTCATCGCGAAGCTCGAGGACGTCCGCGCCGCGTTCGGCAAGCCGGTCTCGATCGCCGACACGATCGTGCTGGCAGGCGCCGCCGCCGTCGAGAAGGCCGCCGCCGACGCGGGCGTGGACGTCACCGTCCCGGTCGCCCTCGGTCGCACCGACGCCTCGCAGGAGCAGACCGACGTCGAGACGTTCCAGTACCTGGAGCCGCGCGCCGACGGGTTCCGCAACTGGGTCATGCCCGACGCGAAGCTGGAGCCGGAAACGCTGCTCATCGACCGCGCCTACATGCTCGAGCTCACGGCCAAGGAGATGACCGTCCTGGTCGGCGGCCTGCGCGTGCTGGACGCGGCCACCGACGGCGTGCGGCACGGCGTCTTCACCGACCGGCCGGGAGTCCTTTCACAGGACTTCTTCCGCAATCTGCTCGACCTCGGGGTCGAATGGAGCACGTCGGTCGATCACGAAGGCGTCTACGAGGCCCGCGACGCGCAGGGCGAGATCGTGCGCACCGCGACCGCGGTCGACCTGGTCTTCGGTTCGAACTCGATCCTCCGCGGCATCGCCGAGGTGTACTCCTTCGACGACGCCAAGGAGAGGTTCGTCCGGGACTTCGTCGACGCCTGGGACAAGGTCATGAACCTGGACCGGTACGACCTGCGGTAACCACCCGCCCGACGACGCCCCGGCCTCCACACCCATGGAGGACCGGGGCGTCGTTCTGTCGCCGTACCGGTACCGCCCGAATGCGGTCAGTGCCTGCCGTCTCGCCCGCGCACGGCCGAGGACCGTCGCCCGTGGACCGTGCTGCAACAAACAACGTTGTATCGCAAATAGTTTACGGTTTCTGTGCGCAGCGACGCCCGAGCACGGCATGATTTCGTTGCGTGGAACTCCGTCAGCTCCGGGTCTTCCTGGTCGTCGCCGAGGAGCGCAGCTTCACCCGCGCCGCGGCCCGGCTCTTCCTGGCCCAGTCGGCAGTGTCGGCCGCCATCAGGAGCCTGGAGCGCGATCTGCGGGTCAGCCTGATCGACCGAAGCACCCAACCGATCGACCTGACGACGGTGGGGCGGGTCTTCCGCGAGCACGCGCTGGCCACGGTCGCCGCGGCGGACCGGGCCCGCGCGGCGGCCAAGGAGACCGAAGGCACCCTGCAGGGAACCGTCCGCCTCGGGCTCCTCGGCACCCGGCGTGTCGGCGCGATCAGCATGGCCTCGCTCATCACGACGTTCATGGATCGGCACCCGCGGGTGACGATCGCCGCCGAGCAGGTCGGCGGCTCACCGCGACAGCTGGCCGCGGTCCGGGATGGCCGTCTCGACCTGGCGTTCGTCTCCTCGCAGTCGGAGCACGTCAGTGGAGTCCGACTCCTGCCTCTGGCGCAGGAGCCCGTCGCCCTGGTGTGTCACCCGGCGCATTCGCTGCCCGAAACGCCGGACATCCGGCTGGTGGATCTGGTCAAGGAGACCTTCGTCGAGCTCCCCCCGGACTGGACCTGCTCCGTGGTCGTCAACCGGGCGTTCGCCCGGATCGGTCTCCCGCACGAGGTCCGGTACCGCGTCAATGACCTGACCACCCTGGCCGACTTCATCGTCAACGACTTCGCCGTCACGCTCCTCCCTCCCTCGCCGGTACCCGCTGACCCGAACCTGCGGATGGTGCCGGTACTGGACGCACCGGTCTACAAGGTGCAGTTGGCGTTGCCGATCGACCGCGTCCCCAGCGCCGCGACACGGGCGTTCTGCGACGCGATCCAGGACAGCTTCAGCGTCGGGAGCCGGGTCGACGAGGCGAGCATGGTGTTCGACTGACGATAACGCTCATCTCGACGCCCGTCGCCTCAACCCTGGCTGCCGGTGCGGCCCGCCGTCGCCGTCGGCGACGACGCAGTTGCCCCGTCAGGACCGCGATACCCTGGGCAACTCATGGAGGCCAGAACCGTCTCGACCGCCAGCACCCCGGCGAAGGAGGACATCTCGTGGCCAGGCGCGGCGCCGAACTGCGTGAGCACATCCTCGACACCGCGAAGGACCTGTTTCTCGAGTCCGGTTTCGAACGGACCTCCATGGATTCGATCGCGTCCCACGCCAGCACCTCGAAGCGATCGCTCTACGCCCATTTCGCCACGAAGGACGCGCTCTACCTCGCCGTGATCGAGCGGATGCGGCGCCTGTTCGAAGCACGGCTCGCCGAGCCTGTCCATTACGCGAGCGACCCGGTCCACGCGATGGTCCTGTTCTGCGGTCGCTTTCTGCAACTGCTCAACTGGACGATCGTGCTTCGTACCTGGCGCACGGCCATAGCCGAGGTAGAGCGGGAGCCATCCATTGCGGCCGAGCTGTACCTGGTGTTCTTCGGCACGGCAACCGAGCGCCTCGCCGATCACGTGGCCGACTCCTTTGGGATGGATCCTGCAGCTGCTCGGACGCTCGCCGAGCGGGTGCTCGGCATGACGCTCTACCCCGACCTGCCGCGCGCACTCTCCGGGGTCAGTTCTCTCCGCGACGACGTTCCGGAGGAGTCCGCCGTCGCCGACGACAGCGACCTCGATCGCATACGCGGTTCCATCGAGGCTGTGCTGCCTGCCGCTCGCAGGCACTGACCCCGCGACGGCTGTGGCTCCGGCCACATCTCGGCCTCTGAAGTATACGGTACGGTAGAGTAAACTTATCTCCCGGGGCCAGCGGACTCGCACTCCCCGAACGTCACCGCGAACCAACGAGCAGAGGAGCATCATGCCCGCCGAACCCACTGCGGAGGCCGAGAAGGCCGCCCGGCATTTCTACGACGCGCTCAGCACCGGTGATCTCGGCCTCGTCGACGAGTCGCTCGCACCGACCTGGGAGCAGATCCCGGCATCGGGGCATACGAGTCCCGGGGCGACGGGGTGGAAGGAGACGATCGGGTTCCTCCGCACCGTGTTCCCCGACATCAGGGTGACGGTGGAGGACCTGATCGTGTCGGGCGACACGGTCGCGGTACGCACGCTCACCCGGGGAACCCACAGCGCCGAACTCATGGGCATCCCCGCGACCGGCCGGACCGTCGAGTTCCGGTCGGCGGACTTCCACCGCGTCAAGCAGGGACGGATCACGCAGAGCTACAACCTCGACGACTACTTCGGCATGCTCACACAGCTCGGTGCCACCTTCACCGTCTCCTGACCCGGCGGCATGCATTTCCATCTAGCAGGGAAGGACACGTTCATCATGTCGCTGGAGGGCAAGACCGCGGTCGTCACCGGGGCAGGGCGCGGCATCGGGCACGCCTATTGCGAACGCCTCGCCGCCGACGGCGCACACGTCGTCGCGATAGACATCGACGATCCGACGGAAAGCCTGTCGGACCTGTCGGGCGCCGGGGAGAAGCTCGGAATCACCTGCGACATCAGCGACCCCGATCAGCTCGCCGCGGCGGTCACGACCGTCATAGACCGGTTCGACCGCTGCGACATCCTGGTCAACAACGCGGGCATGTTCCCGGTCGTGGACTTGGAGAGCGTCACCATCGCGGTCTGGCGCCGTGTCCAGGCGGTCAACGTCGAGCCTGCTCTGCTCCTCGCCCAAGCGTTCGCGCCGGGGATGAAGGCGGCGGGCTGGGGCCGGATCGTGAACACGGGGTCGGCGAACACGTTGTTGCAGAACAAGGACCTCGCTTATATGACGAGCAAGGGCAGCATCCATGCGCTGACCCGGGCGCTGGCGAACGAGCTCGGTGAGAGCGGGATCACCGTCAACGCGATCGCCCCGAGCGTCGTGCGCACCGGCGGCTTCATCGGCCGCTCCCGCGACGCGGGACCGACCGCAGCCGACGTGATCTCGCGCGTCACCGCGATGCAGACGATCAAGCGTGAGTCGGTGCCCGCCGACCTCGGTAACGTCCTCGCCTTCGTGGTCTCGGACCAGGCGTCCTTCATCACGGGCCAGATCCTGCATGTCGATGGTGGACTGACCCGGACAGGGGCCTGAGTCGTGATGCAGATCGTCGACCACCAGGCGCACTGGTACCCGGACTCCTGCGTCGAGAAGCTGATCGGTCGCAGCGCGTACCCGACGGTGCGGCGTGCCGCAGGCGGCCGGTACGAGTTCTTCGCCGACGACGGTACGACCCAGCCCGCGATGGAGGCGTTGACCGGGGACATCGAGACACATCTGTCGACGGCGGCCGACGCCGGTGTCGACATGCTCGTGATCGGGCCTGCCACGCTGGCCGAGGTGATGCACCTCCCGATCAAGGAGGCGGTGGAACTCATCGACCCGATCCACGAGGCCTACGCCGAGGCCAGGCGTTCGCACCCTGATCGTCTGGCCTGCCTCGCCGCGCTGCCGATGCAAGACCCCGCCGCCGCGCTCGACGTGCTCGACCGTGCGGTGGAGCATCTCGGCCTCAACGGCGTCTCCCTGATCGCGCACAACGAGGGTAGATCCCTCGCCGACCCGGAGTACCTGCGCCTCTACACCCGGATCGCGGAACTCGGCGTTCCCCTGTTCCTGCACCCAGGGCTCCGCTCGGCCACGCGCGCCCTCACCCACGGATTCCGCGAGGAAGTCGGTCTTTCGTGGATGTACCAGACAGCCCTGGCCGCATTGCAGCTGATCGACGGTGGCGTGCTTGACGCCGTCCCCGACCTCGTGGTCGTGCACCCGCACCTGGGCGGAGTACTGCCCTACGTCGCCGGACGCATCAGCCCCCTCCCGGGCAGCGGCGCCGAACACCCCATCGAGCACTACCTGCGCACCCGTTTCTACGTCGACACCGCCGCGTCGACGCCTGCCGCACTCCCGCTGGCAGTACAGACCTACGGCGCCGAGCACGTCGTCTTTGCCAGCGACCACCCGTTCCTACCCATGCGCGAGATCCGCCGCTACGTCGAGAACTCGCTACCCGACGACGTCGCGGCGCAGGTCTTTGCCAACCGTGTGCCCGGACTGCCGTTACCGCCGGGCGCGGAGTGAGGAGACGACGTACATGTCCGATGCAACAGGGACCCTCCTTGACGAGTCCCAGCTCGACGCCGTGCTGGCGAAGATCGCCGACGCCTTCAGCGTCTCGTCCCGCTCTCCGGTGCTCGGGTCACCCGCTGACCACGGCCTCCGCTACGACGACGTCACGTTCCCGGCCGAGGACGGCACACCGATCGAGGGATGGTTCGTGCCCGCCGAGGGAGCGGCGACGACCGTCGTCGTGAACCACCCCCGATGGTTCAGTCGGTCGGGGCTGCCCGCTGACCTCGAGCCGTGGCGGTCGGCCTTCGTTGAGACGGGTAACGACTTCCGCGTCGACCTCGTCCCCGACATCCGGATCCTGCATGACGCTGGCTACCACGTCCTCGCCTACGACCTGCGCAACTTCGGGCTCAGCGGCGCCGCGAACGGGGGCGTGACGAGCAGCGGCAATCTCGAATCGCGGGACGTCGTGGGCTCGCTGCACTACCTTCGGAGCCGCCCCGACACCGCCGGTACCGGTATTGCGCTGTTCAGTCGCTGCCTCGGGGCCGACTCGACGCTGTTCGCGATGCAGCGGGCCCCCGAGGTCTTCGCCGATGTGCGCTGCCTCATCGCGTGTCAGCCCCTGTCGCCGGAGATGGTCCTTCGTCGCATGTTCCGACGGAGGGGGCTCGACCTGGCGCAACTGCCGAGGCTCGATCAGCTGATCCAGCTGCGAACCTCGTTCACGCTGCAGGACATGTCGCCGGTCCGCGCGGCGCGTGCCGTCGGCGTGCCGACATTGATCTATCAGGTGCGCGACGACGTCATGACCGAACCCACCGACGTGCAGGCGATGTATGACGCCATCCCGGCCGCGGTGCCGAAGAGCCTGTTCTGGATTGACGGCACCACCCGCCGATGGGACGGGTACTTGCACTTCCAGCGATCACCCGAACGCGTGCTGGGGTGGCTCGCCAGGTACTGCTGAGCCTGTGCCGCCGTCACCGCGCTCCGTCGCGGACGGCGAGCGCGAGCAGGGTGTCGAGGGCTGTCTCGAGCGGGGTCGCGTCGCGTTCCACCTGTGCGAGCAGCAGGCCGCCCTGGAGCGTGGCGAGCAGGGTGTCGCCGAGGCTGTCGGGATCGACGCCGGACGCGAGGTGACCGGCTCGGTGCAGATCGTGCAGCGCTTGCCGCAGGGTTGCCGCCCACCGCCGGAAGCCTTCGGCCAACTCGGCACGGGCGTTCTCGTCGGTCTCGGCGAGCTGGCCCACGAGATGCCCCAGCGGGCAGCCACCCACCCCGGCAACCTCGCGAGCGTGCGCGACGACGCCGTCCCGCCAGACCTGTAGGCCCTCCAGGGTGCCCATCCCGGCCCGTTCCTGCGTCGCGACGATCAGCTCCGCCTGGCGCTCGACGACCGCCTGCACCAGGGCGCCCTTGTCGGCGAAGTAGTGGTAGAGCTGGGAGCTGGAGACACCGGCGCTGTTCTTGACCTCGCCCACCGTGGTCTCGGCGACACCCTGCCGCTGAACCAGTGCAACGGCCGCATCCACGATGCGTGCCCGGGTCCGCGCGCCCTTGGCCGTCAGCCCTGCCGGTTCATGCGCCGCCGCCATGACCCCACTTTACGTGTTCTGGACTTGACGATCCAGTCTGCCGGGCGCAAAGTGGATCGAACGATCCAATTTCGCCTGTGGAGGTAACGATGATCTTGGTGACCGGCGCGACCGGCAAGGTGGGCTCGGCGGCGACTGGGGTGCTCGCGCAGCGCGGCGTGCCGGTCCGCGCTCTGGTGCGCGACCCCGAGAAGGCCGCCGCCCTCGCCCAGGCGGGCGCCGAGATCGCGGTCGGCGACTTCGACGACCGGGCGAGCCTCGACAAAGCCGTGCTCGGGGTATCGACGTTGGTGCTGGTCAGCCCCGCGGTCCCGGAACAGGAACTCGCCGTGATCGCCGCCGCTGCCCGGGCAGGCGTCGAGCACGTGGTCAAGGCGACCAGCAAGGCCTCCCCGGACTCCCCCGTCGGGCGCCGACGCGGCCAAGCCCGGATCGAAGCCGGTCTTGCCGCTTCGGAACTGGCGCACACGCTGTTGCGCTCCAACGCCTACATGCAGAACTTCCTCGCCCTCGCCCCCCTGATCCGCACCCGGCACCGGTTCGCGTCCTCCGCAGGCACCGGGCGGGTCGGCCTCATCGACGCCCGCGACGTCGGCGCCGTGGCGGCCGAAATCGCCGCGAACCCGGACCGCCTCGGGGGCCGCACCTACTGGCTGACCGGCCCCGAACTGCTCTCCTACGGCGACGCCGCCACGACGCTGTCCGCGGTCACCGGCCACGAGATCACCTTCGAGACCCGCGGCGAAGAGCAGGACCGCGCGGCCATGATCACCGCGGGCGTCCCCCAAGCGGTCGCGACCGACAACGCCCGCGCCTTCAGCCTCATCAGCGAGGGCGACGCCGCCTGGATGACCGACGATGCCGCCCTCGTCCTCGGCCGCTCCCCCCGCACCTTCCGCGAGTTCGTCGCCGACCACGCCGCCGCGTTCACCCCGTGAGCATCCACGGTCGATCCACCAGTGGAGACTCCACCACGAGTGGGGGCGGCGGTTCGCCTTGAGCAGCGGCAGGACGCGGTAGCGCCGACGTTGCCGACGCGCAGCCTGAGTGACCAGGGCTCCCGCCGATCGCGAGCGCCGGTCACCATGGGTCGATGCGAATCGTGCGGCGCGTAGGGGCCGTGTTGTGGGCTGCCTCCTGGTATCTGATGTACCTCGAGATCACGCGATGGCGGCATGTCACGCCGAGGTTGAAGTTCAACTCCAGCCCCGACCTCCCTGGCCGCATCCGACCCCGGCCGGGGCAGCCCCTGATCTTGCTCTACGGCGTCAGCGCGGCAGCACCGCTCGTCGTGATCAGCACGTTCATCCACGACCATCGGCGTGCCGGCAGGCAACCATGGCGGCATTTGCCGTGATCTTCGAACCGGCCAAGCCCGCAGCCGCGAGTAGGAGACGTCCATGCGGGGTAAGCAGGTATGGACCCCGCTTCCGCAGACGTATTTGGGCCCGACATTGCCCGGGAGCGAGCGATGACGTAAGGCTACGATGAAAGGGGGCGACGATGCTCTTCCGCTACGGGTTGCTTGTCGGGAACGACGGGTCACCCACCTCCCCCTACGATGAACCCGATGAGTGAGAACGAACGGCGGTATCCGCCGGGGACAGCGCAACCGAGCCGGTTTCGCCCGCGGTTTCATTACGAGCTGATCGGCTGCGGGATACACGGGCACGAACTCGTCGGCACCGACGCCGCGGTGGTTCGCCCGCAGGACGATCTGCTGGTGAGGGAGCCCGGCGACGGGCTGCGCTGGTACCGGTGTGTGCGCTGTGACGCGTGGGTGCCGCTGCTTCCGCCTACCGCCCCGGCCCAGCAGTACCTGCCCGATCGAGGCCAGATCGAGTTGCCCTTGCGCGGGCGGGCGCTGCGGGATCGCTACGTGCTGCGCCTGATCGCCCTGGACCGGGTCGTGCACTTCCTGATCCTCGGAGTGCTCGCCGCCGCCGTGTTCCTCTTCGCCGCTGACCGCGAGGCGTTGAGCGGACCCTTCTATCGCGTCTTGGACGCAGTCCAGGGTGGTGTCGGCGGCCCGACCGGGCAGGGCGGCGGCGGCATCCTGGGTGAGTTGCAGAAGGCGTTCGCGGCGAGGCCCTCAACTCTGTGGATCATCGGATTGATCATCGCCGCTTACGCCCTGCTGGAGGGGGTGGAAGCGGTCGGGCTGTGGAGGGGGAAACGCTGGGCGGAATATCTCACGTTCGTCGCGACCACCCTGCTCCTGATCCCCGAGGTGTACGAGCTGACCGGCACCATCACCCTTACCAAAATCATCACATTGATCATCAACCTGGCGGTGGTGGGCTACCTGTTGTTCGCGAAACGCTTGTTCGGACTCCGGGGCGGCGGCCGTGCCGAAGCCGCAGAACGCGACCGCGACAGCGGCTGGGAGGCATTGGAGCGCAGCCTGCCTGCTCCCGCAGCCAATCGCCACACTTCCGTGACGGGGTCGCGCGAGCGAACGGAACCTTCTAATACTCACCCATGATGACGAAGAAGGAGCCATGGATAGTCCCGGCCGGCTTCGACTCCTGCTTCGCGAATTCAGCCATACAGCTTTCGCAGCTCCTGCCTCATCATCACGCAGTGTCATCTTCAGACGTCCGGTCGCCTCGGCCAGGGGATACGCCATTCGGATCCGTACAGTGTTTAGACGCCAATTCTTGAGGACGGCCTCGACCTTCTCACTGCACTACTACCCCTCGCGAAGACCAGATCGGCGCCCCATCCCGACGGGCTTCCGTCGTAGGGTCGGCGACGTGCCCGACGTACCCCGAGCTACACCGGCCGATAGACAGCAGGCCGCCCTCGCGCGGGCCGGTGTCGTCGAGACGTTCCCGCCGCCGCCGGCACGCATCATGCCGCGGCACGCATGATGTTGTGGCCGCCCCCGAGTCGGCGCGTCGAGTGACGGAGGCAAGAAGCGTCCGCGGTCGGCTTCCCTATCGCTGCACGAGAGGCGCTCTATGACCGGCAATGCCACGTTTCGCTTCGACCGTGCGTCGGTCGTATCCGTCTGCGGGGTCGACGCACCCCGCGTCGTGACCTCAACGGAGTTCGACGAGCGGTTGGGCGAGACCTACCGGCGCGTGGGCCTGCGTCCCGGGCTGCTCGAAGGGCTCGCGGGGATCACGGAGCGCCGGTGGTGGCCGGGGGATGTGAGCTTCTCCGACGCCGCCGCGATGGCCGGTGCGAAGGCCATCGCCGAGGCGGGTGTCGATCCGTCCGATATCGGGCTGCTCATCGACACCTCGGTGAGCAGGGCGCACCTGGAACCGTCGGCGGCCGTCGCCGTGCATGCGGCACTGGGTCTGCCTACGTCCTGTCTCAACTTCGACCTGGCCAACGCCTGCCTGGGTTTCCTCAACGGGATGCAGCTGGCCGCGGTCATGATCGACTCAGGTCAGATCGAGCACGCGCTGATCGTGGACGGTGAGGGCGCGCGCCACACCCAGGAGGTCACCCTCGACCGCCTGGGCAGGCCGGAGGCGAGCCGTGAGGACGTCCTGGCGCAGTTCGCCACGCTCACCCTCGGTTCGGGCGCGGCGGCGATGGTCCTGGGACGCTCGGACCTGCACCAGGAGGGCCACCGGCTCGTCGGCGGCGTCACACGAGCGGCGACCGAGCACCACCTGCTGTGCATCGGCGACCTCGAGTCCATGCAGACCGACGCGAAGGGACTCCTCGACGCGGGCATGGCCATCTCCCACGACCTGTGGCAGGACGCCGAGGCGGAGTTCGACTGGTCGGACATGGACCGCTACATCGCCCACCAGGTCTCGCAGGCCCACACGACCGCGATGTGCCGCACCCTCGACATCGACCCGTCCCGCGTTCCGCTGACGTTCCCGACCCGGGGGAACATGGGGCCCGCCACCATCCCGTTCACCCTCGCCACGCAGCTCGACTCGCTCCGGGCGGCCGACCGGGTGCTGCTCATGGGCGCAGGCTCCGGCATGAACGCGGCCTGCATGGAGGTGGTCTGGTGAGCGTGAGCACCCGAACCGCTCCCGCGTCGGTCCCGCCCACCGGGCTGCCGGGACTCCATCCCGGTTGGTCGCGGCTGGTCACCGCGACCGACGGCGACGCAGTCGCGCGCACCTGGCACGTGCTCGACAACGGGGTCGAGGCCACCGCGGGAACGATGCTGTGCGTGCACGGCAACCCCACGTGGTCCTACCTGTGGCGCCGGTTCCTCGCCGAGGCCCCCGAGGGATGGCGGGTGGTCGCCGTCGACCAGCTCGGCATGGGGTTCTCCGAGCGCCTCGACGTTCCGCGCACCCTGGCGCAGCGGATCGCCGACCTCACCACGGTGGTCGACGCGCTCGACGTCACCGGACCGGTGGTCACCGTGGGACACGACTGGGGCGGCGCGATCTCGCTGGGTTGGGCGCTGGCGCACCGGGACCGGGTCCGCGCCGTCGTGCTGGCTAACACCGCCGTGCACCAGCCCGCGGACTCGGCCGTCCCGTCACTCATCCGGCTGGCCCGTACCACCGCGCTGCGGCGCACGGTCTGCACCGCCACGCCCACCTTCGTCCGGGTCACCGGCGCACTGTCCCGGCCTGCACTGCCCGCCGACGTCCGGGACGCGCTCGCCGCGCCCTACCGCACGACGGCACGACGGCACGCGGTCGGCGAGTTCGTCGCCGACATCCCGCTCGAAGGCGAGCACGTCAGCGCCTCGACGCTGGACGGGATCGCCGAGGGCCTGCCGACGCTGGCCGACGTGCCGGTGCTGATGTTGTGGGGACCCCGCGACCCCGTCTTCTCCGATCGCTACTTGCGTGACCTGCGGATGCGGCTACCCCACGCACAGGTCCACCGCTACGAACAAGCCTCACACCTGGTCACCGAAGATGCTCCCGGCAGCGCGAGGGACGCCTGGCGCTGGGTGCAGAGCGGCGGCGAGGTCCACCGAGCGCGGGAACCGACGGCGCCTGCCGAGCGGGCACCGGTCTGGGCGGCGCTAGCGGCGCGCGCGGGCGACGCGGCCCCCGCCGTGGTCGAGATCGGGGGCAGGCGCCGAACGATCTCGTTCGACCTGCTGGAACGGCGAGTACGCGAGCTCGCCGCGGGTCTCGCTGCTGAAGGTGTCCACGTCGGTGACCGGGTGGCGCTGCTCGTGCCCCCCGGGGCCGACCTGACGGCGGCGGCCTACGCCTGCTGGCGCGCGGGTGCCGTCGTCGTGCTCGCGGACGCCGGTCTCGGTCCGGTCGGCCTCGCCCGCGCCCTGCGCGGCGCGGCCCCCGACCACGTCATCGGCATCGCGCGCGGGCTCGCCCTGGCGCGGCTGCTCGGCATCCCGGGCCGCCGGACCGTGGCCGGTCCCGCCAACCGGGTACTGCGACGCCTGCTGGGCTCCCCACGGCGGCTGGCCGACGTCGCCCGAGCAGGCCGAGGGCTCGAGCCACCCCGAGGCGTCGACGCAGACGCCGAGGCCGCGGTCCTGTTCACCTCGGGCGCGACCGGGCCCGCCAAGGGCGTGGTGTACCGGCACCGACAGCTGCAGGCCCAGCTCGAAACCCTCCGCACGGCCTATGGGCTCACGTCCGACGACCGTCTCGTGGCGGCGTTCCCGCCGTTCGCCCTGTACGGCCCCGCGCTGGGCATCGCCTCAGCCACCCCGGACGCCCGGAGTCCGCAGGACCTCACCGCTGCCGCCCTCGCCGACGCCGCCGACGCCGTGGAGGCCACCGTGGTGTTCGCGTCGCCCGCCGCCCTGCGCGGCGTGCTGGCCACCGTCGAAGGGCTCACCGGAGTCCACCGCGCGGCGCTGGCCCGGATCCGGCTGGTCGTGTCTGCGGGAGCGCCCGTCCCCGCGACGCTGCTGCACGCCCTGGGCGACATCCTCCCCCGCGCCGACTTCCACACCCCCTACGGCATGACCGAGGCCCTGCCCGTCACCGACATCTCCCTCGCGGAGATCGACGCCGCAGGCTCAGGGGACGGCGTCTGCGTCGGACGGCCCCTGCCCGAGATCACTCTGCAGATCAGCCCGCTATCCCCGCTTGCGGTCGCCGACGCTCCGCTGACCGGCGAAAGCGGGGTCACCGGCGAGGTCTGCGTGCGCGCGGCCCACGTGAAGGACCACTACGACCAGCTGTGGGCCACCGAGCGCGGGAGCTCCGCCGATGGGGGCTGGCACCGCACCGGCGACGTCGGGCACCTCGACGACAAGGGGCGGCTGTGGATCGAGGGCCGCACCACGCACGTGATCGCGACCGCGGCAGGACCGGTCACCCCGGTGGGGATCGAGCAGCGGGTCGAGGCGGTGGACGGCGTCACCGCCGCCGCCGTCGTCGGGGTGGGACCACGCGGAACACAGCAGGTGGTGGTCGTCGTCGTGAGCAGCAGGCCACCTCTACCGGCCGCGCCGCGGCTGGCCGCCGAGCCGCTCGCGGCGGCCGTGCGCGCGGCGGCCGGTGCCGAGATCGCCGCCGTCCTGCGCACCGACACGTTGCCGGTGGACATCCGGCATGCTTCCAAGGTCGACCGGAACCGGGTCGGGCGCTGGGCGGAGCGGGTACTGGCCGGGCAACCGACCAGGAGGCGACCGTGAAGATCCTGGTCACCGGGGCCGGCAGCATGCTCGGGTCCGCCGTCGCCGAATCGCTCGCCGCCCGCGGCGATGACGTCACGGTGCTGCAGCGTCGACCATCCGGCCTGCCGCACCGGGAAGTGCTCGCCGATATCGCCGACCAGTCAGCGGTCCGTGCCGCCGTCACCGGCCACGATGCCGTCGTGCACCTTGCCGCCAAGGTCGACATCCAGGGGCGTTACCGCGAGTTCGCCCGCGTCAACGTCGACGGCACCCGCAACGTCGTGGCGGCCTGTCGGGACACCGGCGTGACCCGGCTCGTGCACGTCTCGACGCCCGCCGTCGCGCACAGCGGGACCTCGCTGGTGGGCGCCGCGGCCGGACCTGCCGAGCCCCGTTCCGCGCGCGGGCACTACGCCCGCAGCAAGGCGGCCGCGGAGCTGGTCGCGCTCGCCGCCGACGCCGCACCCGACGGTCCCTCGACCGTTGTCCTACGCCCCCACCTCGTGTGGGGGCCGGGCGACACCCAACTCGTGGGTCGCATCATCACGCGTGCCCGTGCAGGCAGGTTGCCGGTCGTCGGCTCGGGGGCGGCCCTCATCGACACCACCTACGTCTCGAACGCCGCCGACGCGCTCATCGCGGCCCTGGACCGCTGCGAGGAGGCGCACGGGCAGGCGTTGGTCGTCTCCAACGGAGAGCCGCGTCCCGTCGCCGAACTCCTCAGCGCCATCTGCCGCGCGGCAGGCGTCCGTCCTCCGCGCCGCGCCGTCCCGGCTCCGTTGGCTCGAACGGCGGGGGCGGTGGTCGAGGCGATCTGGACGACCTCGGCAGGACGAAGGCTGGGTGAACCACCGATGACCCGCTTCCTCGCCGAGCAACTCAGCACCGCCCACTGGTTCGACCAACGCCGTACCAGACAAGTACTCGGTTGGTCTCCACGCGTAAGCCTCGACGAGGGCCTCGCCGTCCTGGCACGACACCGCGCCTGAGGTTCCCGCGTCAACCCGGGGTGTCGAGATGCAGCAGATGTCCGATTCGTGGACGTATCCGCGACGCGCCCGTCGAGGCAGACTGTCGGCATGCGCAGCGTCCGGACCACACTCCTCACCGCTATCGCTGCCGCGGCGCTGACCCTGACCGGCTGCTCCGCCACTGTCGTCGGCTCCCCGGCACCGGTCGGCGCGGGTACGACCGCCGTGGCTGCCACCTCCGACCCGGTGGTGTGGATGAACAGGGTCTGCGGCTCGCTCCTGCCGCTACAACAGACGCTCACGACAGCGCCCTCTCCCACCGGTGACGACGCGACCGCCGCCGCCAATTCGATCTCCGCGTTTCTCGGCAGGAGCGAAACCGCCGTCGACAAGTCGCTGGCCGATCTCGACGCCGCAGGCCCCTCCCCGATCGCGGGCGGCGACGCGGCCATCACGCAGCTCAAGTCCGCGTTGACGACCATCCGCACGTCGTTCGGCCGCACGAAGTCGGCGCTCGACAATATCGACCCGACCAACGCCGTCGAGGTGGCCTCAACGCTTCCGACGGTGCTTACGTCGCTGGCGGAACTGGTGAAGATCGAGGCCTCGACCACCGACCTGCAGAAGAACTCTGCGCTACAGGCCGCCGCAGCCAAAGCGGCGAACTGCCAGAGCTTGAAGACCTCCGGCTGAGGCCGCGCTGAGGTCGCGCGCTCGAACTATCGCAGGTGCAGCGCGGTCACCACGGTACCGTTTCGCCCCGGTAGTCCAGGTATTCGAGTCCGGGCTTACCCCGCTTCGACAGCAAGACGTCCACGATCTTCGGGATGTTCTCGTCAATGGTGAACGGCGCGTCCGATCCGCCTAGAGCCGTGCGGATCCAGCCGGGTGCCATGAGCACGATCGCCCGCTGAGTTTCCGCCTGCCTGGCCGCGAAACTACGCATGAACATGTTGAGTGCGGCCTTGCTCCCCCGGTAAACCTCGCGTGATCCGGTCGTGTTGTTGGTGATGCTGCCTTGCCCGGAGGACATCGCTCCGATGAGACCGTCCGGTGGCACGAGATCCTCGAGCGCCTCGATCACGCGCAGGGGGCTGAGCGCGTTGGTCACCATGACGTCGACGAAGTCGTCCGTCGAGACGGCGCCGATCGGCGTCTCTTCGTTGTTCGTGGTCCCCGCGTTCAGAAAAAGCAAGTCGATGTCGCGGTTCGAAAGGCGCTCATGCAGCGGCGGCAACTGGTCGGGCTGGTTGATGTCGAGATGCTCGACGACGACGCGGCCGCCGGAGCTGCCTGCCAGGTCGTGCAACGGCGTGGGGGCGGCGGCGTCGCGGACTGTACCGATGACGTTCCACCCTCGTTCGAACAGTTCGGCGGCCATCGCCTGCCCCAGGCCTCGCGACGATCCGACGATCAACGCGGTGGGGGTCTTCTCGTCCATGCCCGAACTCCTCCCCGTCGTCGGGTAGCCCCGACGAGCGAATTTAGCGATTGGCGGCCTGTACCAGTTCACCCCCTCGGTCATGATCCCGCCGATCAAGGTCCACCGGGAGGCACCCGGCCTGCCCCGGCGCCTGGCCGGCGATGAAGCGGCCCTGTTCCGAACAGCACCTCCCATCGGGCGGGCGGAGAATCCCGCGTGACCAGCTCGACTCGATAACATCGACGGGATCGTGCCCGGACCGAGGAGGCAAGGTGTCGTCGCCGCTTGAGTCCCCGGGGTCGCCCGCGCTCATCCGGACGAGCACGTCGTCGATGCCCTCGCTCGCCAAGTTCCAGCACCACGGTGCGGATCGCGGCTGGTACATCCTGGCCGACCCGGCA
>DASWUV010000026.1:0-2722 GCA_036401495.1 Pseudonocardia sp. | reverse complement strand
CGGTCGTACGCCATGATCGCCTCGGCGACCGAGGAGTACACGCCACCCTCGCCCATGGCCCCTTCGCGCAGGCGCGAGAGGTGGAACAGGCCGGTGACCATGTCCAGTCGCGGCATGGCCAGCGGACGGCCCGACGCGGGCGAGAGGATGTTGTTGCTCGAGAGCATCAGCACCCGCGCCTCGGACTGCGCCTCGGCCGACAGCGGCAGGTGCACCGCCATCTGGTCGCCGTCGAAGTCGGCGTTGAACGCCTCACACACGAGCGGGTGCAGCTGGATGGCCTTGCCTTCCACCAGCTGCGGCTCGAAGGCCTGGATGCCCAGGCGGTGCAGGGTCGGTGCGCGGTTGAGCAGCACCGGGTGCTCGGAGATGACCTCTTCGAGCACGTCCCACACCTGCGAGCGGCCCCGCTCGACCATGCGCTTGGCGGACTTGATGTTCTGCGCGTGGTTGAGGTCGACCAGCCGCTTCATGACGAACGGCTTGAACAGCTCCAGCGCCATCTGCTTGGGCAGGCCGCACTGGTGCAGCTTGAGCTGCGGGCCGACCACGATGACCGAACGGCCGGAGTAGTCGACGCGCTTGCCGAGCAGGTTCTGGCGGAACCGGCCCTGCTTGCCCTTGAGCAGGTCAGACAGCGACTTGAGCGGGCGGTTGCCCGGCCCGGTGACCGGACGGCCACGGCGGCCGTTGTCGAACAGCGCGTCGACGGCCTCCTGCAGCATCCGCTTCTCGTTGTTGACGATGATCTCGGGCGCGCCGAGGTCGATCAGTCGCTTGAGGCGGTTGTTGCGGTTGATCACGCGGCGGTACAGGTCGTTCAGGTCGGACGTGGCGAAGCGGCCGCCGTCGAGCTGCACCATGGGGCGCAGGTCCGGCGGGATGACCGGGACGCAGTCCAGCACCATGCCCATCGGCGAGTTGCCGGTGGTCTGGAACGCCGCGACGACCTTGAGCCGCTTGAGCGCGCGCAGCTTCTTCTGGCCCTTGCCGCTGCGGATGGTCTCGCGGAGGTTCTCGGCCTCGGCCGGGATGTCGAAGTTCTGCAGCAGGGTCTGGATCGCCTCGGCGCCCATCGCACCGGTGAAGTAGTCGCCGTACCGGTCGTACAGCTCCCGGTAGATCGACTCGTCGGCGATCAGCTGCTGGACATCGAGCTTGGTGAAGGCGGTCCAGATCTCGTCGAGCCGGTCCAGCTCGCGCTGGGCCCGGTCGCGGAGCTGGCGCATCTCCCGCTCGCCGCCCTCCTTCACCTTGCGGCGGACGTCGCTCTTCGCGCCGTCGGCCTCCAGCTCGGCGAGGTCGGCTTCCAGCTTCTGCGCACGCGACTCGAGGTCGGCGTCACGCCGCTGCTCGACGCGCTTGCGCTCCACGCCCATCTCGTTCTCGAGCGTGGTGAGGTCCTCGTGGCGCTGGTCCTTGTTGACCGACGTGATCACGTACGCCGCGAAGTAGATGATCTTCTCGAGGTCCTTGGGGGCCAGGTCGAGCAAGTAGCCCAACCGGCTCGGGACGCCCTTGAAGTACCAGATGTGCGTGACGGGCGCGGCCAGCTCGATGTGGCCCATCCGCTCGCGCCGCACCTTGGCGCGCGTGACCTCCACGCCGCAGCGCTCGCAGATGATGCCCTTGAAGCGGACGCGCTTGTACTTGCCGCAGTAGCACTCCCAGTCCCGGGTGGGGCCGAAGATCTTCTCGCAGAAGAGCCCGTCCTTCTCCGGCTTGAGGGTGCGGTAGTTGATGGTCTCCGGCTTCTTGACCTCACCGTGTGACCACTGCCGGATGTGCTCCGCCGTGGCCAGGCCGATGCGCAGTTCGTCGAAGAAGTTGACGTCGAGCACTATGTGTCCTCAGTTCCTTCGTAACTCGGCTCGGGCGGCGGTCAGTTGACGAGATCGTCGACGGTCATCGACTCGGATCCGGGGCGGCTGGACAGGTTGATGCCCAGGTTCGCCGCGGCCCGTTCGAGGTCCTCGTCGTCGGTGTCGCGCATCTCGATCGCCGCGCCGTCACTGGAGAGCACCTCGACGTTCAGGCAGAGCGACTGGAGCTCCTTCAACAGAACCTTGAAGGACTCCGGGATGCCCGGTTCGGGGATGTTCTCGCCCTTGACGATCGCCTCGTAGACCTTGACCCGGCCTACGACGTCGTCCGACTTGATCGTCAGCAGCTCCTGCAGCGTGTAAGCCGCGCCGTAGGCCTGCATGGCCCAGCACTCCATCTCGCCGAACCGCTGGCCGCCGAACTGGGCCTTACCGCCCAGGGGCTGCTGCGTGATCATCGAGTAGGGGCCGGTGGACCGCGCGTGGATCTTGTCATCCACCAGGTGCAGCAGCTTCAGGATGTACATGTAGCCCACGGCCACCGGGAACGGGTAGGGCTCCCCGGAACGGCCGTCGAACAGCTGCGCCTTCCCGTCGGAGCCGACCATCCGCTCGCCGTCGCGGTTGGGCAGGGTCGAGCCCAGCAGGCCGGTGATCTCGTTCTCCTTGGCGCCGTCGAAGACCGGCGTGGCCGTCTTCGTACCGGCGGGCACGGAGTAGAGCTCCTCGGGCAGCTTGGCCGCCCAGTCGGGCTTGCCGTCGATCTCCCACCCGGTCTTGGCGATCCACCCGAGGTGGGTCTCCAGTACCTGGCCGATGTTCATCCTTCGCGGGACGCCGTGGGTGTTGAGGATGATGTCGACCGGCGTGCCGTCGGGCAGGAACGGCATGTCCTCCGC
>DASWUV010000025.1:0-6021 GCA_036401495.1 Pseudonocardia sp. | reverse complement strand
GCGCTGCTAATGGCGGCGTTGTGGTGGCCGCCCACCCATCAACGATGCCATCGCCACCCTCATCGAACGCCTGGCCGCCCAGGACCCGACCTGGGGATACCAGCGCGCGTACAAGGCGAGCTGCTCAAGCTCGGCCACCGCGTCGGTGCCTCCACGATCCGCAGAATCCTCAACACCGTCGCATACCGCCGGCACCGCTGCGAGCAAGCGACACGTCCTGGCGACGGTTCCTCCGCTCGCAGGCCTCGACCATGCTGGCCGTGGACTTCTTCCACGTCGACTGCGCGCTCACCCTCAAGCGGATCTACGTGTTCGTAGCTCTGGAGGTCGGCAACCGCTATGTGCATATCCTCGGCGTGACCAGCCACCCAACCGGAACCTGGACCACTCAACAAGCCCGCGGCCTGCTGATGGAGTGCTGTGGTCATCCGGTTCCCATCGCGACAGCGGGTGGAAGACGCCTGCGGGTCGGTCCGGAGCCGCGCTGACGCAGGAGGTGCAGCAGCTCCAGCACGATGGCCACGCCGATCAGGGGTAGCCCGATCGCGCCGAGCAGGTTGAGCGGGGGCAGGCTGAGATCGTTGATGCTCAGGAGGTTCAACGTTCCGCGCACCGCCTCCAGCGCGTGGATCGACGAGCTGCGCAGGGTGACCGCGCTGCCCGGTTGGGCTTCGACGCCCACCGCCACCGCGTCGACCCGCACTGTGTCGAGCATGATCGGGTCGGGGGCCCGTGCGCGGATACCGGTGGAGGTCAGGCCGATCTGGATGCCGGTGACCGACGTGGGCGCCTGCAGGTCCATGCCGGTGGTGCCGCCACGGATCTGACCGCCGGTGATCTGCATGCCCGGACTCAGGTTGCGGACCGCGTCGTTGCCCACGCCGTCAGCCGACAGATCGTTGACCATGACGCCCGAGGTGCCACCGGAGGTGACCAGCCCGTCGGTGCCTCCGATGAGCGACACTTTGTTGACGGTCACGCCACCCGCGCCACGCTCGACCCGCAACGCCGTGCGGCTGTCTTTCACCGTAAGCCCGTCCAGCAGTGTGGCCTTGCCGCCGATCTGCAGACCGGCAACGTGCACGCCCTCGATCGTAGAGCCGGTGACGTGCAGACCCGTGGTGGTCTTCTCCGCCAAGATGCCGGTGCGACCACCGGACACCGTGATCGCGTCGAGCACTATGTTCGTGGAGTTGATGTGCAGAAACACCCCGTTCGGTTCGTCGGCCGTGGTGATGTTGTGTACCCGGTCAGCGCCGTCGCGGCTCAACTCCAACCCGCCGGCCCGATCCCCCGACAGCGCCAAGTTGCTGATCTCCACGTTGTTCTGCCCCACCACCGACACCCCGTAGGACTGGTTGCCGCTGGTGCTGATCCCAGTGATCGGACGACTGGTCACCTGGCCTGACACCAACACCCCGTTGGCCCCGTTGTGCCCGGCCCGCACCCCTGCCAACACGGTGGCGACGTCGCCGCGCAGGATGATGCCGTTCTCGGCCGAGTCGTCAGCAGTCACATCCTGTAGATGAACGCCTTTGGAGCGACTCAGCACCAACCCGGTGGCGTTGCGCAGCAACGAGACGCGTGTCAGGGCGCCGGTGCTGCCGCGTCCGAACGAGACGGCCGGGTGGCCGTGGTTGTCGCCGGTGGGTTTGGTTCCCAGGTCGCTGATCGTGGCATCGGTGGCGTCCAACCTGCCCGACGCCGCCACCACAAGGTAGGGGCGACCTGGCGCCTCAGGTCCGACGGGCTGTCCCGATCCAGAATCCGCCGAGGTGACCGTGACCCCACGCATCTGGATCCGCCCACCGCCGGTGTAGAGGACGGCGGCGTCTGCGGGGTTCGCCCCACCCGCCAGCTGCAGCGTCTTGACGCCCTCGATGTCGAGCAGGGTGCCCGGTGTCAGCGCGACGGCCGCGTTAAGTCGCGCAGTGTCGCCGTCGATCGTCATCCACGACGACGGGATCGCGGCATCCAGCCCCGACAGCGACACGCCGGCGCCGTTGCGCACTACTCGCTGCACCAGGCTGCCCCTCGCCACCGAGTCGATCGAGGTGGTGCGCACGATGACCAGCTTCGCCGGCCGGCCCCGACGGGCCCACGTGACATCCGCGCGCTGCGCGGCGACCGCCTGTTGCGCAGCCAGCTTCGCAGCCCGTGCCGCCGCCTTGACCTGCGCCTTGACCAACGCCGCCTGTTGCTTGGCCGCCAACGCTGCTTGCTGCTTGGCCGCCAACGCGGCTTGACGCTGCGCATCCCGCGCGGCCTGCTGCTGCGCCGCCGCAGCCTGAGCCGCCTGTTGCTGAGCCGCCGCCGCCGCGGCGTCAGCAGCCCCCTGCTGCGGTTGCGGTTGCGGTCGCGGTTGCGGCGGCGATGACGGTTGTCGTTGTGGCTGTTGTTGCGGGTCGGTAGTCGGTGGGGTCGCGGCTTGAGTGGTCGGGGCCTGGCCGGGGAAACCCGGCCCGCTCGGCGCGGCCCAGGCGGTACTGATCGGGACCGCGAGCACCGTCACCGCGACCACTGCGCCGCCGAGGAGCACTCGTCGCACCATCCCCGGCCTCACGGTGGACCCCTGCGCACGGGGGCGCGGCGGATAGGTGGCTCGACGAGCTCCGGTTCATTCTCCCCGCGCGGCGGCCCGGCCAGGGGGCCGATGGGCAACGCGGCGTGTCCGGCCGACCGCGCCCGGACTACCGGGAACGGGCAGGTCGGCAGCTCCACCGCAGGCCCCCGCGTCATCAGCTGAGGCGTCGGCGGGGGCGCAGGTTGGGACACCCGACGGAGCCTGGCCACAACCGGGATCGGCACGGTGGTCGAGCTCAACTCGCCCCGACCCAATTCCCGTTCCGGCGCCGCGTCGCAGGCGTTCGGCCCGTCCGGAACGCCCGCGGCCCACACGACCCGACCGTCGTCCACGGCAACCTGCCGGCTCATCCTCCGCGGGCGACGGATGGTCGAGCGGCTCTGCAGCGTGATGATCATCATCCATGAGAGGAAGCCATGTCCCGGGTTGAAGAAGAACGAGCGCGGACCCCGGCGCAGATGGGGCAGCAGATGCGCTGATCGGCGCAGCTGCCACCACGCAGCGAGCACGACCGCGAAGGCCCCGTCGCCCGCGATCAGCGAATGCGCTATGAACACCGGACACCAACATGGTGCGGCGCGGGCGGAGAGCCGGGCGGCCGCCCGGGCGGGCGTCGGCGCTCGACAGCGCCCTCCTTGAGGGGGACACCACCGCGCGAGACGCGGACATACCAGGAGGCGGAGCGCACGGAACGTGACCGTAGCTGCGGATCATCACCTATCCGGCGAGACTGAGAACCCGAAAGGCGCATCCGCGTTCACAGGTCGTGATAGAGCGGCGAAGAGTACCGCGATTGCACTGCCCTAACATCACCATAACCAATCAGCGGACTGGCCCTCAGGGAGCGGGCGCGGACGCACTCTCCCATGTGCATCCGTCGCCTGTGCCGCCCGATTCGCCCCTATATCGACGAAACAGCCAAATCAAACGGTTCGGAGCGAGCGTTCGCTCCGAGCAATGGTGACCAACCGGAACATATGGAACGATTCTGACATTGTAGTCGGCGTGGCACTCCGCCCAGGACTGAGCTGAGGGTGGCGGACCCGAGCCGTGATCGGCCCCAACTCGTCGCAACAAAATCTGCTCGCACCGGCGACTGCACTTAGCCTTGGATCCGTGGACGAACGGCACCGATGATCGGCGCGTGAACGAGGAAAGTGCCCCTTTGAGCTGTGACGATAGGTGTTCCTAGGCACAGATCGACCCGGCTCGAGAAGGGCACTTCCAGTGCGAGGGTCGCATAGATTCACGACCGGTTCCGCGCGCTTCGATGAGGACGATCTCGTGTCGCATGCGGGGCTGGTGGCGCTGCTCGGGTTGGCCGAGCAGACCAGGCTGCCGGAGATCCTCACCGAGAAGGTGTCGATCACGACATCGCAGGCCAAGTCCGGCGCGGCGAACCCGGCTCCCAAGCTGCTCCCTGCAACGCGGCGAGCGTCGCCAACGCGAGCCGATCAGGAACGCTACGAAGTGGCCGTCTAAGGCGCAAAGTGTCCAAGCCGCGGCCCCGTTCCTCGACCGCAGTGTCGGTAACAGACGGTGCCCAAGAAGTGGACCTACCCCGGAGCAGGTCCAGGGCGCTCAGCGGGTCGGATGTGGTGACGTGCTCGACCTCGGCGTAACTGAGTCGCACCCCGAGGTCGGCGGCGCGCTCACCACACGCCACCACGACGGGGGCGTCGAGCCGCTCGAACGGCACATCCCACAGCCAGGAGGTGTCGCGGCCGTCGGCCTCGCGGGCGTTGACCACCAGCAGCAACGCTTTGGCCGGGTCCAGCAGCGGCAACGTCCCCGCCCAGCCGGCCGGGTTCTTGGCCAGCAGCAGCCGCAGCTCACGACCACCCCAAGGATCGGGTGCCCTACTTGAGGATGTTGACTGCGCGGGCGATGACCAGTGCGACCGTGACCAGTGACACCAGCGACTGGGCGAGCATGGTGAGTTTCGCCCAGCGGGTCAGCGGCAGGGTGTCGGTCGGGCTGAACGCGGTGGCGTTGGTGAACGACAGATACAGGTAGTCGACGAAGGCCGGTTCCCACTCGGGGTCGGCCAGGGCCGGGGTTTGCATCTGGACAAACACGAAATCCGGCAGCTTCCGGCGGGCCTGGGCGCGGGCCGCGGGGCCGCCGCGGTCGAATTGCCAGTACCACAACGCGAACGCGATGACGTTGGTCAGCCAGATCGCCGCGCCGGTGGACAACAACGGTCCGGCGTCCTCGCCCTCGATGCCGTTGACCAGGCCCAGCACCAACAGAACAGCCGACCAACCGTTGGCCAAGGTGAGCAACCCAGTCAGGGACAGGCTCGCCGCGCGCAGCACCCGAGATTCCCGGTTGAACCGCTTCGGGACCGCCACGATCAAGGCCACCAGAAGCACCAACTCCAGCCCGGGCAGCAACCAGCGGTTGATCAGCGTCAACCGGTCGGGCAGCGCGACTTGCAGCCCGATCGCCACAACGATCGACGTCGCGACCGTCCACCGGTTCTCCCCGGCGGTGGGACGCAACCACGCCGGTACGTGCACGTGCGCCGCCACGTCCCGCGCTGCAATCTGGGTGGCCGCGCTCCCGCGGGTGGCGGTCGCGGCCAAGCGAGTGGCCGCACCCGACACGGGACGGTGTCCCCCGCATAACGCTTCCTCCAACCGGGCCAGTTCGTCGTGGACCGCGCGCAGCGCGTGCAGCGACGCTTGGTCGCCGGCCTCGTTCACCACCAACCCATCACCACCGAGACCATCACCGCGGCGACCATCACCACCGGGACCATCACCACCGCCGCGGTCGGGGGTGACGCTGTCGGGGGTGACGCTGTCCATGTCGTGGCGTGGCACGGTCTGGACCTGCTCTGGAGTCAGACCGCCGGGGTCGTCACTGATCTGCATGCCACACCTCATCCTTTTGTTACCCGCTCGGGTCACTCCCGCGGCGACCTCCCGGCGTCAAGTGTTCTGCGTGGCAGGGCACGGCGTCGGGCTTTGAACATTGCCGGCAGGCCGTTGATCAGCTAGTCGGGAGGGCGCGGAGATCAGCACAATCGCCACACCGGCCGTATGGGCATCTTTTCCCACGCCCAACCAACACCCTGATCTCCATCCTGGGCTACGACTCGGCGGAAGGAAACCAGATGGTGCAGGCGCCCACGCCGCCGCAGGGACCGGGTGCCGGGGCAGGCTTCAGGTCTTGCCGGCCTGCCGGGTCGGGTGCGCCCGGCCCCGGGGGGACTGAACCGGGTGGGTCGTCGATCCCGCCGTTGCGGCGACAGAGTGGGCGTTCCACCGGTGGCCGTCCTGCGGATGCCCGCTCCCGTCCGCCGGGTCCGGTCGATCCCACCACCCGACTCGGTGCGCCGCCCGCTGTGCGGCGCGGGAGGCCCGTCGGTGCGCCGCTGACCACGGCAGGCCCGGTGCGCCGTGGTCGCCGGCGGGCCGCCCGCGTGGTCA
>DASWUV010000024.1:0-7046 GCA_036401495.1 Pseudonocardia sp. | reverse complement strand
CATCCTGCCTAATGTCTCGCCCATGCGACGGACCATGACCGCCGCGGAGGATCTGCCCGAGTCGTCGACCGAGCTGATCGCCCGTCTTTCCGCGGAGCACAGCGTCTTCCCGGGTGAGACGACGGGTCGGCATCGCCACTCTGCGGGCGTCGCCGTCGCCGACCCCTCCGCCACGAGGCGTCGCTCCGGCGTCCGTCGCCTTGCTCCGGTGGCCGTCGGCGCGATCGTGATGCTCGTCGCCACGCTGATCCTCACCAGCATCCGCTCCCCCCAGTCCGCCGCCTCGCTCACCGCGCAGTCGGCCGCTGTGGCCGCCGCATCGTCCGCCCAGCCCGCAGAGTCCGCCCAACCGGTGCAGTCCGCCGAGCCCGAAGCCACGACCGCGGCCGCCAACCCGACTCCGCTCCCCAGCACGAGCCAGGCGGCCGCGAAGCCCGCAGCAACCCCAGCGGCTGCGGCGACGGCACCGAAGCCGCTCGTCGGCGCTGCGCCCCCGCCTGCGCCGGTCGCCTCGGCAGCCGACGGTACGCAGGCCGCCGTCCTGCACGGTTGGACGCTCGCGGCCAGTGACGAGTTCGCGGGCACCAGCCTCAGCAACCACTGGACCGCCTACGACGGACCCGGCAACAACGGCGACGGGACGCGGTCCCCTGGCGCGATCGCTGTGCAGAACGGGATCATGACGATCCGTGGTGACGTCAAGGGCACCACCGGCGGCCTGTCGTGGAACGGCGACCAGCGCTTCGGCAAGTGGGAGGTGCGCGCCCGGTTCCCGAAGGGCGACAGCCAGTACCACCCCGTGTTGCTGCTGTGGCCGCAGGGCGAGTGGCCTCAGGGTGGCGAGGTGGACTTCGCCGAGACCACGAGCGCGGCGCGGGACGTCAACTTCTTCCTGCACTTCAGCTCGTCCAACAAGCAGAAGACAGCCAACAGGGCGCTCGATCTGACGCAGTGGCACAACTACGCGGTCGAGTGGGTGGACGGACGGATCACCGGCTACATCGACGGCCAGCAGTGGTTCCAGAGCGTCGACCGCAGCACCCTCCCCCCTGGCCAGATGCACCTGGCCGTTCAGCTCGACTACTTCCCTGAGGACGGCTCCCCGAAGCCGACCGAGATGGACGTGGACTTCGTCCGCATCTACCGGTAGAAGTCCCCGCCGCACGGCCGCCCCGCCCGGCGCTCCCCACCGGGCGGGCGGCCGTGTCCGGACCTACTCCGCCCCGGCCCCGCCCCGCCCCGTCAACTCGGGGTCAGGGCTCGGCGGATCAGGAGGGGGGTGACGTCGGGGTCGCGGCCGCGGAAGACGCGGTAGGCGTCCATCGGGTCGGTCGCGCCGCCCAACGCGAGCAGTTCGCGGCGGAAGCGCTCACCGTTCTCCCGCCGCAGCCCGCCGTGCTCGGTGAACCACTCGACGGTGTCGGCGTCGAGCACCTCGCTCCAGATGTAGGAGTAGTACGCCGCGCTGTAGCCGCCGCCGAAGACGTGGTTGAAGTAGGTGGAGCGGTAGCGCGGCGGCACGCTGGGGACATCCACCCCGGCGGCCGCCAGCGCGGCCGCCTCGAAGGCCTCGACGTCGGTCACCTGCTCCCCCGCGCCGAGGCGGTGCCACGCCTGGTCCAGCAGCGCCGCCGCGAGGTACTCGGTGGTCGCGAACCCCTCGCCGAACCGCCTGGCCTCGGCGAGCTTTGCCACGATCTCGGGCGCGAGCGGCTCGCCGGTCTCGTGGTGGCGGGCGTAGGAGGCGAGGACCTCGGGGTCCTCCAGCCACATCTCGTTCACCTGCGACGGGTACTCGACGAAGTCGCGCGGCACCCCCGTCCCGGCGAACATCGGGTACCGGACGTCGGAGAACAGGCCGTGCAGCGCGTGGCCGAACTCGTGGAACAGCGTGCGCACCGAGCCGACGGTCAGCAGCGTCGGCTCCCCTTCGGGCGGCTTGGGGATGTTCAACGTGTTGAGCACCACCGGGCGGGTGCCGAGCAAGTGCGACTGTGTGATGAACGAGTTCATCCACGCTCCGCCGCGCTTGGCGTCGCGCGCGTAGAGGTCGGCGACGAACAGGCCCAGCTGGCCGTTCTCGTCGAACACGTCGAAGACGCGCACCTCGGGGTGGTAGAGCGGCAGGTCGTGGCGCTCGGCGAAGCGCAGCCCGTACAGCCTGCCCGCGGCGTAGAAGACACCGTCGTGCAGCACGCGTTCCAGCTCGAAGTAGGGCCGCAGCGCCGTCGAGTCGATCGCGAACCGTTCCCGGCGCACCCGCTCGGCGTGGAACGCCCGGTCCCACGCCGCGATCTCGTACCCTGCCGCCGTCGCCAGCTCGACCGCTTCGGCCTGGGCGTTCGCGGCGGCCACCGGGGCGAGCTTGCCCAGCATGGCGTCGACCGCCTCGACGGATCCGGCCGTCGCCGTCTCGACCACCCACGACGCGTGGTGCGGATGGCCCAGCAGCCGCGCGCGCTCGGCGCGCAGCGCGACCATCGTGAGCAGCACCGCTCGGGTGTCGTGCTCGCCGCCGAGGCCCCGGCTGATCGACGCCGTGAGCAGCCGCTCGCGCACGGCCCGGTCGGTCAGCGTCGCGAGGGCGGGCTGCTCGGTGGGCAGGACGAGCGTGAGCAGGTAGCCGTCGAGCCCCCGCGAGCGGGCCGCCGCCGCGGCCGCCGACAGCGCGTCGGGCGCAAGGCCGTCGAGCTGCGCGTGGTCGCCGACGTGCACAGCGGCGGCGTTCGCCCCGGCGAGCAGCCGGGTGCCGAACTCGGAGGACAGCGACGAGAGCTCGGCGTTGATCGCGCGCAACCGCTCCTGCTCGGCAGGCCCGAGTCGGGCGCCCGCGCGGACGGCGTCGCGGTGGTAGCGCTCCAGCAGCCGCCGCGACTCGGCGTCGGGAGCGCCTGCGTCCGAGTCGCCTGCGTCCGAGTCGCCTGGGTCGGAATCGCCTGCGTCGGAGTGACTGCGGCTGACCGCCTCGATGCGGGCGAAGAGGGCGGGGTCGAGGGTGATGGCGTCGGCGTGCGCGGCGAGCTGCGGAGCCACCTCGGCCTCGATCGCCCGGACGCCCTCGGTGCTGCATGAGCCGACCAGCGTGAAGAACACGGCGGAGACCCGGCGCAGCACCGCGCCGGAGCGCTCGAGGGCGACGATCGTGTTGTCGAACGTCGGAAGCTCGGGGTTGGCGGTGATCGCGTCGACCTCGGCCCGCTGCTGCGCCATGCCTTCGGCGAACGCCGGGAGGAAATGCTCCTCGCGGATCGCGGCGAAGTCGGGGTAGCCGAACGGCAGGGGGCTGGGCTCGAGGAAGGGGTTGGCCGCCACCTGCGCAGCTTAGGGCCCGAAATCCAGCGGGAGCGCGAACAGCCGTCAGGACAGGGTCAGTACGGCCTTACCGGGCACCCGGCGCGTGGCCAAGGCCTCGAACGCGTCCGCGGTGCGGGTCCAGTCGCCGGTCCAGCCGACCAGCGGGACGAGGCGGCCGTCGGCGATCAGGTCGACGAGAATCGCCAGGTCCTCGCCCTTGGTGTGGTCGGGAACGGTACTGACGAAGCCCACCACCCTCGCGTTGTAGGCGCCGACCGCGTAGAAGTCCCGCAGCCGCAGCTCACTCGGGCCGCCCTTGCCGCCGTAGAGGACCGCGGTCGCCTCAGGTGCCATCCGGTGAACGGCCAGGGTGAGCAGCGGCCCTCCGACGCCGTCCAGTACCAGATGGAACGGCCCGACACCGTCGTCCTCGAGCGAGGTCACCACCTGCCGCGCTCCCAGCGCGCGCATCTCGTCAGCGAGCTCGGCCCGGTTCACGTGTGCGGTGACCCTGGCCCCGGCCGCCGCCGCGAGCTGAACGGCGAACCGGCCCACACCGCCCGAGGCCCCGGTGACGAGAACGTTGCGGCCCAGCACCGCGCCGCCGACGCGCAATGCGCGCAGGGCCGTCAGCCCAGCCACAGGCAGCGACGCGGCCTGCGCGAAGGAAACGCTGTCGGGCAGCGTGGCGACCCAGTTGGTGGGGACCGGGATGCGCTCGGCCCACCCCTCCCACTCGGGATAGGCCACCACTCGGCTGCCCACGGGCGGGCCGCTCCCGTCCGCGGCAGCATGCAGCACGACACCAGCGACGTCCTGGCCCGGCCGCCACCCGTTCGGCCGCTGCTCGATGAGACTCGCCTCACCGGCGTTGATGGCGAACGCCCGCACCTCGACCACCAGCTCGTGCGGAGCCTGTGCAGGCTCGGGCAGGTCGTCGGCCAGGCGCAGCCCACCCGGGCCTTTCGAATCGGTGATGATCCCCCGCACGGTCGCCCCCCACGTCGATCCGCCTCGTTCGCAGCGCGGCAACGACTATGTCCGAGCCGCTATTCCAGGGTCAGCCGGACAGGAGCGCCGCGGCCTTCTCCCCGATCGCGACGGCGGTGGCGGCGGGGCCGCGGCGGGGGGCCAGCGGCAGGACCGAGGTGTCGGCGACACGGAGGCCGGTGACGCCCAGGACGCGCAGTTCGGCGTCCACCACCCGGCCCAGCGCTGCGCTGCCGCACAGGTGCACAGCCGTCGTCAGATGCGCGGCGATCCAGGCGTCGAGGGCGCGGTCGTTGCCCAGTTCGGCGCCGGACGGCTCGGTGCGGGTGCCCAGCCCCGCCCGCAGCAGGTCAGCGGCCGTGCGGATCGCGTGGCGCAGACGGCGTCGGTCGTACTCGGTGCGCAGGTAGTCGTAGGAGATCCGGTCGAGGTCGAGCGTCCCGCGGCTGTCGGGCTGCTGCAGCGAGCACATCAGGTGCAGGTCGCCCGCTGCGACGAAGGGCCGAGTGAACAGCAGCACCTCCACGTCGCCTGCGGGATCGGCGCCCGCGTCCCAGTTGAGCGAGGCCTGCGCCGTGGGGGCGGGCGGGGGCGGGGGCGGGTCGTCGGCGTGGAAGGGCAGGAAGACGGCGGGATGGTCGGACCAGCCACGGCCGACGTCGGGTAGGTCGACATGGACGTCGATCCCGGCCGAGCGGAGGGTTTCGGCATCGCCGAGTCCGGAGCGCATCAAGATCCGCGGCGTCCCCACGGCCCCGGCGCAGAGCACCACCTCGTCCGCAGCAATGCGCTCACCGCCCGCCAGCTCCACCCCGAACGTCTGCCCGTGCTGGATCAGCACACGCGCGACGGTCGAGTTGGCCCGCACCACCGGCACGCCCGACTCGACGATCGACTCCGGATCCAGATGCCAGACGCGTTGGTGCCCGGGCGCGGCTTCGCCTGCGGTCGAACCGTCCAGCCCCCCCGACGGGAGCGGCACCGGGAGGTAGGCGCGGGCCGGGTCGATGCGCAGGCCGTCGCGGCTGTTGGTCGGCACCAGCCCGGCACCCGGTGGGCCGCCCGCGTTCTTGTCCGGCTCCTCCGTGAAGCCGAGCGCGGCGGCGGCGGTGAGGAACCGCTCCGCCGTGGGGTGCAGCAGTGCGCCTGCCGGGACCTGCACGGGCACCGGCCCTTCGGTCGCGGAGACCGGCTCCCGCTCGGCGATGGCGTACCAGTACCGCAGCGACGGATAGGTCCAACCGGGGATGGCCCAGCCCTCGGCGTCCGCCCGCGTGACGTACGTCCATACGGCCCCGTTGATCGCGCCCGACCCGCCGACGCCCCGGCCCCTGGGCACGACCGCGGGCAACCCCGGCGCCAGCTCGACGGGATGCGCCCAGTTCCGCGGGTGCCCCACCGCGGTGGCCGCCAACGACCCGACATCGGCAGCCGCGAGCTCGCCGGAGCCCGCCTCCAGCAGCAGGACGAGCCGCCCCGTCCGCGCGGCGAGCCTGCCTGCGAGCGCACAGCCCGCCGATCCGGCACCCACCACGACGACGTCGAACACGTCCGGGAGGATGCACTGCAATGAACGAACTCGCCCAGGATCTCGCCGACTTCATCAGCGTGTCGCCGACTCCCTACCACGCTGTAACCGAGGTCGCGCGCCGCCTCGAGGCGGCGGGGTTCGTCGAACAACCCGAGACCGGGTCCTGGCCAGACGGACCGGGCGGGCGCTATCTCGTGCGCGACGGCACGTTCGTGGCGTGGGTCCAGCAAGAGCAGCCGCAGCCCCTGCGGGTGTTCCTCGCGCACACCGACTCGCCGACACTCAAGGTCAAACCGCGGCCGGACACCGGTCGCGGCGGCTGGCGGCAGGTCGGCGTCGAGGTCTACGGCGGGGCGCTGTGGAACTCGTGGCTCGACCGCGACCTCGGCCTCGCGGGCCGCCTGGCGCTGTTCGACGGCACGACCGTGCTGGTGAACGTCGCCCGGCCGCTCCTGCGCGTGCCGCAGCTCGCGATCCACCTGGACCGCAACGTCAACCAGGGGTTGAAGCTCGACGCGCAGCAGCATCTCCTGCCGATCTGGGGGCTCGGCGCGGCCTCCGAGGGCGACCTGCTCGAGTTCGTGGCCGCGCAGGCTGGCGTCGACGCGGACGCGGTCGCGGCGCACGACCTCGTCGTCTACGACCTGACGCCGCCCGCTCGGCTCGGCGAGGAGGAGGAGCTGCTCGCGGCACCGCGGCTGGACAACCTCGCGTCCGTGCACGCGGGGATCACCGCGCTCAGTGCTGCGGCAGCCGAAGGTGTCACCCCTGTCGTCGTCGGCTTCGACCACGAGGAGGTCGGCAGCGCCAGCGCGACGGGAGCGGCAGGACCTTTGCTGGAAGGCCTGCTGACGCGCCTGGCAGGCGGGTTCGACGCCCGCGGACCGGTGTTCGCCGCGTCGCGCTGCCTCTCCGTGGACGTCACGCACGCCGCGCACCCCAACTACCTGGAACTGCACGATCCCCAGCACCGGACCCTGCCCAACCACGGGCCCGCGCTGAAGGTCAACGCCAACCAGCGCTACGCCACCGACGCGCCCGGCGCCGCCGCCTGGTACCGCGCCTGCCGCGACGCGGACGTGCCCACGCAGGTGTTCGTCTCGAAGAACACGGTGCCGTGCGGGTCGACCGTCGGGCCGATCACGGCCACCCGGCTGGGCATCCGCACGGTCGACGTCGGCATCCCCGTGCTCTCGATGCACTCCGCGCGCGAGCTGTGCGGCGTCGCCGA
>DASWUV010000023.1:0-12772 GCA_036401495.1 Pseudonocardia sp. | reverse complement strand
TCTACCGGAAGGACGTCCTCCCGTGGCAGTACCCGACATCGTCTTCGGCTTCGGCGCGGACAGCCGCGTCACCGAACCCCCCGACCAGGACGGAACCCTCCTCGACCTGGCCCAGCGGGCCGACCAGGACGGCCTGGACGTCTTCTCCGTGGCCGACCACCCCTACCTCGGCGACCGCCTCGACGCCTACGCCGCGCTCGGCTTCGTGCTGGGCCGCACCCGCCACATCGCGGGCTTCGTCAACGTCAGCAACCTGCCGATCCGGACGGCCCCTGTGCTGGCCCGCACGGTGACCTCGCTGGCCGCTCTCTCCGGCGGCCGGGTCGTGCTGGGCATCGGCGCCGGGGGACGGCTGGACCGGATCGCCGACATGGGCGCCGCCGCGCTGACCCCGGGTCAGGCGGTCGAGCTCCTCGAAGAGAGCATCGTCTTGATCCGGTCACTGTCCGGCGGCGGCCCGCCGGTCAGCACCTCCGGCGGCCACTATCGGCTACAGCAGATCGACCCCGCTCCGGTCGAGGCGCCCGAGGTGTGGACCGGGTCGGTCGGCCCACGCTCCCTCGCCGTCACCGGACGGGTCGCCGACGGCTGGATCCCCGGCCACGCCGCCGACTGGCTGAGCTCGCGCTACCGGCGGTCCCGACCGGTCATCGACGAGGCGGCCGCCGGAGCGGGCCGGGAGCCCGCGGCGATCCGCACCGTCTTCAACCTGCCCGGCCGCATCACCGCCCGGCCGTTGCGCGAGACCCGCGATGAGGGCGGCCGTTGGCTCGGCGGTTCGGCGGACCAGTGGATCGAGGAGCTCACCGGCGCCGTGCTCGAACACGGCGCCCGCGGCTTCGTCCTCTTCACCCCGGACGGCGGCAGCCCCGACGGGCCGACCCTCAGCCGCTGGGCCCGGGAGATCGCGCCTGCCGTCCGGGAGGCCGGGGCGGGCTGACCGGGGCAGTCGGCGGCTGAGGAAGCGCCGCAGTCAGGAGCCGAGCCCGAGCAGTTGCGCGGGCTTGCTCAGGATGCCCGAGGCAACCTGGCTGGGTCGCTGCTGCTCGCCATGCAGGGCGTTGAGCACGACGATGCCTGCCGTGAGCGCCGGAATGGCCCATTGGCACCACTTCAGCTGCTGCTGGGCCTTCGCCACGTCGTCGGGAGTGGCGGCGGACGGCTCGGTACCGCCCTTGACCGGCACCATGCCCGCGTCCTTCAGCTTCTTGGCCTGCAGCCTGCTGTAGCCGGTGACGGCGAGAGCGGCGCCGGTCACCGCCAGCTTCGCCACGGTGGACGCGCCCACCCCCTGCTGCGAAGCGACCCGGCCCTTGTTGGCCAGCAGCACGCCGGCCCCGCCGACCAGGTGCGCGGCGATCGCGGCCAGGTTCACCGGGGTCCAGCGGTCCCAACCTGCGTTGGCCACCACCAGGCGCAGCTTCTCGTCGGGGACGTCAGCGGCGGCGCCGTTGATCCCGACCGCGCCTGCCAGGCTGCCGCCCATCCAGGCCGCCAGTCCCAGATCGTGCAATGAGCGGACAACGGTGTTGCGTTCGGACATGAAACTCGCCCTTTCACGGAAAGTTGTAGGTGAAACAGCGGACCGAACCTCCCGCGTGGGGAGGTTCGGTCCACTGCGGTCTAGCTGTCAGCGCTCGCGGGTGGCGCGGTCCCGGGTCGTGTCGGCGTCGTCGACGTCGATCTGCTCCTTGCGGACCTCGCCGCGGACGGTCTCCTGCTCGGTGACGGTCTCGGTGCCGAGCCGGACCCGCTCCACCGGAACTGCCTCGGTGTTCACGACCGGCCGCTCCTCGCGCAGCACGACCTCGTGCTCTTCCTCAGAGATCGCGGGGCCATCCACCGCGTCGCCGCGGTTGGCGTCGGTGATGGGCTCGCGCTCGATCCGCACCTCCTCGTGCGAGACCGGCACGGTGACCTGCTGGTTCTCGGTGACGACGTGCTTGCGCAGCCGGGCCCGGCCTGCCTCCTGCGTTTCGGTCCCGACGTTGAGCTGCTCCTCCGACCGCGTCATAGCCCGGTCGGTGGTGGGGCCCGAGGTGTCGTGCCCGACGGTGCCCGCGTTGGTCTCGTCGTAGGTGCCGGTCCGCGCCTCGTCGAACCCGCCGGTCCGCGCCTCGTCGAACCCGCCGGTCCGCGCCTCGTCGAAGCCGCCGCTGGTGCCGTAGTGCTGGAACAGGCGCTGCTCCTCCTCGACCGACAGGTTGCCGTCCTCAGAGATGTTGGGGGCGTCCTTGATCGCAGCCTTGTCGTACGCGAGGGTCACGCGATCTCCGCTGACCTCGGCGCCCTGCAGGGGTACGAAGCTCTCGTGGGTGCCGAACAGGCCCGTGTTGACGGTGACCCACTTGGGCTCGTCGGTGTTGGCTTCGTAGTAGACCTGGCCGATCTTGCCGATCTTGTCGCCATCGCGGTCGTAAGCCGTCGTGCCGATAACGTTCTGCAGCTGGTCTTGCGTGATCATGGCCGTGTTCCCTTTCGTCGGATTTGCATAGATTGCGGCGCGTACGTACGACTGTCGGCGTCAACATTCATCGACGGATCGCCCGCAAAAGCGAGACCGATCTGCCGCGCAAATGTCGATCCAACCGTCGCGATACGTACAGCGCTCTCCCGTGCTGAGGTCTCGCTGTAATTTCCGGGGTTGGCTTCGATTACCCCGGACGGGGCGCGCGGTACCATTTAGCGCCGTATTTCACCCGGTTGGACGTATGGGTTGTGCGCAGTCAAAACCTTTCGTCTCCGTGGGCGGCAGCTACGCAGCGTGAGCACCGACCGCTACAGCAGAGGCATTACCCAGGACGGCGACGCCTACACCACCATGTTGCGTCGTTGTTGCGCCGTTGGGCACTTGGCCAACGCTTGGCCGCCGTTTAGTGGCTCCGCGTTTGCTCCTCGCAGGGGTCAGCGCCGCCTCCGCCACGGCGGGACACGGCCGCACCGCGAGCCCGCCGCGCCGCAACCACTGACGTCGCCCGGTGACCGGACGACCGCATCGGGAAGGGCTGCTCGCGATGAGCATCGACAACGCCAACGAGACATCCTCACCCCCCGGCACGGACGTGCAGAGCACCGCACCTCCGGTCGGGGCCTCCGCGGCCAAGGAGACGCTGGAGGACTACACCCTCCGGTTTGCGCCGCGGCACTACCGCCGGTGGGGCACCGGCACCGTGGCCATCTCCGCACTGGGCGGCATCGCCTACCTCGCCGACTTCGCCATCGGGGCCAACATCGGCATCTCCTACGGCACCGTGAACGCGCTGTGGGGCATCGCCGTCTTCGCGGTGGTCATCTTCCTCAGCGGCTTCCCGCTCGCCTTCTACGCCGCCCGCTACAACCTCGACCTTGACCTGATCACCCGCGGCAGCGGCTTCGGCTACTACGGCTCAGTGGTCACCAACGTCATCTTCGCGACGTTCACGTTCATCTTCTTCGCCCTCGAGGGCTCGATCATGGCGCAGGGCCTGCAGCTGGGCCTGGGCATACCGCTGTGGATCGGCTACGCGGCGTCGACGATCATCATCTTCCCGCTGGTGATGTACGGGATGTCGCTGCTGAGCAAGCTGCAGCTGTGGACGACGCCGCTGTGGCTGCTGCTGATGGTCGCGCCGTTCGCCTACTTACTGATCAGCCACCCCGACTCCGTGGCGACCTTCTTTGCCTACCAGGGTCAGAACGGGCAGGGCGCGCTCAGCCTCGGCTCGGTGTTCCTGGCCGCGGGCGTGTGCCTCTCGCTGATCGCGCAGATCGCCGAGCAGATCGACTACCTGCGGTTCATGCCGCCCAAGACGCCCGAGAACTCGCGCCGCTGGTGGACCGCGGTCGTGCTGGCCGGGCCGGGATGGGTGTTCTTCGGCGCGATCAAACAGGTCGTCGGGCTGTTCCTGGCCGTCTACATCATCGCGAACGTCACCAACGGGGCCGCGGTGGCCAACCAGCCGGTGCACCAGTTCCTGGAGATCTACCGCAACTTCATGCCGCCGTGGGTGGCGATGACGCTGGCCGTCACGCTGGTCGTGATCAGCCAGATCAAGATCAACGTTACCAACGCCTACTCCGGCTCGCTGGCCTGGACCAACTCCTTCACCCGGGTCACCAAGCACTACCCGGGCCGTCTGGTGTTCCTCGGCTTCAACCTGCTGGTCGCCCTGGTGCTGATGGAAGCCAATATGTTCGACTTCCTGAGCACCATCCTCGGCTTCTACGCCAACTGCGGGATGTCGTGGGTGGTCACGGTCGCATCGGACATCGTGATCAACAAGTACCTGCTGAAAATCTCACCGATGCGCCCGGAGTTCCGCCGCGGAATGCTCTACGCGGTCAACCCCGTCGGGTTCGGCTCGATGATCATCTCGGCCGGGGTTTCGATCGTCGCCTTCTTCGGCGGACTGGGCCCGGCGATCCAGCCGTTCTCGCCGCTGGTGGCGATCGTGCTGGCCCTGGTGCTGCCGCCGGTGCTGGCGCTGGCCACGCGGGGCCGGTACTACCTGCGCCGGACCGACGACGGCATCGACGCCCCGATGGACGACGAGCTCGGCAACCCCTCGGGTGAGGTCATGCAGTGCCACGTCTGCGGCGAGGGCATCGAGCGGCCGGACCTGGCGCGGTGCGAGGAGCACGATGCGGTCGTCTGCTCGCTGTGCCTGAGCCAGGACAAGACCGGGGAGCACGTGCTGCCCGCGCAGGTCTGACCCGTTCGCCGAGCGCGCCGGTGGCCCCCGTGGCTGCCGGCGCGCTCGACGTTCTGCGGAGCGTGGCGACGTGGCGTAGGGACTAGGCCCTCTGCACTTCGTGGACTCCAGCGTCCTGGCAGATGGTCGACTGCCCGCGCAAATGCCGCACCCAGCGTGAAGTACCTGCTTTATCGCTACAGTATCCACAGCTGTGGATAAATCGAGCAATGGATTACGGTCCGGTCACGGCTCCTTGTTTTCGGGAAGTCCCGAACCTAGGATCAGATGATCTTTCGGCTCCCCGGCACGCCGCCACCACGAGTTTCCGGCCTGTCGGACAAGTGGCACGTACCTTCCTGCGAGGTAGATGTGAATTCGCCGATTCTCTTCGGGTTTGCTCGGGCACTGCGGCGTTTTCGCACCGAATTCAACGTCGAGGCAATTTAGCAATTACGCCTACGCGCGCCGGCAACCACCGTTCTGCCATGAAACCCGTGCAAATGCTCCGCATGAACCTCTCTGACGCATACCTGGATTTGTACTTGTCCGGCGCCACCGCCCTGTTCGCTCGTCGACGGCGGCTGCGCGTCCCGCGCGAACGGATCCACCGCGCCTTCGTTCTCCGACGGTCGTTCGCCGTTGACGCATGCCCCCGGCTCCCCTGCCCCGGCTGGTCGAGCCGCCGCGCCCGGATCGGCGTATTCGGGTTCCGGGACTCCGCACAGCTGTGGTCAGCGGGCCCTGCCCCCGCCGTCCTCGCGCTGTACCTGCGCGGCCTTCCGTACCACCGCATCGTCTGCGACGCGCCCGATCCCGCCACGGAGGCCGCGACGATCAACCGGTGGCTCACCTCTGACGCCCCGGCAGCAGCCCGGAGCACGCGCCGAGACCCGTGATCGCGTCCGAGGCCCTGCTCACCCGGGCGCTTGGGGCTCACCCGAACGCTTGGGGCTCACTCAGGCGCCTGGGCCTTGGCGAGGAAGCGGTCGTACACGAGTGCGGCGAGCACTCCCCCGACCAGCGGTCCGACGATGTAGATCCACAGGTCGGAGAACCGGCCCGCGACCAACGCGGGGCCCAGTGCCCTGACCGGGTTGACGGCGCCGCCGGTGACGGGCCCGGCGATGAACACCCCGATGGCGAGCGCGGCACCGACGGCGATCGGGGCGAGACTGCTCGGGACGCGGTCGTCGGTGGCGACGGACACCACGACGAGCACGAGGATGAACGTGACCAGGGCTTCGACGAGCAGGGCCTGCCCGGTTCCGACGCCTCCGGCAGGCACCGTGACCGCCAGGTTGGCGTCGTCACGGCCTGCGGCGCCGAAGGAGGCCCACGTCGCGAGGGCGCCGAGCACCGCTCCGATGAACTGCGCGACCACGTACGCGGGTACGTAGCGCCACGGGAAGCGGCCGGTCACGGCGAGCCCGAGGGTGACAGCGGGGTTGACGTGCCCGCCCGAGACGTGGCCGATGGCGGCCGCGACGATCAGCAGCGCCAGGCCGAACGCCAGTGGCGTGGCGAGCGAGTCGTAACCGGGGCCCGCAACGGGTCGGGCGAGCAACGCGGCGACGGCGACAGCCGTGCCGCCGTAGATGAGGACGAAGGTGCCGACGGCTTCGGCGACGGCGGCGGCCACCATATTGGCTCCGACGTTGCTGCCGTAGAGGCCCGCCCGTCGGGCTTGCTGCAGGTCGGTCATCAGATCTCCTCGGTAGGGCGACGGGGTGGGGACAACCGTCGATATCGGTCCGGGAGGCGCTTTGGTTCAGGCCGCAGGCCCCGGATCCCCCTGGCGTGTGACGAAGATCGCGACGAGGCAGCCACCGCTGCGCTTCGAACAGGGCGGTCGTCCGTGACCTTCGCGGCAGCCGGGGGGAAGAATGGCGGATATGGCTACCTCTGAGCTGACGGGAAAGACCGTCCTCCTCACCGGCGCGACGGACGGGCTGGGCCGCGCACTCGCCGCCGACCTCGCAGCCCGCGGCGCCACCCTGCTGCTCCACGGCCGCGACGAGGAACGCGGCAAGGCCACGCTCGCGGAGATCGCCGAGGCGAGCGGGTCAGACCAGCTCTCCTGGTACCGCGCCGACCTGTCCTCGCTCGACGAGGTACGCGGGCTGGCCGAGGCCGTCGGCCGCGACCACAGCCGCGTCGATGTCCTGGTGAGCAACGCGGGCATCGGCTCGGACGTCCCCGGTGGGGGCGCCCGGCAGGAAAGCGTCGACGGCATCGAGCTGCGCTTCGCGGTGAACTACCTCGCCGGGTTCACGCTGACCCACCTGCTGTGGCCGCAGCTCGCCGCCGCCCCGTCCGCCCGCGTAGTGAGTGTGTCGTCGGCGGGGCAGGCGCCGATCGACTTCGACGACGTGATGCTCGAACGCTCCTACAACGGTATCCAGGCCTACTGCCAGAGCAAGCTCGCCCAGATCATGATGACGTTCGACCTGGCGGCGGGCGGTGGTGGCGCGGCGTCGGTGGTCGCGACCGCGCTGCACCCGTCCACGTACATGCCGACCAAGATCGTGCACTCTCCGGTCACGACCGTCGCCGAAGGCGTACGTGCCACCTCCCGGCTGGTCTGGGATCTGCCGCCGGAGCAGGTCGACGGCCGGTACTTCAACGTCGAGCGGCCCGCGAGGGCGCACGCGCAGGCCTACGACCCCGACGCCAGAGCCCGGCTTCGGCAACTGTCGGCCGAGCTCACGAAGCTGCAGTAGCTCAGGACGCCTTGACCGCCGGTTCCAGGAAGGCGACGAGCTCGGCGACCGTGCGTTCCGGTTCGTCTTCGGCGAAGAAGTGGCTCCCCGGGACAGCTGCCCCGCTGACCTGCTCCGCCCACGGCCGCCACACGTCGAGCACGTCGCCGTAGAAGCGGGGCAGCGCGCCGCGGCCTGCCCACAGGACCAGCAGCGGGCACACGATGCGGCGCCTGCCCGCGTCGGCGTCGTCATGCTCCCGGTCGATCGTCGCCCCGGCGCGGTAGTCCTCGCAGATCGCCTCGACCGTGCCCGCGTCGTCCAGCCCGGCGCGGTAGGCCGCCACGACCGACGGCGGGTAGCGGCCGGGCGCACGGCCGACGCCCAGAGCACGCACGTGGCCGTCGAAGAACGCGTCCGGATCGGCGCCGATCAGGCGTTCCGGCAACGGCGCAGGCTGCGCGAGGAACGCCCAGTGCCAGTACCCGAGGGCCAACGCCGCGTCGGCCCGCGCCCACACCTCGCCGGTGGGGACGACGTCGAGGACGGCCGCGGCCGACACGCGGTCGGCGTGGTCGAGGGCCATCCGGTAGGCCACCCGGCCGCCGCGGTCGTGTCCCACCACCGCGAAACGGTCGTGGCCCAGCAGCGACATGGCCTCGACGAGGTCACCGGCCAACGCCCGTTTGGAGTGGGGTTCGTGATCCGGCGCGGGCGTCGGGCGAAACGACGCCCCGTAACCGGGCAGGTCGGCGGCCACGACGGTAAACCGTTCGGCCAAGGGGCCCGCGACCCCGTGCCACATCAGGTGAGTCTGTGGATAGCCGTGCAGAAGCAAGACCGGGGGCCCACTCCCGCCGACCTGGGCGTTGATCACCCCGCGCCGGGTCGGCAGGACGTGTTCGGCGAATCCTTCGAACACCGGTCGCTCGCTCAGCCGGTGCCGTGCGCGGCGGGTTCCCGTACGACCGTCACGACCGCTGCCCCCGCTGCTCGGACAGGAACGTGAGCAGTTCGCGGTTGACCTCAGGGGCATGCGTCACGCACATGACGTGCGGTCCGCCCTCGATCTCCACGTAGCGCGCGGAAGGCAACGCCGCGTGCAGGCGCCTGCCCTGCCCGTCGATCGGCAGGATCCGGTCGGCCGTGCCGTGCAGGATCAGCGTCGGGACGTCGATCTTCGTGATGTCCTGGGTGAAGTCCTCCAGCCACCCGGGCGGGCAGGCCCACGTCCCATACGGAGACGCTTGCGAGGCCGCGTCCCAGATGGTGCGGACGGTCTCCTCGCTGACCCGCTTGCCGAGGTTGTCCTCCAGGTTCAGGAAGTCGTTGACCAAGCCGGTGAGCCAGGCGGGCCGGTCGTCGAGGATGGCCTGCTGGACGGCGGCGACGCCTGCCTCGTCGACACCCCACGCGTTGCCCGTGGACTTCGCGAACGAGGGGGCCAGGCTCTCGATGATCACCGCTGCCGCGAGCCGCTCGGTGCCGTACCGGCCGATGTAGCGCGCCAGCTCCCCCGTGCCGAGGGAGAACCCGACGAGGGTCGCGCCGCGCACGTCCAGCTTGTCCAGAAGCACCCGCAGGTCGGTGGCGAGGGTGTCGAAGTCGTAGCCCGCCGTCGGCCTGCTGGATCGGCCGAACCCCCGGCGGTCGTAAGTGATCACGCGATACCCGGCGGCGAGCAGCGGATACAGCTGGGGTTCCCATGAGCGGCTGTCCACCGGCCAGCCGTGCAGCAGTACAACCGCGGGCCCGTCTCCATGGTCCTCGTAGTAGAGCTCGATCGGCGTCGAGTTTTCCTGACCGACTGCGATAGTGCCCATGCGGGTCTCCTCTGTCGGGATCGGTGTCCGTCGAGACTGTCGTCAGAGCGCGGCGACCGGGAGAGCGCCCGCCGGAGAACCGTTTCGGGTTAGCCCTACCCCCGCGTGGCGGCGCCGCGGCGGACGATCGCGGTGCGCCATCGAGACGGGAGAACGAGATGACCCACCCCACCGACGAACTCGCGAGCAAGCTCGAGCGGACCGAGGTCCAGCGCGGCTCCTCCTCCATCCCCGGCCGGGAGATCGTGCAGGTCCTCACCGTGATCCCGGTCGGCGTCGAGTCGGGCTGGCACACCCACCCCGGCGAGGAGGTCGGCTACCTCCTGGCGGGCACCGTGCAGATGATGATCAAGGACAGGGAGACCCTCACCCTGAACGCGGGCGACGGCTTCCTCATCCCGCCCGACACGCCCCACAACGCCCTCGACCTCGGCCCGGAGACCGGCCGGATGCTGTCGACCTACATCGTGGAAATCGACAAGCCGGTGGCCAGCTTCACGCGCTGACGCGGGCGCGCGGGTGTGACTGCACGGGCGAGACGGGGTACTCCGCCCGCATGCGTGCCGCTACCTACTCCCGTACCGGTTCTGCCCGCGACGTCCTGGTGGTGCGGGACGTCGACCGCCCCGAGCCCGGCCCCGGCGAGGTCCGGGTGCGCGTCCGGCTCTCGGCGGTCAACCCGACCGACGTCAAGACCCGCGACGGCACCACGCCGCGGCCCATCGACGGGTTCGCGGTGCCCCACCAGGACGGCGTCGGCGAGATCGACGCCGTCGGTGACCAGGTCGACGGCGACCGGCTGGGTCAGCAGGTCTGGCTGTACCTCGCCACCGCCGAGCCCGGCGCGGGCACAGCGACCCCGCAGCGCTGGGGCACCGCGGCGCAGTGGTGCGTCGTACCCGCCGAGCAGGCCGTTCCCGTCCCGTCCGACGTCTCCGACGAGCTCGCCGCCGCACTGGGCGTCCCCGCCCTGACCGCTTACCACTGCCTGTTCGGGGACCTACGGCCCGACGGCCGCGCTGTACTGGTCGCCGGGGGCGCAGGCGCCGTCGGACACTTCGCGATCGAGTTGGCCCGGTGGGCCGGGTTGCCCGTGGTGGCGACGTCGAGCCCCGGCAACGCCGATGCGGCGCGGGCCGCGGGCGCGGCCACAGTGATCGACTACCACGCCCGGGACGCCGCCGAGCAGATCCGCGCGGCCGCACCGGACATCGGTCGGATCGTGGAGGTGGCACTGGGCCCCAACCTCGGCCTGGACCTGGCCGTAGCCGGTCCGCACGCGACGATCGTCGCCTACAGCGCGGGCGGGGAGGACCCGGTCCTGCCCGTTCGGCAGTGCATGGCGGCCAACGTCGCGCTCCGGTTCGTCCTGCTCTACGGAGTGCCGGTGCCCGCGCTGCGCACGGCGGTGGACCAGGTCTCCGTCGCGCTCGCCGAGGGCGCGCTCACCGCGTTGCCGGTGAAGCGCTTCCCCCTCGACGAGATCGCGGCGGCGCACGAGGCAGTGGAGTCCGGCGCAGGCGGCAAGGTAGTGGTCGACCTCGATGCGGTGTCCGACGGTGCTCGCTGACGCCTTGGCCGTGCTCGACGACGACTCGTCGGACGGCCCGTCCTCCGACGACCGCGACGACGACCCGGACCCCGACGTCAGGGACCCGGACCCCGACGTCAGGACTGAACCCTGTGCGCACGGGTACCCAGCGGCATGACCGAGCCGCATCTTCGTCCAGCCGGAGCCGCCCGTCCGGTAGCGATCGTCACCGGCGCGAGCCGCGGCCTGGGGTTCCTGCTGGCCCGTGAACTGGCCGACCGCGGCTACGACCTCGTCGTCAACGCCCGCTCTGCTGACGCCCTCGCCGAGACCGCAGCCGGACTGCGGTCGCACGGCGTCGAGGTGGTCGACGTCGCCGGTGACATCAGCGACGAATCCGTCGCGCAGCACGTCGTGGACACCGCCAGGGAGCGGTTCGGGCGGGTGGACGCGCTCGTGGCCAACGCGGGCATCATCCAGGTCGGGCCTGCGCAGGCGATGCGCACCGCCGACTTCGCGACCGCGATGGACGTCATGTTCTGGGGCGTGGTCCACCCGGTGCTGACGGCGATGCCCGCGCTGCGGGAGAGCCGCGGCCGGATCTTGGTCATCACGTCCATCGGGGGGAAGCTGCCCGCGCCGCACCTGCTGCCCTACGTCGCGGCGAAGCACGCCGCAGTCGGGTTCGCCGAGGGCCTGCGCATCGAAGCGGCTCGCGACGGCGTCTCCGTGACCGTCGGAGTGCCGGGGCTGATGCGCACCGGCTCCCCCCGCAACGCCCTGTTCACGGGAAACCGTTCGGCCGAGCACGCCTGGTTCGCCGTGGCCGACAGCCTCCCTTTGCTCTCCATGGACGCGGGGCAGGCCGCAAAACGGCTCATCGCGGCGACCATGCGCGGGGCGCCGGAGATCATCCTCACCCCGGCCGCGAAGCTCGGTGCCCGACTGCACGGGCTCGCCCCGGCCACCATGCTGAGGCTGCTGACCCTGACTGACCGGCTCCTCCCTTCGGACGGCACGCCGCGCACGGCCCGACCGGGGCATGCGGTGGCGGGCGACGGCCCGGTGCTGCGGGCCGTGACGACGCTGACCCGCAACGCGGCACAGCAAACCGGCCAGTACACGGATTCGACGCCTGATCCCGGGGGCCGGACATAGTCGGTGCCCCACCGGGTACGGCTGCTGCATGCGTGCTCTCACTTGGCAAGGCCGACGCGACGTGCGCGTCGAGACCGTTCCCGACCCGACGATCCAGGATCCCACCGACATCGTCGTGAAGATCACCTCGAGCGGCCTGTGCGGCTCGGATCTGCACCTGTACGAGGTCCTCGGCCCGTTCCTCGACCCCGGCGACATCCTCGGCCACGAGCCGATGGGGATCGTGGCCGAGGTCGGGCCCGCGGTCACCGAGGTTCGCGTCGGCGACCGGGTCGTCGTGCCCTTCAACGTCTCGTGCGGCACCTGCGCGATGTGCGCGACCGGCCTGCAGAGCCAGTGCGAGACCACCCAGGTGCGTGCGCAGAACAGCGGGGCCGCCTTGTTCGGCTACACCAAGCTGTACGGCCAGGTACCCGGCGCACAGGCCGAATACCTGCGCGTACCGTTCGGCAACACGTTGCCGATCAAGGTTCCGGAAGGTCCCGCCGACGACCGGTTCGTCTACCTGTCCGATGTGCTGCCGACGGCGTGGCAGGCCGTCGCGTACGCCGATCCGCCCCTTGACGGCTCGCTGGTCGTACTCGGCCTTGGCCCGGTCGGCGACATGTGCACGCGGGTCGCCCGCCACCGCGGCGTCGAGAAGGTCATCGGGGTGGACCTGGTGCCCGCGCGGCTGGAGCGGGCCCGCGCGCACGGTGTCGAGGTGATCGACCTGCGGGCCCACCAGCGGCACATCGCCGACGTGGTCCGCGACCTCACCGGGGGCCGCGGCGCAGACGCCGTCATCGACGCCGTCGGCATGGAGGCCCACGGGTCCCCGGCGGGCAAGCTCGCCCACACCGCCGTCGGTCTCATGCCGGACGCCGTCGCGGCTCCGTTGATCAAGAC
>DASWUV010000022.1:0-16524 GCA_036401495.1 Pseudonocardia sp. | reverse complement strand
TCCGCTGCGGATGTGGCTGTGCGCGGACTGCGGGCTCGCGCAGCTGGCCGACGACATCGTCGTGCCGGAGGAGCCGCTGGGCGTGGAGCCCGCTGCCCTCACCGAGCAGCGCCGCGCCGCCGTCGCCGCGGTCGTGGCCGCCGGGGTGCTGCCTGCCGGGGGGACGGCCACGGAGTACCCCAGCCCGCACGGCGGCACCTGGCTCGATTCGCTCGCCGCCCACGGGTTCGCGCCGGTGCCGCTCGGTGGGCGGGCCGACGTCGTCGTCGACGGGTGCTTCGGCCTCATGCACGAGCCCGACCAGCGCGCCGCGCTGCGCACCAGGGCCGACGCGCTGGCGCCCGGCGGGGTGCTGGTGCTGCTGTTCCACTCCCTCGCCGCGATCATGGAGGGCGCGCAGTGGAACGCGCTGCGCCTGGGGCACTTCGCCTACTACTCGACGCCCGCGATGGTCGGGATGCTCGCCGAGCTGGGCCTTGCCGTCACCTCCGCGCACCGGTTTCCGCTCTACGGGGGCACGGTGGTGCTCACGGCCGCGCGCGGAGGAGCCCCGGACGGGACCCGGCTCCCCGCGCTGCTCGACGCCGAGCTCGACGCCGGTGTGCTGCGCGCCGAGGCCGTCGCGAAGCTCGGCGGCTCGGTCGGGCGCACGGTCGCCGGGCTGCGCGCGCAGCTGGAGGAGCACCGCGCCGCCGGACGGCGGGTGTTCGGCTACGCGGCGGCCTCCCGCGCGGTGTCGCTGCTCTGCCTGGTCGAGGCGGACACGACGCTGCTCGCGGGCGTTGCCGACGCGTCGCAGGCCAAACGCGGACGGCGGATGCCGGGCACCGACGTCCCGGTGATCTCGCCGCAGGAGCTGGCGGCCGCTGAGCCGGACGTGGTGCTCGTGTTCGTCTCAGACCTGATGGACGAGGTGCGGCGCGCGCTGCCGCAGATCGAGGCGGCCGGTGGCCGGTGGGTGGACGCGGGCGCGGGCGCCTGAGGCGGCGGCGCCGCACCGACACGGTTCAGTCGTCGACCGGCCAGGTGTGCACCGGCCGGTTGCTGTGCATGTGCTCGGCGTAGCGCAACGTCATGGTGCGCAGTGCGTCGGCGCGCGACAGGTTGCGGCGCTCCTGCAGGCGGTGCACGGTGGCGACCTGCCACGCCGCCCCGTTCTGCCCGGTGAGGCAGCGCGCCGCGATGATGCCCAGCAGCCGCTCGCGCACAGCGTCGTCGACGCCCCAGCTCCGCAGGCCCTCCTCGGCCATCGGCAGCAGCCGTCGCAGCACGAGCTCGGCGGCGGGCACCTCGCCCGCGCCCGGCCAGAACAGGACCGCGTCCATGCCGCGGCGCGCCGCGGCGTGGAAGTTCTCGTCGGCCACCCCGAACGACATGCGCGTCCACAGCGGGCGCTCGTCGTCGGCGAGCGCGCGTACCAGGCCGTAGTAGAACGCGGCGTTCGCGGCGGTGTCGGCCACCGTCGGGCCTGCAGGCAGCACCCGGTTCTCGACGCGCAGGTGCGGTTGTCCGCCCGCCACGTCGTACACCGGCCGGTTCCAGCGGTACACCGTGCCGTTGTGCAGGCGCAGCTCGGACAGCGCAGGCGGGTCGCCCGCCTCGAGCACGGCCTCGGGATCCTCGTCGTCGCAGATGGGCAGCAGCGCCGGGAAGTAGCGCACGTTCTCCTCGAACAAGTCGAAGATCGAGGTGATCCACCGCTCGCCGAACCAGACCCGTGGCCGCACGCCCTGTTCCTTGAGCTCCTCGGAGCGGGTGTCGGTCGCCTGGTCGAAAAGGGCGATCCGGGTCTCGCGCCACAGCTCCTTGCCGAACAGGTACGGCGAGTTCGCGCCGACCGCCAACTGGGCTGAAGCGATCACCTGCGCGGCGTTCCAGTACGACGCGAACGCCTCGGGGGCCACCTGCAGGTGGAGCTGGACGCTCGTGCACGCCGCCTCCGGCGCGATGGACTCGGCCGTCGCCCGAAGCTGCTCGGGCCCGTCGATCGAGAGCGCCATGTCCTCCCCGCGGGCGGCGAAGATCTGCTCGTTCAGCAGCCGGTAGCGGGGGTTGGCGGTGAGCGTGGCGGCCTGCAGGTGCGCGGGCTGGAGCGTCGGGAGTATCCCGATCATCATCAGCCGCGGACCGACGCCGCGGGCGGCCTGGTCGGCGCTGTTGAGCACGGCCCGCACCTGGTCCTCGAACCCGGCGAGCGAGGCGCCCCGCAGCGGCCGGGGCGGCACGTTGATCTCGACGTTGAACTGGCCGAGCTCGGTCTGGAAGTCGGGGTGCGAGATGGCCTTCAGCACGTCCTCGTTGCGCATGGCCGGATCGCCGTGCTCGTCGACGAGGTTGAGCTCGATCTCGCAGCCGATCGTCTGCTGGTCGGCGTCGAACCGGGACTCGCGCAGCATGCGCGCGAACACGTCAAGGCTCTTGCGCACCTTCTGGCGGTAGCGGCTGCGGTCGGCACGGCTGAACGTGCGCGCCTCGACTTCCTCGCCCATCGTTCTCCCGTCGTCGGCCCACCGTGCGCGGAAACCGTCGCCATGGCCACTGTTTCCACGCACGAGCGGGTAGCGCATTATCTCCCGGGTGACCGAGCCGGGCTGTCGGGGCGAGCGCAGGGCCGTCCTGCTTGCCGTGGCCGTGGTCGCCGTGCCCATGGTGGCGCTCGGCATCGTCCGCCTGCTGCTGCAGATGCCCCAGGGCGACGAGCCGCACTACCTCGTGATCAGCCAGGCGCTGCACCTGTACGGATCACTGGACGTCCAGCAGGTCTACGACCACCGCGACTACTGGTCCTACTACCCGCTCCGGCTTGACCCGCACGTGTCACCGGGCCCCGACGGGCAGCCGCTGCCCCTGCACAGCATCGGTGGTCCGGTGCTGTGGCTGCTGCCGTTCGCGCTGTGGGGCCGGGCGGGTGTCGTCGCGTTTATGACGGTCGTGTCCTTGGCGATAGTGGCCAACGTGTACTGGCTGGTCCGCGGGCTGGAGGTGCGGCAAAGGGTCGCGTTCGGCGTCGCGGTGGCGTTCGGGCTGGGCACCCCGGTGCTGATGTACGCGTCGCTGACGTTCGTCGAGCCGCTCGGAGCACTGGGCTGCGTGTACGCCCTGCGGGTGCTGCACGCCCGCGAACTGCGCAACCGCGACCTGCTGCTCGTCTCGGCCGCGCTCGGCGCGCTGCCATGGGTCCACAGCCGCTTCCTGCTCTTCCCGCCGATCCTCGGCGCGTTCCTGTTGCTGCGGGTGTGGCGTGAGGGGCCCTCGGTCGCGCGCGTGGCTTGTCTCTTGGCGCCCGCCGCGGTGCTGGTCGTCGGGCTGCTCGGCTACGACCTCGTGATGTGGCACGCGTTCAGCCTCGCGCCCAACCAGGTCAACGCGGGCGCGGTGCCGTTCACCGCCGATCCGCGGCGAGCCCTGGTGGGGATCGTGCTCGACCAGGAGGTGGGCGTCGTCCCGAACTTCCCGGTGCTGCTGTTCGCGCTGCCCGGCCTCCTCATGGCGCGGCGCCGGTCGCTGACGCTGCACGTCCTCGCGCTCGTCGTGCCGTACGTCGCGGTCATCACGTCCTTCCCCGCGTGGGACGGCGCGTGGTCGCCGCCTGCGCGGTTCCTCGCCGTGGTGCTCCCGCTGCTGGCCGGGCACGTCGGACTGGCGTGGGAACGGGCCGGGACCGCGGCGCTGGCGCTCGCCGGTGTGCTCACCGCCATCGGCGCCGGGTTGACCACGCTGGCCGTGTGCAGCCCCACCGGCGGGTTCACCGCGCAGCTGGGCCGCAGCCCCGCGCTGGGCGTCCTCGACTCGCTGTCGGGGATCGACGTAGCCCGCGCCGTGCCCTCGCTCGCCCAGCCGGGGCAGGTGCCGCTGTTCCTGGCCTGGGCGGTGCTCACGCTCGGCTTCGCGCTGGTCAGCGTCGCGGTACGACGCGATCCAGCCACGCCAGCAGGTCAGCCTCGACCTCGTCCCGGTTGATCTCGTTGAAGATCTCGTGCCGAGCCTGTGGCCAGACCGTGAGCGTCACGTCCGTGAGGCCCGCGCCGCGCAGCCGGTCGACCAGAGCGTTCACGAGCGCGAGCTGACCGTTCACCGGGTCCTGTTCGCCGACCGTCACGTACACCGGCAGGTCCTTGCGGATGCCCGCGAGCCGTTCGGGGTCGGCGATCTCGCGCGCCCTGGTGAACATCGCCTTTCCGCCCTCGGTGTCCAGGCCGAAGCCGCAGAGCGGATCGGCGACGTACGCGTCGACCTGGGCCTCGTCGCGGGAAAGCCATTCGAAGCCGGTGCGGTTCGGGAAGGGTGCGTTGAAACCCGAGAGGTCGATCGGGGAGTCGAGGTCCAGTGCGGGCTCCAACAGGTCGATGGCCGCGGTGCCGGACAGGACGAGACCAGCGATGCGGCTCGAGTGGTCGAGCACGTACTGCTGGGCGGCGAACGAGCCCATGCTGTGCCCGAGCAGGACGACCGGCAGGTCGGGCTGCCGGTCGTGGATGCGCTCGACCAGCACGTCCATGTCGTCGACGAGGCTGTTCCAGCCCGCGATGCCCAGGACGCCGAGCGCATCCGGCGAGGCCGCCGTGGCGCCGTGACCGCGGTGGTCCTGGCCCTGGACGAGGAAACCGGCGGCAGCCAGCGTCGCGGCGAGGTGTCCGTAGCGCAGCAGATGCTCGCCCATGCCGTGGGTGAGCTGGACGGCGCCGCGAGGCGCGCCGTCGGGCTCCCATCGGTAGGCCGTGATCACGGCGCCGTCCCGGCCGGTGAAGGTGAACTGCACAGGGGAGTCGGTGGACGTCATCGAAACACCTCTCGGTCCTCTGGGGTGACGTCGACTACCCTAGGTGCCCGCCTGCGTCATCTCACGGTCTGCGAGTCCGCCGTCACGTCGCCGGTCCGGGGCGGGTGCGGCCCAGTGAGTGCCGTCCATTGACGGTCAGTGCTTGGTGATGCTGTCGATGACGCCTGCGGCGGCCCGGCCGACGCTTGCCGTGGCGTTCCTGGCCGATCCGGAGTCGCTCGACCGGCTCGACAGGCTCGACAGTGTCGACATGGCCGGGTCGCCATGGCTGCCGCCGGAGCCGTCGGCCTGCGTCGACGTCGTGTGGCTCGACGTGTCGGCCCTGGAGGTGTCGGGGGTCGATGTGTCGGCCCTGGAGGTGTCGGCGGTAGACGTGTCGGCGGTGGAGGTGTCGGCCGTGCTGTTGGCGCCGGACTCGCGGGTGCGGCTGTTCTCGGTGCCGACCTCATCGGTGGCCGCGGCGTCGGGGCTCGTGGCGACGGTTGTTCCCGAATGCGCCTCGACGGGCGCGACGCTCACGCGCGGGGTGGGTGCGGCAGGCGCGACCGAGGTGCCTGCGCTGGGTGTCGGCCCGGCGTCGAGCACGTCGTCCACGGTGTCGGTCACCGAGGCGACGTGACCGGCGCCGGTGTCCGAGGACTGGTGCGCGGCAGAGCCGACAGCGGCCTGCGCCGGGTCGACCTGGTGTGTGGTCGCGTCGGCGGCGGGCTGGACGACCGACGTGACCGCCGGGGCCGCGGTGGCGACCTTCGGGGTAAGGACCTTCTTTGTGGCGACCTTCTGCGTGGCGACCTTCGGGGTAGCAACCTTCTGCGCGGCGGGCGCGACGATGGGCGCTGCCGCCGTTGTCGCAGCACCGACGATCGAGCCTGCGGTGGCGCCGAGGGGGGCCGCGACGGTGTTGCCGATCGGGGCGACGGTGCCTGTCGCCGCGGCGGCGACCGGTTGCGCGACGGCGTTCGCGGTGGCGACGACGGGAGCGACGACGGGAGCGACCGTCCCTGCCGCCGCGTCGATCACCGGCTGCGTGCCTGCGCCTGCTGCGTCGAGGACGGGCGCGGCTGCTCCAGCGGCGGCGTCCACGACCGGGCCTGCGGTGGCGCCGACCGCGGCGGCGGCGGGCTCGAGAACCGGCAGGATGGGGTCGACCGCGCTCGTGCCCACCGCGTCGACGACCGGGTCCACCACGGCGCTGATCGTCCCGGCGACCGGCGTGAGCACGGGCGTCGCGACGGCGCCGACCGTCTTGACGACCGGGTCCGCGATCGGGCTGACGACCGAACCGACCGTTCCCACGACGGGGGTGAGCGGCTCCAGCACGCCGCCGACAGCGCCCGTGACGGGGGCGACGACCGGGGCGACCGCCCCCACGACGGGGTCGAGCACCGGACTCACGACGGGCGCGACGGCCCCGATGACGGGGTCGACAACGGTGCCGACGACCGGGGCGACGACGGGCGCGACCGCACCGAGGACGGGGTCGACGATCGGGGCCACGACCGGCCCGACAGACCCCAGGACGGGATCGAGGATCGGGTTGACGACCGGGGCCACCGGCGTCAGGACGGGATCGAGGATCGGGCTGACCACGGGACCGAGCACGGGCCCCAGCACCGGGCCGAGCACGGGAGCGCCGCCGCCGTCGGTGGGGCCGGTTCCCGTGCCGCCGCCCTCGGTCGGGCCGGAGCCCGTTCCCGTGCCACCTGTTCCGCCGCCGGTGGGGCCCGAACCGGTCGGGCCGCCGCTGCCTGTTCCCGTGCTGCCTGTTCCTGTTCCTGTGCCGCCTGCGCCTGCGCCCTGGCCGCCGCTGCCTGTCGGGCCGCCGGGTGCACCGACGCCGGGCGCGGGCTGGGGACTCCGCGGAGTGCCCGCGCCGGACGCGCGGCCGCCTGCACTGCCGGGCACGCTCCCTTGACCGCCTCCGCCGAAGGCCGCGCCGAGCCTGCCGGTCGACGGCTCGCCCACGGCGGCCGAGCCGTCCACGGGAGGCGCGAGCACACCGGACATGTCGACCAGCGCCGTGGCCAGCCCGACCGTCGGCGTGCTCGCGGTGCGCTGGGCCGGTACCGCGCCAGGGTTCAGGGTCGCCCCGCCTGCGCTCTCCTGGTCGCCGCGGGGGCCGAGCAGGCCGTCGTCGAGAACCACCGAGCCCAGTAGGGCTCCGACGATCAGGATCGACCCCGCCGCCACCGCCTTGCGCGTCCCGCCCGACGGCGCCAGCGGATCCGGGAAGGGGGACCGGGCGGTACCACGGCGATGGAGCCGCCCCGTCGCGGAATGCGGGGCCTGCAGCCCCTCGCGGCGCAGCAGCGCCGCCACCGATATCACCTCAGAGTCGAATCCGGGCGATCGCACGGCGAGTCTCCTTCTGACGTTCGGTGACCGTCCAGCAGCGGACGGTGTCTATCCCCAACGTCGCCAACTGGTCGCTGTGCGTTGCGCAAATGGCCGTGTTGTTCGCCGAGCGGGTGAGCGGTCGTCGCGGAAAAGCGGCCTGAAAAGCCAAGACTGCCGCCCGGCGCAAACTGCGGGCGCCGAACGGCAGTCGTAGGGTCAAACGGTCGTGATCGCCGGACCCGGCGGATCGCGTGTGCAGGCGCGCGACCTCCGCCAGACTCGGCGATCAGTACGTGCGCGTGCGGGCGCTCAGGCGCTGATGCGCGCGATCTCCTCGTCCAGGTCCATGCAGCCCGACTCCTCACCGAGAGCGACGAGTTCGGTGGACGCCTCGATGAAGCCGCGCAGCAGATCGCGGTCGACTTCGAGCACGGCCCGCCCGTCTCCGGAGCGGATCTCGATCTCGACGATGTCGTAGCCCTGAACGAGCTGCGGGGTCATCCGGATGTCGCCGATGCCCGCCTCACCGCGGAGCGCTTCGACGACCAGGTCCCGCGCGACGAGCCACTCGACCCACCGGTCGTGCCTGGTACGGACGGCGAGGGACACGGCGAAGGGGTCGTCGGCCCGGTAGGTCCACCGCGTGACGACCGGCGCGGGCTGCCCGTGCAGCACCGTGAACATGTCGTGGCTGACGGAGTCGGTGCTCGTCTCGTCGTTCGTGTCGGCGCTCATCGTGTCGCCCCCTTGGCGGCTCGGTCCGGCCTCTGTGCCGGTCTCATGGGCTAGATCGCCCCCGTCGAGCAGAACGCAGCACGCAAAGCCGTTCTTCACCCGAACAAGTGAGAGTGTGCCGGATGCGCGTAAGGCGACTACCTGGAGGAGTCGCCGGTCACGACCCAGATACCGGCGTCTCCCTTTCGTGCGGGCTGGGCCAGCGTCAGTGCGTGCGTGCCTGCGGAGGATCGGACCGTGACAGCGTCCGTCCCACTCGACGCGGCCTGTGCGCCGCTCCAGCCACGGGCGGCGGCGTAGGACAGCGCCACCTCCGTCGGATCGAGCAGCCAGGGCTGCGCGCCGCCGTCGACGGCCTGCTGGAGGGCGGCCGCCTTCGCTGCACCCGAGACGGGCCACGGGAGCGTGATGTTCGGCGTCGGGGGAGACGCGGTCGGCGGTGCCTGCGCCGAGGTCGCCGGGGCGGTCGTCGCGGGCGTGGGCGTGACCGGTGGGGTGTCTGCTCCCGACGACGTCGGGCCGGGCGTGGCCGACGTGCAGCCCGCGAGCGCAGACGCGGTGAGGATGAGGACGCCCGCGACCCGGGCCCGTGTGTGCACGCGGCCACCGTAGGGGCGACGCCGTTGCCACGAAGGCGAGGTGCGGTACGCGTCCGGGTGCACAAATTGAAGGTGCGCCCGACCGCGCCGAGATCACTAGTGTCTGGCCGGAGCAGAGAGGTGATGTCCGATGAACCAGTCGGCCCAGGCGTTCTACGCAGCCCGCGAGTTCCTGTTCGACCACCGCGACGACTACGAAGGGGCCTACCGCGACTTCCGCTGGCCGCAGATCGGTGAGTTCAACTGGGCGCTCGACCACTTCGACGCCGTCGCCGCGGAGCGCGGGGACCGGCGCGCACTGTGGATCGTCGAGCAGGACGGCTCCGAGGCGTACTGGACGTTCAGCGAGCTGTCGGCACGGTCCAACCAGGTGGCGAACTGGCTGCGGGACCAGGGCGTCGCGCGCGGCGACCGGATCATCCTGATGCTCGGCAACCAGGTCGAGCTGTGGGAGACGCTGCTGGCGGCGATGAAGCTCGGCGCTGTCGTCATCCCGGCCACCACGTTGCTGACAGCGGCCGACGTGGCGGACCGGTTGGAGCGCGGCAACGCCAAGCACGTCGTGATCGGCGGGGCGGACGCGGGCAAGCTGGACGGCGTCGAAGGCGCCTACACCCGGATCGCGGTCCGGGACGCGCCCGAGGGCTGGTTGAACTACGACCGAGCGGCGCTGGCCTCGACCGCGTTCACGCCCGGCGGCGGCACCCGCGGCTCGGACACGCTGCTGCTCTACTTCACGTCCGGGACGACGGCGAAACCCAAGCTCGTCGAGCACACGCACGCGTCCTACCCGGTCGGGCACCTGTCGACGATGTACTGGATCGGGCTCGAGCCCGGCGACGTGCACCTCAACATCTCCTCGCCCGGCTGGGCCAAGCATGCGTGGAGCAACGTGTTCGCGCCGTGGATCGCCGAGTCGTGCGTGCTGGTCATGAACTACGCACGGTTCGACGCCGAGTCGATGCTCGCCGTGCTCGACCGGTGCGGGGTGACGAGCTTCTGCGCGCCCCCGACGGTGTGGCGGATGCTGATCCAAGCCGATCTTTCCGTGCTGCGCACGCCGCCTGCCAAGGTCGTGGGAGCGGGAGAGCCGCTGAACCCGGAGGTGATCGAGCAGGTCGAGAAGGCGTGGGGGGTGCGGATCCGGGACGGGTTCGGGCAGACCGAGTCCACCGTGCAGATCGGCAACTCGCCGGGGCAGGTGGTCAAGCCAGGGTCGATGGGTCGACCGATCCCGGGCTATCCGATCGTCCTCGTCGACCCCGTCACCGGGGAGCGCGACGTGGCGGAGGGCGAGATCTGCGTCGACCTCGCCGACCGGCCGCTGGGCCTGATGGTCGGCTACCACGGCGACCCCGAGCGCAACGCCGAGGCCATGGCGGACGGCGTCTACCACACCGGCGACATCGGTTCCCGCGACGCGGACGGCTACATCACCTACGTCGGCCGCTCCGATGACGTGTTCAAGGCCAGCGACTACCGGATCAGCCCGTTCGAGCTCGAGAGCGTGCTCATCGAGCACCCTGCCGTCGCCGAGGCCGCGATCGTGCCCTCGCCGGACCCGGTCCGCCTCGCCGTGCCCAAGGCGTATGTGGTGCTCGCGGCCGGGTACGAGCCGGGCGCGGAGACCGCCCGCTCGATCCTGGAGTTCGCGCGCGACAACCTGGCGCCCTACAAGCGCATCCGCCGCCTCGAGTTCGCCCCGCTGCCCAAGACGATCTCCGGGAAGATCCGCCGGGTGGAGCTGCGGGGCCGGGAGAAAGACCTCCACACCGACACGTCGGTGACGCCGTCAGGCGAGTTCACCCTGTAGGGACGCCAGGGGGTGGTGTACGTAAGGTGAGCGGTCAGGCACCATGAGTAGAGGCGACGGGCCCCGTCGCCCGGCCATGGACCAACCGCACAGCGACGGCGCGCGGACGGCCACCGGCGGATCGGAGGGGTGGCGCGAGCGTGGACGGCGCTGCGGAACGGGAGCTGCCGATCGCCGATGTGATGGCAGGCATGCCCGAGGTGTGGCGGCGGCTGCTGGCGGCGCACCAGCCCGACCGCCTCGACCGTTGCTCGGCGTGCCGCACGTCGTCGGGTTCGGGGGAGCGGTGGCCGTGCTCGTTGCACCGCATCGCGAGCGAGGCGCGGCGACGCTACGCGCTACGGCTGGGTCAGGCCGTCGGCGGGGAGTAGTGCCCTGGCCAGGTGGCGTAGGGGATGCGGCTGATCGTGCGGACCTCGCCGATCGTCGACCACTGGTCACGGCCGAGTCTGGCGAGCGGGCGCAGCCGTTCGATCGCGGGCAGCCGCCCGTCGTCGGCCCAGACGGCCTCGTCGATCGCGGCGTGCACGACGCGACCGATCACGATGGTGGAGTCGCCGAGGGTGATCGCGGCGTGCAGAGTGCACTCCAGCGCGACCGGTGACTCGGCGATCCGCGGTGGTTTGACGCGCAGGCTCGGCTCCGGCGTCAGTCCGACGGTCGCGAGCTCGCTCACCTCCGAGGGGAAGTCCGTCCCGGTCGCGTTGACCTGCTCGAACATCGGCTCGGTCGCCATGCAGACCACGAACTCCCCGGTCGCGCGCACGTTGCGCAGCGAGTCCTTCACCCCGACGCTCGTGAACTGCACCATCGGCGGGTCCACGCAGGAGACGGTGAAGAACGAGTGCGGGGCGAGGTTGTCCACGCCGTCGGCGGACCGGGTGGAGACCCAGGCGATCGGGCGCGGGACCACCACCGAGGTGAGGATCTTGTAGAACGGGCCGCCGCCCAGCTCGTCGGGGTCGAGATCGGTGCGCATGAGCCGATCCTGCCTGCCTGGGCCGGATGCGGCGACGTAGCGTCTCGGCTCGTGCGATCACGGGCTGTGGGGCTGCTGGTGGGGGTGCTCGCCGACGCGCTGTTCGCCGACCCCGCGCGATGGCATCCGGTGGCGGGCTTCGGCGCCTGCGCCGCGGCGCTGGAACGGCGGTGGTACGCCGACCGCCGCGCCGCCGGGGTGGCGCACTCCGCCGTGCTGGTCGGGGGAGCGGTGGCGCTGGGTGTCGCGACCGAGGTGGTCGGGCGGCGCCACCCCGTCGCGCACGCCTGCCTGACCGCCGCCGCGACCTGGGCCGTGCTGGGCGGCACCTCCCTGGCGGCGCACGGGACGGCCCTCGCCGCCGCCCTACAGGGTGAGTCGTGCAGCTCGGCACGGCGAGTGGGGGATGTGGGCACGGATGGCTGCGATGGCGTCGAGCCCGATCTGGCTGCTGCGCGAGCGCTGATCCCTGCACTCTGCGGGCGTGACCCGGAAGCTCTCGACGCGGCGGGCATGGCCCGCGCCGGGATCGAGTCGATGGCGGAGAACACGTCGGACGCCGCCGTCGCGCCGTTGCTGTGGGGAGCCGTGGCAGGCATCCCCGGACTGCTCGGCTACCGCGCGGTCAACACCCTGGACGCGATGGTGGGCTACCGCTCGCCTCGGTACCACCGCTTCGGCTGGTCCGCTGCGCGCGTGGACGACCTGGCCAATCTCGTGCCCTCGCGCGTCACCGCACTCCTGCTGGTCCTGCTCGCGCCTGCCGTCGGCGGGTCGCCGCGCGCGGCGATCACAGCTTGGCGGCGCGATGCGTCAGCGCACCCCAGCCCCAACGCCGGGCCGGTCGAGGCGGCCGCGGCGGGGGCGCTCGGCGTGGCGTTGGGTGGCCCGACCGTGTATCCGCACGGCATCGAGGAGCGGCCCCGGCTGGGTGACGGACGTGCACCGACTCCCATCGACGTGCGCCGCGCGGCGCGGTTCTCGCAGATTGTCGGCGGTGCCGCGGCCCTGGTGGCGCTGACGGTGGCGTGCCGACCGCAGCGGCGGCCGTGACGGGGAAGCGGTTCATCAGCGGCAGATGCCGCGGGTCGCCCATTCGGAATGGACGTCGGAGGCGATGTGGGCGTCTTCGATGTACTCGCTGTCAGCTCGAGTCAGTGTGCTCGGCGTCCTCGCCCGCCAGTTCCCGCCGGAAGGCCGCGCGCTCGGCGCTGCGTGCGCTGCGTCTGCGCGTGGCCCCGCTCGTCGCCCGCCGCTGCAACATCTCCAACCGTACGAAGTAGACGAGCGCGAACACCGCGATCGCGCCGAAGGTGAGCCATTGCAGCGCGTAGGAGAAGTTGGTGAACGGCGCCGTGCTCTGCGCCGCAGCGGGCTCGACGGGCAGGGGGCTGAGCACGCCCGGCTGGCGCGTGGCGAGGGCGAGATAGCCCTCCATGATCGGCAGACCGGTCGCCGCCGCCTGTATGCGGGAGTCGGTGACGTAGAGCTGGCGACGCCCGTCGGCGACGAACGCGGCGCGGTGGTCGGGGTCGGTCTCGTCGACCCGCAGGCGTCCGCTGATCGTCACCTCGCCCGCAGGCGGGGCGGGATAGGGCGGCACGACCGCGCCGTTCTCGGCCGTGATGTAGCCCCGGTCGACCGCCACGATCCGACCATCGGTCGCGCGCAAGGGCGTCAACACCTCGAAGGCGGGCTTGCCGTCGTACACGCGCAGCCGGACCAGGGCCTCGGCTTGCGGGAGATAGGTTCCGGTGACGCTGACCTGGCGCCAGTCGACCGCCGCCGTCACCCCGCCGGTGGGCAGCACCTGCGCGAGTGGGGCGGGCGGGATCGTCGAGGCAGCGTCCAGGGCGTGTTGCTCGGTGTCGCGCTCGGCTTCCCGCCCGAACTGCCATGGGGCAAGCAGCGCGTAGCAGGCGATGACGAACAACGTCACCGTCGTGATCAACGCGAGCCACGCGGGCCGCAGCAGAAACCGCACAGGACCACGGTAGGCGTTCTCGCCCGGGGTCCGCGCGTGTACCTCGTAGAACATGGGTCGTTGCGGCGAGCACAATTCGCCGACCCGGCGTGCGGGGAAGCCTGACTCACCGTGCTGAGGTGCACGACTCACCCTGGTGGGATGCCGGACTCACCGTGCTGAGGTGCACGACTCACCTTGGGGGCTCGTAGGCTGCGGCGGTGCGGGGTGCGCTGTTGGTCGCGGGAACCACCTCCGACGCGGGCAAGAGCGCGCTCGTCGCGGGGATCTGCCGGTGGCTGCACCGGCGGGGCGTGGCGGTGGCACCGTTCAAGGCGCAGAACATGTCCAACAACTCCGTCGTCACAGCGGACGGCGGGGAGATCGGCCGGGCACAGGCGATGCAGGCGCACGCCTGCGGGCTGGCCCCCAGCGTCGCCTTCAACCCCGTGCTGCTCAAGCCGGGCAGCGACCGGTCGGCGCAGGTCGTGGTGCGCGGCCGGGTCGACGGCACGGTCAGCGCCCGCTCCTACCAACAGCGCAAGTCCGCTCTGCTGGACGTGGTCACCGCGAGCCTCGCGGACCTGCGGGCACGCTTCGACGTCGTCGTCTGCGAGGGGGCGGGCTCGCCCGCGGAGATCAACCTGCGCGCCGACGACATCGCCAACATGGGGTTGGCGCAGGCCGCCGACCTGCCCGTCGTCGTGGTCGGCGACATCGACCGCGGCGGGGTGCTGGCCCACCTCTTCGGCACCCTGGCCGTGCTCGACCCCGCTGACCAGCGGCGCATCGCGGGCTTCGTGATCAACAAGTTCCGCGGCGACCCGACCCTGCTGGAGCCGGGCCTCGACCAGCTCCGCGCGCTCACGGGCCGCCCGACGCTCGGCGTCGTGCCGTGGGCCGACCGCTTGTGGCTCGACGCGGAGGACTCGCTGGCCGCCGTGGCCGACGGCGTGCTCGGCCGTCCCGCACCTCCGCTCGGGCAGCAGTGGCTGCGGGTCGCGGTCGTGCGGCTGCCGCGGATCTCCAACGCCACCGACGCCGAGGCGCTGGCGTGCGAGCCGGGGGTCGCGGTCCGCTACGTCACCGAGCCGTCCCGGCTGGCCGACGCCGACCTCGTGGTGCTTCCCGGCACCCGCGCGACCGTCGCCGACCTCGCGTGGCTGCGGCACACCGGGCTCGCCGACGCCGTGCTCGCCCACGCCCGCGCGGGCCGTCCGGTGCTGGGGATCTGCGGCGGCTACCAGATGCTCGGGCGGCACATCGCCGACCCGCGCCACGTCGAGGGCGGCGACGCCACCGGGCTCGGCCTGCTCGCACTGGAGATCGCCTTCGACGCGGAGAAACACCTGGCCAACCCGGTCGGGACGGCGTGGGGGCAGCCCGTGCGCGGCTACGAGATCCACCACGGGCGGGTGCTCCGCTCCGGCGACCCGACGCTGATCGACGGCGCCGGGGGCCCAGACGGCGGGGACCCAGACGGCGGGGGCCCGGACGGCGGGGGCCCGGACGGCGAGGGCTCCGACACGGGCGCGGTGCTCGGCACCCACTGGCACGGCCTGCTGGAGAACGACGGGTTCCGCCGGGCCCTGCTGCGCCGGGTCGCGGACCAGGCGGGCCGGACCGGGTTCGCGGTAGCGCCGGACACGTCGTTCGCCGCGGAGCGCGCCGCCCAGCTCGACCTGCTCGGCGACCTGGTCGAAGCCCACCTCGACACCGCGGCGCTGGAGCGTGTCATCGAGCACGGCGCGGGCCCGGACCTGCCTGTCGTGACCTCCGGTCTGGCAGTGTTGCCGCGATGACCACGTTCCCCTTCAGCGCGGTCGTCGGCCACGCCGACCTGCGCCTCGCCCTCCTGCTCAACGCGGTGCACCCCGGCATCGGCGGGGTGCTGGTGCGGGGTGAGAAGGGCACGGCGAAGTCGACGGCGGTGCGCGCGCTGGCCGCTCTGCTGCCCGCGCTCGACGTGGTCGCAGGCTGCCGGTTCAGCTGCGATCCCGCCGCCCCCGACCCCGACTGCCCCGACGGTCCCCACGAGCGCGACGCGCCGCAGCTGCGCCGTCCGGCCCGGTTGGTCGAGCTGCCGGTCGGCGCCACGGAGGATCGGCTCATCGGCTCGCTCGACCTGGAACGCGCCCTCGCCGAGGGCGTGCGCGCCTACCAGCCGGGTCTGCTCGCCGACGCCCACCGCGGCGTGCTCTACGTCGACGAGGTCAACCTCCTGCACGACCATCTCGTCGACGCCCTGCTCGACGCCGCGGCGATGGGCCGCGCCCACGTCGAGCGGGACGGGGTGTCGGTGTCGCACGCCGCGCGCTTCCTGCTCGTCGGGACGATGAACCCCGAAGAGGGCGAGCTGCGGCCCCAGCTGCTCGACCGCTTCGGGTTGGCGGTCGAGGTGCGCGCGGCGCGGGACGTCACGACCCGCGCCGACGTCGTCCGCCGTCGGCTCGCGTTCGACGACGACCCGGCCGGTTTCGCCGCCGGGTGGGCGCACGCCGAGCGGCAGACGGCGGCGCGGATCGCCGACGCGCAGGCCCGACTCGCGGCGGTGGCGCTGCCCGACGCAGAGCTGCGCCGGATCGCCGCGGTGTGCGCCGCGTTCGACGTCGACGGCATGCGCGCCGACCTCGTCATCGCCCGCGCGGCGATCGCGCACGCCGCATGGCGGGGAGCGGCGGCCGTCGAGGAGGACGACGTGCGCGTCGCCGCTCGCCTGGCGCTTCCCCACCGCCGCAGGCGTGATCCGTTCGACGACTCCGGCGTCGACGAGCAGGCGCTCGACGACGCGCTGGAGCAGGCCCGCAAGGAGACCGACGACGGCCCCGACGGCGAGGGCCCCGACGGCGGAGGGCCCGGCGGCGGTCTGGAGGGGCGCGGACCGGAGGGTCCCGACGCGAGCTCGGCCGGGGACGACCACGGCGCCCCGGCAGGCGGCGACCCGGCAGGCGATTCAGCAGGCGACGACGCTGCTTCGCCATCGGCCCGTGCGGAGGCGGCTGGGCCCCAGGGGCCCCCGAACAGCCCGAACAGCCCGACCGGGCCGTCGCAGCAGGCCGACCCGAACCGGCACGCCCCGCCCCCCGACGACGGCGGCAGGGCCGCGCCGCCGCCCGGGCCTGCCTTCCGCGCGCGCAGGCTCGTCGTCCCCGGGGTGGGCGAAGGCGCGCCAGGGCGGCGGTCGCGGGCCCGGACCGATCTCGGCAGGGTCGTGCGCGCGTCGGAAGCCGCGCCCCGCAGGGCCGCCGACATACACCTGCCCGCGACGGTCGCCGCGGCCGCGCCACACCAGCATGTCCGCGGCCGGGTCGACCGACT
>DASWUV010000021.1:0-3985 GCA_036401495.1 Pseudonocardia sp. | reverse complement strand
CTCGACGCGACGCCCGAGGAGTTCCGGGCCGCGGTGGTCTCGCGCGACGAGCTCGACGCCCTGCAGGCCGACCCGCCCGAGTGGTTGCGCGAGCTGCGACGCAACGGCCCGCATCCCCGGCAGGTCGTCGCGGACCGCCTGGGCGTGTCGATCTCTGGGCTGGCCCGCGCCGAGATCACCGAGCCGCTGACCACCGCCCAGATCGTGGCGTTGAAAGAGGAACAGCCGGAGTGGCTGCGCCGCGAGCGCAACACCCGGGCCGAGGCTCAACGCGCGGAGGCCCGACTGCGGGCCGAGCGGTCCGGGAAGCGTGGCGAAGGCCCGGTCAGCCGATAGGCGCACTCGGTACGGGTTGGTTGCTGAAGCACGATCGAGCGGCGCAGCAGGCCAACCCACCGGTGCGAACGGCGCAGTCGGCCACAGCGCGCCGCCAGGGCGCGCTGGCGGCAGGCGTCAGAACAGGGTCAGCTGATCGCTGACCGGCCGCCGGACCAGCGGGGGCAGCCGCCTGCCGCGCCGGGGGGCCGCGTTCCAGTCCGGTTCCGGTGGGGCGGGACGGGTCGGGAGCGGGGCGTCCGCCAGCACCCGGGCCGCGGTGGCGGCAGTCGCGGGCAGGTCCAGGAAGCCGAACGCCGTGTGCACGGCGTCCGCGGCCAGCGGCAGGCGCCCGACCGCGCCGGGCACGTCGACGTGCAGGTCGACGGGGAGGTCGTCGTGCATCGTCATCACCTGGCAGTTGAGCTCCCACCGCTCCCGTGCCCCCTCGGCCGCGAGCCGGGCAGCGACGCCCGCACCGAGCCCCGCCGCCACCGCGTCGGGGTCGTCGAACGCGGCACGGGCCGAGCCGAGTGCGCGGAGCAGCCGGGCGGCCGTCTTCGGGCCGATGCCTGCCACACCGGGGAGGTTGTCCGACGGGTCTCCGCGCAGCGCCGCGAAGTCGCGGTACTGCTCCGGCGACACCCCGGTCAGGGTCACCAGTCGCTCGGCCGTGAGCAACGGCGAGGCCTCGACACCACCGTTGATGATCCGCAGGACCTTGGTGTGGGCGTCGATCAGGCTGAACGCATCGCGGTCGGACGTCATCACCACCGTGGTCGCGCCGATCTCCTGCGCGCGGCGAGCCACGGAGGCGAGCACGTCGTCCGCCTCCAGACCCGCGGGTGTCACGACGCCGACACCGAGTGCCCGCATCGCCTCGGCCGCGGCGGCGAGCTGTTCGACCAGCTTGTCGAGCTTCGCGACGCGCTGGGCCTTGTACTGCGGCCACCGGTCGCGCCGGACGCTCGCGTCGGGGTCGTCGAACCCGACCACGACGACGTCCGGGGCGATGCGGTCGACGGCCGCGACGAGCTGCGAGAGCAGCCCGCGCACCGCCCAGTAGGGCCTGCCGAGCGCGCGGAACCCCGTGCACGCCTGGGAGTGGAACGACCGGTGCACGATCGCGTTGCCGTCGACGGCGAGCACGACCGGTGGCACAGCACCAGCCTGCCCGATCGCGGGGCGCCCAGCTACGGCCACTCCACCTCCGACTGCCGGTCGCCTGCAACCAGTGGCTTTCCCTGGTGCCTTCGGCTGCTGCAGCGGCACGATGGGCAGGGCGTTCGCGAGGCTCCGAGGCCGCGTCGGCGACGGTGAGCGCTGGGCGAGAGGAGACGGATGAGTGCCCCTGACACCGGGATCCACGAGACCCCGCAGCGAACTCCTGAGCACCGGTCCCGAGATCGAGGAACCGCTGGTGGATGGCGCAGGAGGTGGTTCGGCGGACCGTCGACGCCCGAGCCACGGCCGCCGTGGCGGGTCGAGGGGGCCGAGGATGGTGGTGGGGGTCGACCGGGCGGCAATGGCTCAACCGGCGGGCGCCGCCGCGGTGGCTTCTGGGGGCTGCTCGCGCTGCTCCTGATCGTCAACTGGATCCTCGCCGCGTTCTTCATGTCGCCCGAGCCGCGGCCTGCGGTCTCTTACACCTTCTTCCTCAGCCAGGTCAGCGCCTCGAACATCGAGCTGATCACTTCGACGGGGGAGACTCTGGAGGGGAACTTCAAGAAGCCGGTCTCCTACACCGCACCCCAAGGCGGGGTCGCACAAGAGGTGACCCGCTTCACCACCCAGCGGCCGACCTTTGCCAACGACAACCTGTTCCAGCAGTTGCAGAGCACCGGGGTGCCGATCAACGCCAACCCGCCGGACGCGGGTCCGCCACTGTGGCAGCAGCTCCTGTTCGGGTTCGGCCCGACGCTCTTGTTGGTCTGGTTGCTCTTCTCCGTCAGCCGGAGGGCGGGTGGCGGCGCCGGAGGGGTGCTCGGCTCGTTCGGTCGTTCGCGGGCGACGCTGTACCGGCCGCAGACCGGTCCACGCACCACGTTCGCGGACGTTGCCGGTATCGACGAGGTCAAGAACGAGGTCACCGAGATCGTCGACTTCCTGCGCGAACCGGACAAGTACCGGCGGCTCGGCGCCAAGATCCCCAAGGGCGTACTGCTGTCGGGCCCACCAGGGGGCGGCAAGACCCTGCTGGCCCGAGCGGTCGCCGGTGAGGCGCAAGTGCCGTTCTTCTCCATCTCCGCCTCCGAGTTCATCGAGGCCATCGTCGGTGTAGGAGCCAGCCGAGTGCGGGACTTGTTCGACCAGGCCAAGAAGGTTGCGCCGGCGATCATCTTCATCGACGAGCTGGACTCCATCGGCCGCGCCCGCGGCGGTGCGCAGTCACTTGGCGGCAACGACGAACGGGAGCAGACCCTCGACCAGATCCTCACGGAGATGGACGGGTTCACGGGCACCGAGGGGGTCGTCGTGCTGGCCGCGACCAACCGACCCGAGGTCCTCGACTCGGCCCTGCTGCGCCCGGGTCGATTCGATCGTCGGGTCACGGTCAACCCACCCGATCTCGCCGGGCGTCGTCAGATCCTCGCGGTCCACGCCCGGGACGTCCCCCTCGCCCCCGACGTCGACCTGGCCGCCGTCGCCGCGGCCACACCCGGCATGGTCGGCGCCGACCTGGCCAACCTCGTCAACGAGGCTGCCCTGCTGGGAGCCCGGCGCGGACATGGCCAGGTGAACGCCACGGACTTCGCCGACGCCCTGGAGAAGATCGTCCTCGGCACAGCCCGCGGAATCACGCTCTCGCGCGAGGAACGCGAGCGCACCGCTTACCACGAGGCCGGGCACGCGTTGCTCGGGATGCTCACCCCCGGCGCCGATCCGGTCCGGAAGGTGTCGATCATTCCGCGAGGCCAGGCCCTGGGCGTCACCTTCCAGGCGCCGTCCGCCGACCGGTACAGCTACACCGCCACCTACCTGCGTGGGCGCATCATCGGCGCGCTCGGCGGGCGTGCGGCCGAGGAGGTGGTCTACACCGACGTCAGCACCGGGGCCGAGAGCGACCTCGACCAGGTGAGCAGCATCGCCCGGCAGATGGCGGGCCGATGGGGCATGTCCGACGCCGTTGGGCCGCTGACGGTGCTGCCACCGGCGGGTCAGGCGTCGCCACTGGTTGCGGACCCCATCGGGTCCGCGACCAAGGAGCTCGTCGACCGCGAGGTTCGGCGCATCGTCGACGAATGCCACGAGCAGGCCGTCGCCACCCTGGTCGCGCACCGGGAGCAGCTCGACCGGCTGGCGCACGCGCTCTTCGAGGCCGAAACCCTCGACGAGGAGGAGGCGTACGCCGCAGCTGGCGTCACCCGGAGCGGTTCTCCGGTCGTCTCCCGTGGACCCGACGCGGTCAGCCCTGCGTCTCGGAGGTGAGCCCGACACCAGTGCCAAGGCACGGGTAGACCCGGGACAACCGGCATGCGCACCGCCGGATTGCTCGGCCGTCATGGTGGCGTAACGCACTATCGTCGAGGAATGGCCGTATTGCGAACACCGGCCTTCCGCGGACGTCTACGCGAGCGCCGGGTGATCGATCACCTGCTCGCCTCCGTGAACGGCTGCGCGTGATCAGCGGCCGCGGCGCGTGCGCACACCCCGACGGCGCCGTCGCCCT
>DASWUV010000020.1:0-31406 GCA_036401495.1 Pseudonocardia sp. | reverse complement strand
TGCCGCAGAGGCACGCATCTCGCGCGCCTCGGTCTCGGCGAGCCGCAGCAGCCGCTCAGCGCGGACGCCGAACCCGCCGATGGAGCCGTTCTCCAAAGCGCGCTCCGCCTGGTCGGCGCGGCTGCGCTCGGCCGCGAGCTGCGCCTCGAGCGTGGCGATGCGCTCGGCGAGCGCGGGGCCGCGCGGGGAGGGCGTCGGCGAGGTGAGCGGGTGCGCGTTGGTCACCGTGCACGCTGCTCAACGCGGCGGCGACGGTCCGTGCAGATCGGCATAGCTGTCCTTCCGAGGGGGACGATGGGGGAGCGGCCCCCCGGGCTGCTCCGCGGCAGTATGGGCAAGCGGCGCCCACCGCCGCAAGCAGATGGCGGACGGCGTAGCGCCGCTCGGCCAGATGGCAGATCACCCGCAGCCGGACGATCCGCTCGGGTGCTGATCCCTCGTAAGCTCGGGCCCGTGAGCCTCTCGCCGCCCGTCGACGGCCGCCTCGGCGTCGCCAAGACCTACAAGCTCTACGTCGGCGGCGCGTTCCCGCGATCGGAGTCCGGGCGCAGCTACCCCGTCAGCGACACCGAGGGCAGACTGCTCGCGCACGCGGCCTTGGCGTCGCGCAAGGATCTGCGCGACGCGGTGAGCGCGGCCAGAGCGGCGCTACCGAGCTGGTCGGGCGCTACCGCGTACAACCGCGGGCAGGTGCTCTACCGGGTCGCGGAGATGCTGCAGGCGCGCCACGACCAGTTCGTCGACGACGTGGTCGCGGCCGAGGGCCTCACCCGCGAGCGCGCCGCCGCCGCCGTCGACACCGCCATCGACCGCTGGGTCTGGTACGCGGGGTGGACTGACAAGATCGCCACGGTGCTGGGTTCGGTGAACCCCGTGGCGGGGCCGTACATCAACTTCTCCACGCCTGCGCCGACGGGCGTGATCGGCGTGCTCGCACCCGCTTCGTCGTCCCTGTCCGGGCTGGTGGACGTGCTGGCGCCGGTGCTCGCGACGGGCTGCACCGCGGTCGTCGTGGCCTCCCCCGCCCGGCCGCTGCCCGCGATCGGGCTCGGGGAGGTCCTCGCCACGTCCGACGTGCCTGCGGGGGTGGTCAACCTGCTCACCGGGCAGGTCGCGGAGCTGGGTCCGTGGCTCGCCGCCCACGCCGAGGTCGACGGGCTCGACCTCGCGGGCGCACCCGGGGAACTGGCCGTCGACCTCGAGCGCGCGGCGGCGGACACCGTCAAGCGGGTGCTGCCCGGCGGGCCCGTGTCCGACATGGGCAGGCTGCGGGCGTGGACGGAGCTGACGACGGTGTGGCACCCCGTCGGGCGCTGACCTGACTGTCGGTCCGGAGAGTTACCCTGCGCGCGTGGCCAGCGACATCGTCCCGATCCAGCTCTCCCTCACGGAGGGCGACCTCGTCACGCTGTGGGCGCCGAAGTGGCGTGAAGACGGAGAGGAGTGGGAGGCGTTCCTCGGCGACGACGACGCGCTCTTCGCCTTCCCCGAAGTAGCCCAACTCGCCGCGTTCGTCCGCACCGCCACCGAGCACGACCTGATCGACCATCCGGCCTGGTCGTTGGTGCCCGATCTGACGGTCGGCGAGCTGACCCCCGAGGAGACCCAGCGCTACGACATCGTCGGGGTGCCGGAGATCGCCGCGGAGGACGCCGACACGTGGACGATCGGCGAGCTGGCCGAGATCGTCGACATCGTGCGCTCCATCGCGGACGTGTGCGAGCTCGACGCGGTCACCGAGGTGCTGGACTCCGCACCGGGGTTCGGTCTCCTGCACCAGGGCACGCTGCCGTTCGTCGGACGCGAGGGCGCGCGGCTGTGGACCCAGCTCGTCGAGACGATCGCCGAGAGCTGGGACGACGTCATCGACGCGATCGACGACATGATCGACACTCCCGATGTCGACGGCGTCGCGCTCGCGGCGGCCGAGAAGGAGGTCGTGGTCGTCGACGACGAGGCCGCGGACGACCTCTCGGTCGCCGACACCGCAGCCGACGACGAGGACGACCCGGACGAGGACGACGACGTCGCTGCCGGATTCTGGGAAGAGGTCGGCATCGACCCGATCCGGATCGCGACGAGCGCGGGCGAAGTCGTGACGTTGCGCTGCTACCTCGACGACAAGCCGGTGTTCCTCGGCTCGGACGGGACGATCGAGGTGTTCGGCAGCGAGCGCGCGCTGAAGCGGTGGATCGCGGGTGAGGGTGCCGAGGGCCACGACCTGACCGGCGCCTCGACGTGGCAGGAGGTCGTCGCGCGGGCCGAGTCCGACCTGGAGATCACGGTCGACGACATGAACAGCTACGTGCTCACCGAACTCGACGAGGACCTCGCCGAGGGGCCCACGTCCGTCGATGCCGGACGGCTCGAGTTGGCCACCGAGTTGCTGCTGGACGTCGCGGAGTGGGCGGGCGACGACAATCCGGGCGCCGCACTCGCGGAGTCGCAACCGCTGGGGTGGCTGGTCTCCTTCATCGTCAAGCCCGATCCGACGCGGCTGCAGCCCAGCCCGCCGTTCGAGGCGGAGGCGGCGAAGCTGCGCGAGCTGATCGACGAGCTGGAGGAGCGGCTGCACCGCCGCTGACGCGCCGCCGCGGGATCGGGTGCGGCTGCGCCACGCCGGGAGAGTGCGCGCCGGCCGGTGCCGCCACGCCCCCGACAGCCGAAGTCGACGTCAGCGGGGACTGCGCGCGGCAAGACCCCCCTGGTGTCGACTTCCCGGCGCCGCACTCATCAGCGCATCAGGGCCGCGAAGCCGGGCTTGATCACCTCGTTGATCATCGCGAGCCGCTCGTCGAAGCTGATGAACGCCGACTTCATTGCGTTCACGGTGAACCACTGCAGGTCCGCCCAGTCGTAGCCGAACGTCTCGGCGAGCTCGGCGAGCTCGCCGGAGAGCGTGACGCCCGACATCAGCCGGTTGTCGGTGTTCACCGTCACCCGGAAGCGCAGCGCGGCGAGCAGTCCGATCGGGTGCTCGGCCAGCGACGGCGCGGCGCCGGTGTCGACGTTGGACGTCGGACACATCTCCAACGGGATCCGCATGTCGCGCACGTACGCGGCGAGCCTGCCCAGCTTCGCGGTGCCGTCGTCGGCCACGGTGATGTCGTCGACGATCCGCACGCCGTGCCCGAGCCGGTCGGCGCCGCACCACTGCAGCGCCTCCCAGATCGACGGCAGCCCGAACGCCTCGCCCGCGTGGATCGTGAAGTGGGCGTTCTGCTGGCGCAGGTACTCAAAGGCGTCCAGGTGCCGGGTGGGCGGGAAGCCCGCCTCCGCGCCCGCGATGTCGAAACCGACCACGCCCACGTCCCGGTAACGGATGGCCAGCTCGGCGATCTCACGGGACCGCGCGGCGTGCCGCATCGCGGTCAGCAGGCAGCCGATCCGGATCCGCCTGCCGCGTTCCGCCGCTCGGACCGTGCCGATGCGGAAGCCCTCCAGCACGGCCTCGACGACGTCCTCGAGCGCCAGGCCCTGCTCGACGTGCAGCTCGGGCGCGAAACGCACCTCGGCGTAGACGACGCCGTCGGCCGCCAGGTCCTGCGCGCACTCCGCAGCCACCCTGACCAGCGCGGGTACGGATTGCAGCACGGCGACCGTGTGGCCGAAGGTCTCCAGGTACCGCACCAGCGAGCCGGAGTGCGCGGCTCCGCGGAACCACGCGCTCAGCTCGGGCGCGTCTTCGGACGGCAGCGCCGTGTATCCGATGTCCTGGGCCAGCTCGATGACGGACTCGACCCGCAGCCCGCCGTCGAGGTGATCATGAAGGAGCACCTTCGGGGCGTCGCGGACGGTCTCGACACTCAGGGCGACAGGCACATCACCACGCTAGAGCACCAGCCCATACCGGCCCTACGCTGGGCCGATCGGCCTAGCGTCAGACGACGGGACGCCGCGTCGGGATGATCCACTGTGGCTCGCTACTCTCTGTGCAGCCCGCCCCTGCTCTCAGGAAGCTCCCCCGCGCCATGAGCAATGACTCGACCCTTTCGTTTGACCGCATGCGCGGCATGCTGGTGCGCGCCGCGGAGATCCGCGACAGCGAGCAGCAGCAGATTTTCGACTCCCTCGATGAGATCCACGCGCGGCTCGCCGCACTGGACGCGTTGGGCAACATGCGCAAGCGGCTCACCGAGCTGCCCGACCGCACCGAGGTCAGCGTGCTGGCCGAGCGTCTCGACGAGACTGTCGCGAAGCTCGACACCCAGGACGCCGTGCTCGCGTCTCTGCTCCGCGCGGTGGAGTCCCTGCCGGACAAGCTGGCTAAGCCGTTCGCCCAGTTGGACGGGCGGTTGGACGGTGTGGGCGGGCGCATGGAGGGCATCTCCGGGCGGATGGACGGCTTGGACGACCGGCTGGGCGGCCTGCACAAGCGGCTCGACGATCTGGACAACCGCCTCGACCGGCACGAGATGCGGCTCGACGCGATGCCGACCTCGGTCGGCACGCCGATCAAGGAGCGCATCGAGAACGTCGAGCGGACCGTGCGGGAGCAGCTCACCGCGGCCGGGCGCGCCTTCGAGGAGACCGGCGACGGCCTGCGCAACGTGCTGGGCGACACCAGCATCAGCCTGCACCGGCGGCTCGAGGAGCTCGCCGGACGGCCCGCCGTCGACCCCACCGAACCGCTGGAAGGCCTCACGAAGCGGCTCGAAGCGCTGGCCAACCGGCTGGACGAGGTCGGGACCCGGCTCGACACGCTGGAGACCGGGCTCGGCGGCAGGCTCGACGAGAAGCTCTCCAAGCTCGACGCCACGCTGGTCGAGCGGCCCGACGCGACGGCCGTCAGTCGTCTGGTCGCGCAGGCCAACGAGGACTCGGAGCGGCGCACTGCCGGGCAGCTCGACGAGGCCATGGCGACGTTCGCCGAGCTGATCCTCGGCCGTGGGGCTCAGGTCCAGGCACCCCCTCCCCCGCCCCGTCCGGCCCGCCGCGGCCGCAAGGTGGCGGTGAAGTCGTCGAACGGCGCGAGCGCCGCTGACACGGTCACCGACGACCCGGACGACGACTAACCCCCCAAGGTGAGTCGTGCATCTCGGGCCGCCGAGTTGGTCGATCGGGCACGGTAAGCCGGGCCCTGAGCCGGGTGAGTCGTGCATGTCGGCCCGCCGGGTCGGCCGATCGGGCACGGTAAGCCGGGCCCCTGAGCCGGGTGAGTCGTGCATCTCGGCCCGCCGAGTCGGGCAATCGGGCACAGCAAGCCGGGCCCCTGAGCCGGGTGAGTCGGGCATCTCGGCCCGCCGAGTCGGGCATCTCGGCACGGTCAGTCCGGGATCGCCGGTGAAGGCGGGTGCACCGACCCCGGCTGCGAGGATCGCTGCGTGAGCGACAAGACGTTGGCCGGGGTTCCGGCAGGGCCCGTAGCGGTGCCGAACGTCGTACGGGCGCTCGCAGGCGAAGGCACCATCTCGCCGGTGTGGACCAACGAGCTGGGCGGTCTGACCTTCCGCATTGACGACTCGGCGCAACGCCGCACGACCTACGCAAATGGACGCAGGCGGGCATCCCAGAAATCGACTTCGCCGACGAGGCCAACCGCCTGAGGTGGGCGCAGCGGTGGGTGCCGGTGCCGACGGTCCTCGGACAGGGCTCAGACGAGCACGGCATGTGGCTGGTCACCGCGGCGTTGCGGGGCCGCTCGGCCGTCGACCCGCGGTGGGTCGATCGGCCCGACATCGCGGCGGCTGGGATCGGCGCGGGGCTCCGTCAGCTCCACGACGCCCTCCCGGTGGACCAATGTCCGTTCGACTGGACGGTCGGACGACGGCTCTCTGCCGCCCGCACACGCGCCGCGGACCCCGACTCGTTCACGAGCACCACTGCACACCTCCGCGAGCCGCCTTCCATCGACCAACTCGTCGTCTGCCACGGCGACGCCTGCGCCCCGAACACGCTGCTTCACGACGACGGCACGTTCGCCGCGCACGTCGATCTCGGCTCGCTCGGTCTGGCCGACCGCTGGGCCGACCTCGCAGTCGCCGCGTGGAGCACGGAATGGAACTACGGCCCCGGTTACGACGGCATCGTCTACGCCGCCTACGGCGTGGCCCCCGATCCCGCGCGGATCACGTACTACCGCGCACTGTGGGCCGCGACCTGACCCGTCTTCAACCCCATAGCGCTGAGGATCTCGGGCCTGGCCAGTGGCCCGCAGCCGAACCGCACCGAGTTCGGGACGCTCCTCGCACACTCACTAGGCACTTTGCAGACTCCGTGGCCTCCGCGATGTGCCAACAGACTCTGCGACGACGCCCGCGGACCCGCCTCTGGCGCTCAGCCCCGGCGCACCTTGTGCCCGAACCCCCAACTCGCCGTGCCCAGCTTCACGACTCACCCGTGCCGAACGGCGAACTCGCCGTGCCCAGTTGCACGACTCACCCGTGCCGAACGGCGAACTCGCCGTGCCCAGCTGCACGACTCACCCGTGCCGAACGGCCAACTCGCCGTGCCCAGCTGCACGACTCACCCCCGGAGGGAGTCCAGCAGGAGGGGCGGGCGGGGTGGGGCGGCGTCGGCGACCGTCAGCCCGTCCACCAGGGCAGCGCGGGCGCCCGGCACCGCGTCGGGAGTGTCGGTGTGCAGCTCCACCAGCGGCTGCCCCGCCGTCACCACGTCGCCCGGATCGCCCAGCAGCAACACCCCGGCCGCGGGCTGCACGTCGTCCTCCTTGCGCGCCCGCCCCGCACCCAGCCGCCACGCCGCCGTCCCGACCGCCAGCGCGTCGAGCCCCACCACCCCGTCCCGGTCCGCCACCACCTGCTCCACGTGCGACGCCCGCGGCAGCGGCGCCGACGGGTCGCCACCCTGCGCCGCGATCATCCGCTCCCACACCGGGTAGGCGGCGCCCGAAGCGAGCACGGCGGCCGGGTCGGCGGCGATCCCCGCCAGCGCCAGCATCTCCCTGGCGAGCGCGACCGTCAGCGCCACCACGTCGGCCGGTCCGCCGCCCCGCAGCACGTCCACCGACTCCGCGACCTCCAGCGCGTTGCCGACCGCCCGGCCGAGCGGCACGGACATGTCGGTGAGCAGCGCGGTCGTGGCGAGCCCGTGGTCGGTGCCGATCCGCACCATCGTCTCGGCGAGCTCGCGGGCCCGCTCCGGCGTCTTCATGAACGCCCCCGACCCGACCTTGACGTCCAGCACCAGGCCGCCCGTGCCCTCGGCGATCTTCTTGCTCATGATCGAGCTGGCGATCAGCGGGATCGACTCGACGGTGCCGGTGACGTCGCGCAACGCGTAGAGCTTGCGGTCGGCCGGGGCCAGGGTCGGCGTCGTCGCGCACACGACGGCGCCGACCTCGGCCAGCTGCGCGGTGATCTCCTCGACCGTCAGCGACGCGCGCCAGCCGGGGATCGACTCCAGCTTGTCCAGCGTGCCGCCGGTGTGCCCGAGCCCGCGCCCCGACAGCTGCGGCACGGCCGCACCGCACGCCGCCACCAGGGGCGCGAGCGGCAGGGTGATCTTGTCGCCGACGCCGCCCGTCGAGTGCTTGTCCACGAGCGGGCGCCCGACGTCCCCCAGCGCCAGCACCTCGCCGGAGTCGATCATCGCCTGGGTCCAGCGGGCGATCTCGCCGGGCGCCATCCCGTTGAGCAGGATCGCCATGGCCAGCGCCGCCATCTGCTCATCGGCGACGTCACCGCGGGTGTACGCGGCGACGACCCAGTCGATCTGCTCGTCGCTCAGCCGAAGGCCGTCGCGCTTGGTGCTGATGACGTCGACGGCGCTCGGACTCACCGCGCGACCGTAGCTCCTCCGTCCACGGCCAAGACCGCGCCGGTCACGAACTGGGCGCCGATCAGGTAGGCCACGGCCGAGGCGATCTCGTCGGCCCGACCGATCCGTCCGACGGGCACGCCTGCGCCGAGCTCGGCGAACTGCGCGGCGCGCGTCTCCGCGTCGAGGAACGACCACCACTGTGTGTCGATCACCCCCGGCGACACCGCGTTGACGCGCACCGGGGCCAGCTCGGCGGCGAGCGGCGGCACGATCGCCTCGATCGCCCCGTTGACCGCCGCCAGCGCGACCGTGCCGGGGTAGGCCGTGCGCGCGCTCACCGCGGAGATCATGGTGATCGACCCCGTCACGTCGGCGTGCCGGATCGCTGACAGGTAGCCGAACAGCTTGCCCTCGAACGCCGCGCGCACCAGATCGCCGCCGATCTCCCGGACCGGGCCCATGCCGACGCTGCCGGGACTGAACGCGAGCACGAGGTGGTCGACCTGCCCGACCCGCTCGAGGAACGTCGCGACCTCGGCCTCCGCCGTCCCGTCGACCTGCTCCGCGGCGCTCACGCGGTCCTTGACCGCGGCCAGCCGCTCGGGGTTCCGCCCCGTGACGATCACCTCGGCGCCCTCGTTCGTCAACTGCTCGGCAACAGCGAGGCCGATCCCCGCCGTGCCGCCCATAACCACCACGCGCATGTCCACTCCTATCCGAGACTATAAGTCTCGTTATATATCGAGACGTCGGGTCTTGTAAAGTTCGCTGCATGGGACGAACGCGGAGCGAGGCCAGCCGTCGCGCGATCCTCGACGCGGCCATCGCCGAGCTGCGCGAGCACGGCTACCCGGCCGTCACGGTCGACGGGATCGCCGCCCGTGCAGGCGCGGGCAAGCAGACGATCTACCGCTGGTGGGGGTCCAAGGCCGACGTCGTCCTCGACGCGGTGCTCGACCTCGCCGAGGCGACGATCGCGCTGCCCGACGAGGGCACACTCGCGGCGGATCTCGACGCGTTCCTGACCGCCACCTTCCGGCAGCGTGACCAGCGCGATGCCCTCGCGGGCCTGATGGCCCACTCCGTGCTCGACCCGGCGTTCGCCACACCGTTTCGCGAGCGGTTCCTGTTCCGCCGCCGAGCGGCGCTGCGCACGCTGCTGGACCGCGGCCGGGCGCGCGGGGAGATCGCGCCGGACATCGACCTTGAGCTCGTGGTCGACGTCGTCTTCGGCGTCCTCTGGTACCGGCTACTGGTCGAGAACGCGCCGTTGTCCGAGGACGCGGGCCACGAGCTCACCGACCTGGTGCTACGTGCCCTGCGTTGACGGCAGGTCGGCGGGCCCGAAGGCGTCGGGAAGCACCTGCGCGAGGGGAAGCGGACCGCGCGGGGTGTCGACGAGGCAGGACGGGCCGCCGAACTCGTAGAGCACCTGCCTGCACCGCCCGCACGGCATCAGCAGCTCCCCCGTGCCCGACCGGCACGCGACGGCGATGATCTGCCCACCGCCCGTCAGCCGCACCTGCCCTGCCATCGTGCACTCGGCGCACATGCCGAGCCCGTACGAGGCGTTCTCGACGTTGCAGCCGACGACGAGGCGCCCGTCGTCGCAGAGCGCGGCGGCGCCCACCTGCAGCCGCGAGTAGGGCGCGTACGCCGCGCCTGCCGCGGCGACCGCGGCCGCACGCAGCTCGTTCCAGTCGACCTCGGTCACCGCCCGGGTATAGCACGCCGAATCCGCAACGATCAGATGACAACCGGACCTCGACGCGACGTCTGCCGACCCTTCGGGTTAGCGTTCGGTCCCCGAAGTCCTTGGTAGAGGGAGTAGCGGCCTTGGCCGGATCACGTGTAGTGACGATCGGCGTGTGCGCTGTCGCGAGCGCGCTCGTGCTTGCCGCGTGCGGCAGCAAGCCTGCTGACACCGGCGCCGGGTCCGGCAGCACAGCCGCCCCCAGCGGCACGGCGTTCAACGCCTGCATGGTGCTCGACACCGGCGGCGTCGACGACAAGTCGTTCAACCAGTCGTCCTGGGCGGGGATGCAGGCCGCGGCGCAGGCCAACCCCAACATCAAGATCTCCTACGTGCCGTCGAACACGGCCAACGACTACACCCCGAACCTCACGGCCGAGGCGAACAAGAAGTGCGACACCACGGTCGCCGTCGGCGGCCTGATGTCGGACAACGTCAAAGACGTCGCGGCCAAGAACCCGACGTTGAAGTTCGCCGAGGTGGACAGCGCCTCCAGCGGCCCCAACGTCTACGGGATCCAGTTCAACACCGCACAGGGCGGCTTCCTCGGCGGCTACCTCGCGGCGGGCATGAGCCAAAGCGGCAAGGTCGCCACGTGGGGCGGACTGAACATCCCGCCCGTGACGATCTACATGGACGGCTTCTACGAGGGCGTCCAGTACTACAACCAGCAGAAGGGCAAGTCCGTCCAGGTGCTGGGCTGGAACGAGGCCGACCAGAAGGGCGGCACGTTCGCAGGCTCGTTCACCGACCAGAACAAGGGCCTGCAGATCAGCCAGACGTTCATCCAGCAGGGCGCAGACGTGATCTTCCCGGTTGCGGGCGGCGCCGGTCTCGGAGCGGGCGCGGCGGCACAGGCGGCGGGCGGCAAGGTCAACCTGCTCTGGGTCGACACCGACGGCTGCGTGTCTGCGTCGCAGTTCTGCCAGTACTTCATCTCCAGCGTCACGAAGAACCTGACCGGCGCTGTGCAGACGTACCTGACAGCGGCGGCGGGCGGCACGTTCCCCACCGGCAACTACGTCGGCGACCTGAAGAACGAGGGGACGGGCCTCGCCCCGTTCAACCAGTTCGACTCGAAGGTCCCCGCGGGCCTGAAGACCGAGCTGGACCAGGTCAAGGCCGACATCGTCAGCGGCAAGATCACCGTCAAGTCGCCGAGCCAGCCCACGAGCTGATCGGCCACCCCGGGAGCCGCCGACCTGGCCCGGTCGGCGGCTCCCGCGGCGCGACGGTGGCGGGAAGGGCGGCGAGAAGGGCGGGGACGTGAAGCTCGAGCTGCGGGGCATCACCAAGCGCTTCGGCGCGCTCGTCGCCAACGACGCCATCGACCTCGTCGTCGAGCCCGGTGAGATCCATGCGCTGCTCGGGGAGAACGGCGCGGGCAAGAGCACGCTGATGAACGTGCTGTACGGGCTCTACGCTCCGGACGACGGCCAGATCCTCGTCGACGACAAGCCCGTTACGTTCGGCGGCCCGGGCGCCGCCATGGCCGCGGGCATCGGCATGGTGCACCAGCACTTCATGCTCATCCCGGTGTTCACGGTCGCCGAGAACGTCATGCTCGGCCACGAGGAGACGCGCCGCATCGGCTTCCTCGACCGCCGCCGCGCGCGCCGCGACGTCGAGGAGATCTCCAAGCGCTACCGCCTCGACGTACCGCCCGACGCGCTGGTCGCGGACCTCCCCGTGGGCGTCCAGCAGCGCGTCGAGATCATCAAGGCGCTCAGCAGGGACGCCCGCATCCTCATCCTCGACGAGCCGACGGCGGTGCTGACTCCGCAGGAGACCGACGACCTGATCCGCGTCATGCGCGCGTTGCGCGACGGTGGAACGTCGATCGTGTTCATCACCCACAAGCTGCGGGAGGTGCGCGAGGTCGCCGACCGGATCACGGTCATCCGCCGGGGCAAGGTCGTCGGCTCCGCGCTGCCGACGGCGTCCACCACCGAGCTGGCGTCGTTGATGGTCGGGCGCCCGGTGCAGCTCACGGTGGACAAGGACGTTGCGAAGCCCACCGACGTGGTCCTCGACGTCGACGGCGTCACGGTGGTCGACGACGATGGTGTTGTGCTCGTCGACGACGTGTCGTTCCAGGTCAGGGCGGGTGAGATCTACGCGTTGGCGGGCGTGCAGGGCAACGGGCAGACGGAGGTCACCGAGGCGCTGGTCGGGCTGCACCGGCCGACATCGGGCCGGATCACGATCGCAGGCGCCGACGTCACCGCGCTGTCGACCGACGCGGTGCTCGACCTCGGCGTCGGCTACGTGCCCGAGGATCGGCTGCACGACGGGCTGGTCGGCGACTTCAGCGTCGCCGAGAACCTCGTGCTCGACCTCTTCGACAAGCCGCCGTTCGCGTCGGGGCCCGCGATGAACCTGGCCGCCGTCGAGCGCAACGCCACCGAGCGGGTGGCGGAGTTCGACGTCCGCACTCCGTCGACGACGGCAGCGGCCAACACGCTCTCGGGCGGCAACCAGCAGAAGGTGGTCCTCGCGCGGGAACTGTCGCGGGCGTTGAAGCTGCTGGTCGTCGCCCAGCCGACGCGGGGGCTGGACGTCGGCTCGATGGAGTTCGTGCACCGGCGGATCGTGGCCGAGCGCGACCGGGGCGCCGCCGTCGTGCTGGTGTCGACGGAGCTGGACGAGGTGCTCGGTTTGGCCGACCGGATCGGCGTGATGTACCGGGGGCGGATCGCGGGCGAGGTCGGCGGGGACGCGAGCGCCGAAGAGATCGGCTTGCTGATGGCGGGAAGCCAATGAACAGCGTCCGTGCGCGGATATCGTTGTTCTGGCAACGGAAACCGCGCACGACTCGGGGTGGACCGGGGCGCGCATCCGACGGGCACACAGGCAGCGGCGAGGGGGAGCGTTGACCACCGAGGTGACCGAGTCCGCGCCGTCCGCCCAACGGCCGCCTGCCCTGCGTCGGTTCGTCGAGGGCGTCCGCGGTGGCGACACGTTCGTGATCACGGTGTTGGCGTTCGTGTGCGCGATCGTCGTCGGCGCGGTGCTGATCGTCATCGCGGACGCGCCGACGCGCACCGCCGCGGGCTACTTCTTCGCCTATCCGTGGGACACGTTCTCCGCGGCCTGGCACGCCGTCTCCAGCGGCTACATCGCGCTGTTCCAGGGCTCGGTGCTCGACTTCGGGTCGTTCACCGGCGCGAGCAACGTCCCCATACTGGGCCCGATCTCCGACACCCTCTTCAACGCGGCCCCGCTGATCCTCGGCGGCCTGTCCGTGGGGGTGGCGTTCCGCGCGGGCCTGTTCAACATCGGCGCGCAGGGTCAGCTCATCGCGGGCGCGATCTGCGCGGGGTACGTCGGGTTCACGTGGCACCTGCCGGTGCTCGTGCACCTTTTGGTCGCGCTCGTGGCGGGCATCATCGGCGGTGCGGTCTGGGGCGGCCTGGCCGGATGGCTCAAGGCGCGCACGGGCGCGCACGAGGTCATCTCGACGATCATGCTCAACTACATCGCCCTCTACCTGCTCTACTACCTGCTCTCGGTGCCGGGCTTCCAGGCGCCGGGGTCGAACCAGGCGATCTCGCTCGGCGTCCTCGAATCCGCCCGCTTCCCCCGGCTGCTGGGCTCGGGGCTTTCGGTGAACGGAAGCCTGATCGTCGCGCTGCTCGCCGCGCTGGGCTGCTGGTGGCTGCTGACGCGCTCCACCCTGGGGTTCCGGCTGCGCGCGGTCGGCGCCAACCACTTCGCCGCCCGCACCGCGGGAATGAGCGTGCCGGGCAGCTACATCACGGTCATGCTGATCGCCGGTGGGCTGGCCGGGCTCGCGGGGTGCGCGCAGATCCTCGGCGGTAACAACGTCGCGTTGACCGGCGACGTCGACGCCAACATCGGCTTCGACGCGATCACGGTGGCGCTGCTGGGCCGGGCCAGCCCCGGCGGGACGGTCCTGGCCGGGATCCTGTTCGGCGCGCTACGGGCGGGCGCAGTGCGCATGCAGGCCGAGACCGGCACGCCGACCGAGATCGTGCAGGTCGTCCAGTCCGTGATCGTGCTGTTCATCGCCGCGCCCGCGCTCATCCGCTCGATCTTCGGGCTGCGCGAGTCGCGCGGCGGCGGCGTCGCGCAGCTGGCGAAGGGGTGGAACGGATGACCGCTCCGCCGCCCGTCAGCGTCGAGGACGAGGAGCTGGTCGTCGTCCGCCACGTCGTCGACGTGCGCGTGCCGCTGCGCACGCGGCTGCTCGCCGGTGGCGCGATCGTCGTCGCGGGCCTGGTGTGCATCCTGGGCTGGGGGCTCGGCGCGAACCCCGGCGACGCCGACTTCGGCCTGCGCACCGTCTCCGACGTGGTGGTGCTGCCCGACCTCCGGATCCCGGCAGGTCCGACGGCAATCGCGCTGGGCGTCATCGTGGTGGCGCTGGGCGGCTGGCACGCCGTGCGCGGGTTCTCGCGTCCGCAGATGCGGTGGGTGCTCGCCGCGGTGTTGCTGTGCTTCGTCGTGGCGTTCCTCTGCTGGGCGAGCACCGGAAACCCCGGCAACGCGCTCAACATCCCCGGTCTGTTGCAGAACACGATCCTGCTGGCCACGCCGCTCGTCCTCGGCGCGCTGGCGGGCATCCTCTGCGAACGCACGGGCGTCATCAACGTCGCGATCGAGGGGCAGTTCCTGGTCGGGGCGTTCGCCGGGTCGCTCGGCGCGTCGGTGTCGCACAGTCTGGGCGTCGGGCTGGTCGCCGCGCTGGTGGCGGGCGCCTTGCTGGGCGCGCTGCTGGCCGTGTTCGCGATCCGGTTCCTGGTCAACCAGGTCGTGCTCGGGGTGGTGCTCAACGCGTTCGCGCTCGCAATCACCGGGTTCGGGTTCGACGCTCTGATGGCGCAGGACGCCGCCACGTACAACGAGCCGGGCTTCTTCTCCCCACTCCCGATCCCGCTGCTGTCGGACATCCCCGTGATCGGGCCGGTGCTGTTCAACGTCAACATCATCGTCTACCTGACGTATGTGTTGATCATCGTGATCGACGTGGCGTTGTTCAGGACGCGGTGGGGGCTGCGGACGCGGGCGGTGGGCGAGCACCCGAAGGCGGCCGACACCGTCGGGATCAAGGTGCTGCGCACGCGGTACCGCAACGTGATCCTCGGCGGGGTGGTGGCGGGGCTCGGCGGCGCGTTCCTCACGATCGGCGCGATCGGCGGGTTCACGAAGGACATCTCGTCGGGCAAGGGGTTCATCGCCCTGGCCGCGGTGATCTTCGGGAAGTGGAGTCCGCGGGGGGCGATCGGGGCCGCGCTCCTCTTCGGGTTCGCCGACGCTTTGCAGAGCCTGCTGTCGGTCGCGGGCACGCCGGTGCCGATCCCGTCCAACTTCCTGCTGATGCTGCCCTACCTCGCGACCCTGTTCGCCGTGGCCGGGCTGGTCGGGAAGGTGTCGGCCCCGGCGGCCGACGGCCAGCCCTACATCAAGTCCTGAGGGCGGGGCGGGGCGGGCAGGGTGGAGGTGGTGGGTCGGCGCGAAGGTGAGTCGTGCAGCTCGACCCGCCGAGTTGGGCGTCCGGGCAGGGTGAGTCGTGCAGCTCGACCCGCCGAGTTGGGCGTTCGGGCAGGGTGAGTCGTGCAGCTCGACCCGCCGATTCAGGCGTTCCAGCACAGCTGATCGAGCATCCGACACGGCGGTCCCGCGTCCCGACCGTGAGCCGGGCACCCTAGAGCGGGTGAGTCGTGCACTTCGGCCCGCCGAGTTGGGCGTTCCAGCACACCGAGTCAAGCGTTGGCAGCCTGGACCGCCTGCGCGACACGGGCAGTTGAGTTGATCAAGGGCGGCGGCGGTGTGCGAGTAGATCGCACCCTTATGGCGTGCACGTCCGAGGAAATCGGCGGGGCGAGATGCGAGACTCACCGTGTGAAGGCGATCGGAGTCGTCGTGTTGACGTTGCTCGTCGGCATCGCGCCGCCCGCGGCCGCATCGGCCGCCACGACGCGCCCCGCGGCCGCATCGCACGCAGCCGCACTCCCCGACGCTGCACTCCCCGCAGCCGCACTCCCGGCCACCGTTCCCGCATCCGCCGCCGCACGGTCCGCCGCCACCGCGTCCCGCGCTGCGTCGTCCTCGCCGGGCGCTTTGCCGTCGGAGGGGGACGCGGCCGGGTGTCCCGGGCAGCAGGCGCCGCCGCCGCCTGCTGCACGTGAGGAGACCTCGACGCCCGCACCACTGCCCTGGCCCGCTGAGCCGGTGGGCGGCGCGGCGCTCGGGACTTGCGGAGACGTCGGGCCCGCCGCGCCGAAGATCGTCACACCCGCCTCCTACGTCCTCGCCGACCTCGACACCGGCACGGTACTGGCCGCTCGCGCGCCACACGCCCGTGAGCGTCCTGCATCGACGTTGAAGATCCTCACTTCGCTCGTCGTAGCTGATCGGCTCAGTCCCGACACCGTGGTCGAGGGCACGGCGGCGGATCTGCGGGTAGACGGCAGCAAGGCGGGCATCGGGCCCGGTGGCGCCTACACCGTGCGCCAACTCATGGCAGGCCTGCTGTTGAGCTCCGGCAACGACACGGCTGAGGCGTTGTCGCGCGCCCTCGGCGGGGACGCCGCCACGTTGGCCGCAATGTCGGCGACGGCCCAGGAACACGGGGCGATGGACACCCGGCCCGCGACGCCGTCCGGGCTCGACGGGCCCGGCATGTCCAGCTCTGCCTACGACCTCGCGGTGCTCTTCCGCGCTGCGCTGACCAAGCCGTTGTTTGCGGGCACGATCGAGACGCGTCTTGTCGCCTTTCCCGGCTACGGTGGCAAACCGGGCTTCATGCTCAGCAACAACGATCGGTTCGTGCCGTCATATCCGGGCGCCATCGCGGCCAAATCCGGGTTCACCGACGCGGCGCGGCACACGCTGGTCGCGACCGCACAACGCGGTAACCGCCGACTGATCGTCGCACTCATGCGCGGCGAGCAGCACCCGGTCTCGATGGACGCGCAGGCGGCCGCGTTGCTGAACATGGGTTTCGCCCTGCCGACGACAACGGCGTCGGTCGGCACGCTGGTGGACGCCCCGCCCGTGATCCCGACCCCGGCCGCAGCACCTGCCGATGCGCCGTCCGCCGCACCTCAGGCGCCCACCAGCCCCACCTGGCCGTGGTGGCTGGCGGGTGGCGTGCTCGTTGTCGTAGCTGTCGGCGCCCTGGCTCGGCTCCGCAGCTCATGGCGAAATCGAAGCTGAAGTCGCGGAAGTACCAGCCAACTCGTCGTGCCGAGACGCCCAACTCATCGTGCCCAGGCGCACGACTCACCTTCGCGAGGCGCCCAACTCACCGTGCCCAGGCGCACGACTCACCGGCGGGGTCAGCGGCGGCGCAGCAGCAGGCTGCCGACCACACCCGCCACCGCCCCGGCCCCGAAGAGCCCTGCGGTGGCACCCCCGCTCGGCCGGGAGCCGACCACCACCTCCGACCGGATGACCGCGGGGCCGGGGACCGCGACCGGCTCCTCGCTCTCGTTCTCCCGCGACGTCGCCGCCCACGCCGTCACGAACAGCACGAACCGCGACGCGAAGTACACGAACACGAGAAGGCCGAGGAACGAGCCGAACACGGCGCCGCTGGGCGAGTTGCTGATCGCCGACAGGTAGACCGTCATCACCTGCTTGAGCACCTCGAACCCGACCGCGCCGAGCAGCGCCGCCTTGGCCGCGCTGCGCAGCGTCGCGTGCTCGCGGGGCAGGCGCGCGATCACCCAGCCGAAGATCAGCCAGTTGGCGGCGAGGCTGAGCACCACACCCAGTACGACGAGCAGGAACTTCGCCCATCCCTGCTCGGACAAGCCCAGGAGCTTCAGCACCTCACCAGCGAACCCGGACGCCAGCCCCGTCACCGCGAACGACACGACCAGCGCGAGCCCCAGCCCGAGCAGCGAGAGCAGGTCGAACAGCAGTCGTTTCACCATCGCAGGCTTCGCAGGCACCTGACCCCACTGCTCCGACAGCGCGTCGCGCAGGTTCGTCATCCAGCCGACCCCGGAGTACAGCGCGCCGAGCAGGCCGAAGAAGCCGACCGTCCCCGCCGAGTCGATGGCCTTGGTGATGACCTCGTTGAGGGTCTCACCGAGCCCGCCCGGGACCGCCTTCGTGATCGAGTCTTGCAGCTGCGCGAGGACGTCGGGCTGGGCGCGCAACGCGAGCCCCGCCACCGCGAACGCGATCATCAGCAGCGGGACGAGCGACAGCACGCTGAAGTACGTCACCGCGGCGGCGTAGTAGTCACCATTCCGCTCGGTGTAGCGCGCACCCGCGCGCACGACGTGGTCGAGCCACTCGTACCGGTCGCGCAGCTGCTGGAACTTCGACGTCTTATCGGCCACGACGGAGATCCTCCTCCGTAGCCGCTCAGCCGGCAGGCGGGAGGAACCCCACCTTGTCGTACACGTCACGCAGCGTCACGCTCGCGACCTCCCGCGCCCGCGCCGCGCCTGCCGCGAGGATGCGGTCGAGCTCGGCGGGGTCGTCCAGATAGCCCTTGACGCGCGCGGCGAGCGGCGTCGTGAACGCGGCCACGACCTCGGCCAGGTCCTTCTTCAGGTCGCCGTAGCCGCGTCCGGCGTACTCCCCCTCCAGCTCGATGACCTTGCGGTCCGTCAGCGCCGCGTAGATCGTCAACAGGTTGGAGACGCCCGGCTTGTGCTCAGGGTCGTAGCGGATCTCCCGCTCGGCGTCGGTGACGGCCGAGCGGATCTTCTTCGCGCTCACCTTCGGGTCGTCGAGCAGGTTGACGATCCCGGCGGCGCTGGAGCTGGACTTGCTCATCTTCGCCGTGGGCTCCTGCAGGTCCTGGATCTTGGCGCTGCCCGTCAGGATGTAAGGCTCGGGCACGGTCAGTGTCGGGCCGAAGCGCGCGTTGAACCGCCTCGCGAGATCACGGGTGAGCTCGACGTGCTGGCGCTGGTCCTCGCCGACCGGCACCTGATCGGTCTGGTACAGCAGGATGTCGGCGGCCATCAGCATCGGATAGGTGAGCAGCCCGACCGTGACGCGGTCAGAGCCCTGCTTCGCCGACTTGTCCTTGAACTGCGTCATCCGGCTCGCCTCGCCGAAGCCGGTGAGGCACTCCAGCACCCACGACAGTTGCGCGTGCTCGGGCACGTGCGACTGCACGAAGATGGTGCACCGCGCGGGATCCAGGCCGAGGGCGAGCAGTTGGGCGACGCCGTTGCGGGTGCGCTCGGCGAGCGTCGCCGGGTCGTAGTCGACGGTGAGCGCGTGCAGATCGGGAACGAAGTAGAACGCGTCGTGATCGTCCTGAAGACCCACCCACTGCCGCACGGCGCCCAGGTAGTTGCCGAGGTGGAACGAGTCCGCCGTGGGCTGGATGCCCGACAGGACCCGCGGGCGGCGATCGGTGGTCATGCTTCGATTCTCCCAGCCGCGCCCAGGCGTTTTCGGCCGGGCGGCCATAGGCTCCCCACCTGTGGACGTGATCACGGTCGGCCCCAGCCTCCCCGCCCGCTCCTTCGCAGGCGGTTCGCCACGGTCGACGAGGCGTGGCAGACGCTCGCGCCCCCTTCGTTCGACGGGCTGACGGTCGACGACCTACGCGCTCGCCTGCGGTCTGATCACCACGGCTGGTCGGACGAAGCGGTCGAGGCGACGCTCGGCAACGTGGCTGTGCACGTCGACGGCAGTGGGACGCCGTGGTTGAGCCGCGAGCGACACCGCGCGATCGTGGACAGCCTGCCTGCGCACCGCCCGCGTGAGCTGTACCCGCTCGTGAAGTGCCCGGTGCTGCTGCTCGTGGCAGGCGGCGGGAACCCCGAGACGGCGGAGGCTGCTGCGGGGCTGGAGCGCGCCGAGCTCGTCGAGTTCCCCGGCAGCGACCACCACCTGCACGCCCAGCATCCCGGGGAGGTCGCCGCGTTGATCGGACGGTCGGCGTCAACGCCGCCGTGCCGAGACGCCCGACTCACCGTGCCGAGATGCACGACTCACCCTGGGGGGACGCCCGACTCACCGGGCCCAGATGCACGACTCACCCTGGGGGGACGCCCGACTCACCGGGCCCAGATGCCCGACTCACCGGGCCGAGACGCACGACTCAGCCTGCCGCGGCGCGGGCCTCGGCCCGGCGGTCGTCAGTCCTGCTGCTCGTCCTCGTCGGGTTGGGGCGCGGGCGCGGGCAGGTGCACCTGCACGAGCCCCTTCTCCAGGTCGATCGGGCCCAGCCGCCACCTCTGGCCGTCACCCGCCTCCCCCGCCTCGTCCTGGATCTTCGGACCGGGGAAGAGCTCACCGAATGCGCCCACGCCGCCACCGTACGCGCGACTAGACCATCGGCAGCAGCTTCGGGGACGCGTGCGCGGGGACGAGCCGCCGCGCGGCGCCCTTGTAGGTCGTGCCCCGCTGGCGCACCGGCCGCCCGGCCGCGGCGGCGATCGCGGTCAGCTCCCCCACCGTGCGGTTCGAGCCGTTCTCCGACCCGGCCATCCGGCTGATCGTCTCCTCCATCAGCGTGCCGCCCATGTCGTCGGCGCCCCCGCGCAGGACGTCGGCGGCGAGCCGGTCGCCCAGCTTCACCCACGACACCTGGACGTGGTCGATCCGCCCGTACAGCGCGAGGCGGGCGAACGCGTGCACCGCGCGGTTGTCGCGCTCGGTGGGCCCCGGCCGGGCCAGCCCAGCCAGGTAGATGGGCGCGTTGTGGTGCACGAACGGGAGTGGCACGAACTCGGTGAAGCCACCGGTCTCGTCCTGCAGCGCGGCCAGCGCGCGCAGATGCCCCAGCCAGTGGCGCGGCTCGTCGACGTGCCCGTACATCATCGTCGACGACGAGGGGACGCCGAGCCGGTGCGCCGTGCCCACAACCTCAAGCCACTGCGCGGAGGGCAGCTTGCCCTTCGTCAGCACCCAGCGAACCTCGTCGTCGAGGATCTCCGCGGCCGTGCCGGGGATCGAGTCGAGCCCGGCGTCGCGCAGCTCGGTCAGCCACTCCTCGATCGACACGCCCGCCTTCGCCGCCGCGGACACGATCTCCATCGGCGAGAACGCGTGCACGTGCATCCCGGGGACGGCGGCCTTCACCGCGCGGACCAGATCGGCGTAGAACGTGACGGGCAGCTGCGGGTCGATGCCGCCCTGCATGCACACCTCGGTGGCGCCCTCCTCAGCCGCTTCGACGGCGCGGGCCGCGACTTCGTCGAGGGAGAGCCGGAAGGCGTCGGTGTCGCGCTCACGCTGGGCGAACGCGCAGAACCGGCAGCCGACGTAGCAGACGTTGGAGAAGTTGATGTTGCGGTTGACGACGTAGGTGACGTCGTCGCCCACCACGTCTCGGCGCACGTCGTCGGCCAGGCGCGTCAGCTCCTCCAGCGCCGGGCCCTCGGCGAGGATCAACGCCAGCGCCGCGGTGTGGTGAGCGGGGTCGAGCAGGGCGGCGGGGTCCGCCGCGGCGAGCGCGAGGCCCGCCCGCACGTCCGCGTCGAGCCGGACCGGGGCCGCGGTCTGTTGGGCCGCGAGCTCGTCGCGCACGGCGTCCCAGTCGCCGTACACCGATGCGAAGTCGCCGCGCCGGTCGTCGGTGCGACCCGTCGTGTCGATCGTCGCGTTGAGGTCGATCCGGCCGGTGGACGCGAACCCGCCGTCGGGCTCCTGCCAGGGGCGCCCGACCGGCATCGCGTTCTCATCAGCAAGACCTGAAGGGGTGGCCAGCGCGTCGACGTGCGCGTGCAGCCGGGTGTCGATCCACGGCGAACCCGCGAGCACGTACTTCGGGTACGCCGTGAGCCGCTCCCTGAGCGTGAACCCCGCCTCCGCTGAACGGGCCGCCAGCTCCTCGATCGCGGGCCAGGGCCGTTCGGGGTTGACGTGGTCGGCGGTGACCGGAGATACGCCGCCCCAGTCGTCGATCCCGGCCCGCAGCATGAGCGCGAACTCGCTCCCGACGAGGTTGGGCGGCGCCTGGACGCGCATCTTCGGGCCGAGCACGAGCCGCGCGACCGCGATGGTCGCGGCCAGGTCGTCCAGATCGGCGTCCGGGTCATTGGCCATGGCGGTGTCGGGCTTCGCGCGGAAGTTCTGGACGATCACCTCCTGGATATGCCCGTGTGCCCGGGCCGCCGACCGGATGGCGAACAGCGACTCGGCGCGCTCCACCCGGTTCTCGCCGATGCCGATGAGGATTCCGGTGGTGAACGGGATGCCGACCCGGCCTGCGTCGGTCAGCGTGCGCAGCCGGACCGCGGGCTCCTTGTCGGGGCTGCCGTAGTGGGCGCCGCCGGGCTCGCTCCAGAGCCGCGTCGCCGTCGTCTCCAGCATCATGCCCATCGACGGCGCCACCGGCTTGAGGCGCGTCAGCTCCTCCCACGACATCACGCCGGGGTTGAGGTGCGGCAGCAGGCCGGTCTCCTCCAGCACCGCGATCGCGCACGCGCGCACGTACTCCAGTGTGGAGTGGTAGCCGCGCGCCTCCAGCCATTCGCGAGCGGCGGGCCAGCGCTCCTCCGGCCGGTCGCCGAGGGTGAACAGCGCCTCCTTGCAGCCCTGCGCGGCCCCCGCGCGCGCGATCTCCAGCACTTCGTCGCGCTCGAGGAAGGCGGCAGGCAACCGGTGGGGGACGGTGGCGAACGTGCAGTAGTGGCACCGGTCGCGGCACAGGCGGGTCAGCGGGATGAACACCTTGCGCGAGTACGTGACGACGCCGGGGCGGCCCTCCGCGACGAGCCCGGCGTCGCGGACACGGGCGGCCGAGGTGAGCAGCTCGTCCAGGTGCTCGCCCCGCGCGGCGAGCAGGACGGCGGCCTCGGTGACGTCGAGGACGGCTCCGTCGCGGGCCCGGCGCAGCGCGCGGCGCACCGCGGCATCAGACGGCGGCGGAATTTCGGCTGACGGCGCGGCGCCACCTGCGGCGAGCACCACGGGGTCAGGGAGGTCGGACGGCGGCGCACCGTCGGTGTGCGCCTGCGCCTGTGTCTGCCTTGTCGAACCGGACGCCCGGTCCCCGACGTTGCCCGAGTCATGGTCGGGCGGAAGGACTGCCATGCCCGCCACACTAGGTCGCGGATCGGACATCGGCACCGACCCGGCCGATCTACTCCGAACAGAACCCACATCGCCACTATCCGTAAGCGGATCCACTGTGGTCACGCCGACGAGCCCTGCGGACGCTCGCTTGACTTCGAGTCCGCTCGAACTCTTAACGTCGACCCGTGCCGACAACGCTGATCACCGGAGCGAACAAGGGTCTGGGCTTCGAGACCGCCCGCCGACTCGTCGCCGCAGGTCACACCGTCTATCTGGGAAGCCGCGACGCCGAACGCGGACGCCGGGCCGCCGCGCAGCTGGGCGCCCGACCGGTTCAGCTCGACGTCACCGACGATGCGTCCGTTGCCGACGCGGCCGCGGCCATCGCCGCTGAGGGCGGCCTCGACGTGCTGGTCAACAACGCGGGCATCCAGCGCGAGATGCGCGCGGACGGCGTGCTCGGCGCCGCGGAGCTGACCGTCGACCAGCTGCGGGAGACGTTCGAGACGAACGTCTTCGGCGTCGTGCGGGTCCTGCGCGCCTTTCTCCCGCTGCTGCAGCGCTCCGCGGCGCCCGTGGTGGTCAACGTCAGCAGCGGACTGGCCTCACTGAGCCGCGTGAGCACCCCCGGAAGCGCCGCCTACGCCTATCGGGGCGTGGCCTACCCGGCGTCGAAGACCGCGGTCAACATGCTCACCGTCCAGTACGCGAAGGCGTTTCCGACCATCCGGATCAACGCTGTCGAGCCCGGCTTCACCAGCACCGACCTCAACGCCAACGCCGGTGTCCAAACCGTCGAGGAGGGCGCCGAGATCATCGTGCGCATGGCGCAGACGCGGCCCGACGGGCCGACCGGGGGCTACTTCAGCGCCGCAGGCCCGCTCCCCTGGTGAGCCGACTACGGGGCGGGCGGCGCAGGCGGCCCGAACGTGACGGTCACCGTGTCGTAGCCCAGCGACTGGGCCAGCCCGGTCAACATCGCGCGGGTGTTGGTCGCCGCGCGCCCGGTCAGGTCGCTCTGGGCCGCGGCGGCGTCCAGCTTCTTCGTCGCCAGCTGGTAGAGCTCGCTGTCGTCGCGCGGGTGGTCGCCCACCGCGTCCTCGACGCGCTGGACCAAGCCACGCTCGCGGCCGACGACGCGCGTCTGGGCGGGGTCGATCGTGGCGGGGGCGAGCGTGGGGGCGGGCAGTCGGATCGTCGCCTGCCGCCGATCCGGCGAGATGGTGACCGCGCCTGCGCCCAGTGACGAGAAGTCCACGCGGGCGTCGACCGACCCGGTGGCCAGCAGCGTCGACCGCTCGCTGCTGACGATCTCGGGCACGTACTTGGTGTCGTGTTCGAGGTCCACGACCACCTGGTAGGTCCCGGTGGCGGCGTGGTAGTCGGCGATGTTGCGCACCGCGATCAGCAGCGCGGCGGGGCTGCGATCGATCGTCTCAGGTGTGGGCAGCCCCGGCAGCCACCTGCCGACCGCGCCACCGACGCCAACCCCCAGCGCGACGAGCAGGAGGACCGCGAGCACGACGACTGCTCCCCGCTGCGGACGCATACGCGGACGAGTGCTGGCGAGCGGCTTCCGGTCGGACTGCAGTATGGTCGGCATGGGTCGAGCTCCCTGTGTCAGGTGGGCTTCGTTACCGGTTCTTTACAGGATGCAACAGCGGACCCTGCCTTGCCAATCCTGGCGAGGCCACGCCGCGGGGCGGCGACCGCGCATCGGCGTCAATGGTGGGGCGGCAGGGCCGTCGCCGCCGACCGGTAGGCCCCGGGAGTCTGGCCCATCGTGCGCGCGAACGTGTCGACGAAGGCGCTGGTCGTGGCCCAGCCGCAGGCGTGGCCTGCCTCGGTGACGGTCGCGCCTTCGGCCAGGCTGACCATGGCGCGGAACACGCGGACCGCGGTTCGCCACTGCGGGTAGGTCGTGCCGAACTCGGTGCGGAAGAGGCGGGTGAGGGTCCGTTCGCTCGTGCCGACCCGGCGGGCCAGCCACGGCAGAGAGCACGGTCGGCTCAGGTCGTGCTCGACGAGCCGGCACGCGTCGGCGAGCCGGGGATCTCGGGCTGTCGGCAGGACGAGGCCGTGCACCGCGGCCCGATGCAGCCGGTCGCCGATCACCGCGCGCAGGCGTGCGGACTCCGCGGGAGGGAGGTCTGGTTCGGTGCAGGCCACGATCAGCTCCCGCAGGAGCCCATGGGCGCCGATGACCGCAGGGGACGCGGCCCACGACGGCTCACCGACGGCGAACCCGATGGTATGAAACAACGTCCGGCCGTAGAAGCGGTGCTCGTGCCAGGTGTGGGCGGGCACCCACACCGCACGGTCGCGCGAGGCCACCCAGTCGCCGCGAGCGGTGCGGATGGCGAGGACACCGGTGCTCACGTAGATCAACTGATGGTCGTCGTGCCGGTGGCGGTCGATGACCGCGCCCGACTCGTAGACCGTCTGTTGCGTCGGCGCCGCGGGCAGATGGCGGATTTCCGACACGACCGGGCAGTTTATCGGAAGTCAACGCGCCGCCGTGGGGACAGAGTGAAGGGGTGAGCACCGAACCCGTTGCTGGTTCCGTCGGGGTGACGGCCGAGTCCCACTGGCAGCGGATGCGCGTCTGGGCGACCGCCCACGCGGTCGACGACTTCTACCAGGGTCTCGTGCCCGCGGTCGTGCCCTTCTTCGTGCTGCAGCGCCACGTCGGCTACCTCGGGGCGTCGGGCCTCGCGCTCGCCGCAACTCTGGGCAGCGCCCTGCCGCAGCTCCTCGTCGGCGTTCTGGCCGACCGCCGACGACTGCCGTTCCTGGCGCCGCTCGGCGTCAGCCTCGCCGGGATCGGGGCGGGCGTGGCGGGCCTGGCGCCGAGCTACCCCCTGATCTTCGCGGCGCTGCTGGCGTCGGGGCTCGGGGTGGCGATGTTCCACCCGCCCGCGGGCCGCGACGCCCGCATCGCCGCCGCAGGCAGCGCCACCGCGATGAGCTACTTCGCCGCAGGCGGCAGCGTGGGGTTCTTCGTCGCCCCCGCGCTGGCGACGCCCGCGCTGGTGGCGCTCGGCGTCGGCGCCACCGCCCTGTTCATCCCGCCTGCGGTGCTCATGGGGTACGTGCTCCTGCGCCACCAGCGCCGAACCTCGTACCAGGCCCGTAGCGCCTCCCGGTCAACCGGCGTGGACCAGCCGCGCATGTTCGCGGTGCTGACGGGCGTCGAGGTCGTGCGGTCGACGGTGTCGTTCGGGGTGAACACCTTCATCGCGCTGTACTGGATCCGCGACCTCGGGGCGACGACCTGGCTGGGCAGCGCGGCCTTGACGCTGCAGCTCGCCGGGGGCGTCCTCGGGACGCTTCTCGGCGGCCGGATCGGCGACCGCATCGGCCTGGTCCGCACCGTCCGGCTCGGCAACGCCCTGTTGATCCCGGCAATGGCCGCGCTGCTGCTGTGCCGGAACCCGCTCGTGGCGTTGCCGCTCGCGCTGATTGTGGGTCTGGTGACCAACATCCCGTTCGCCGTGCTGATCAAGCTGGGGCAGGACTACCTGCCGACCCGACCCGGCACCGCCGCAGGCGTCACGCTGGGCCTCGCGGTCAGCGCGGGTGGGCTGTTCCTGCCGGTGCTGGGCCTCGTGGCCGACGCGCACGGCCCGCGCGGTGCCCTGCTCGTGCTCGCGGTGGTGCCGGTCGTGGCCGTCGTGCTGTCGGCGCTGCTGCGGGAACCGGCGCACGCGGGCCGTGCCTGAGCGCAGCTTCCGCTCGTCCTCCGCGCAGGCCCGTGGCCGCAGGTCACGACGTGATCGGCGGAACGTGGGAAGGTGGATGCGTGGGAGCCTTCAATCCGCCGATCAAACAGGACAACCCCGATCCGCGGGTGGCGTGTGCCCTGCTCCTGGACACGTCGTACTCGATGAAAGGCGAGCGCATCGAGCACCTGAACGCCGGGTTCGCGGCGTTCTGCGCCTCGATCGCGGAAGACCCGCTGGCCCGCAAGCGCACCGACGTCACCGTGGTCACGTTCGGCGGGTCCGTCGAGGTCGCCGTGCCGTTCCACGAGGGCCGGGACCTGGCGCCGACCACGTTCGCGGCGCAGGGCACGACGCCGCTGGGCGAGGCGCTCGACACCGGTCTCGACCTGCTCGCCGCCCGCAAGAGCGAGTACAAGGAAGCGGGCCTCGAATACTTCCGCCCGTGGCTGTTCGTCATCACCGACGGCATGCCCACCGATGAGAAGCGGTTCGCCGCCGCGAGCAAGCGGGTGCGCGCGGCCGAGGCGGCGAAGGAGGTCACCGTCTTCACGGTGGGGGCGGGCGACGCGGACCTGGAGGCGCTGTCGCAGCTCTCGGCGGTCCGTCAGCCGTTGGCGCTGAACGGGGTCCGGTTCGAGGAGCTCTTCGCCTGGTTGTCCACGAGCATGAGCGTGGTGACGCAGTCCAGCGCCTTCGGCCCGACGGACGCGACGGTCGCGGCCACCGAGGCCGCCGAGCAGGTCCCGCTCCCGTCGCCTGCAGGCTGGGCCACGTGGTAGCTGCGCCCACCGCCGCGTGGCGGCTGCTGGGCGGCTCGGTCACCGGCTCGCTGCACCGCAGGCAGGGCCGGGGCTGCGACGACGCGTTCGGCTGGCACGTGGACGACGCCGTGGTCGTCGCGGCCACGGCGGACGGAGCCGGTTCACGGCCCGGCACGTCGGCGTTCGGCGCCTTCACCGCGGTCCGCGCCGTGCTCGCGGCCGCTGTTGAACGACCCGAGCCGCCCGACGTCGCGCAGTTGTTCCAGGCGGCGCTGTCCGCGGTCGAGGACGCCGCGCATGAGCTGGGCGTCGCCCCGGACCTGCTCGCCACGACGCTGAGCGTCGTCGTCATCGCCGGTGCACGCGTCGCGGTCAGCCAGGTCGGGGACGGCATCGTGGTGCACGGGGCAGGCGACGCGGTGGAGGCGGTGGCCGTCGGGGCGCGGCCCGAACACGTCAACGAGACGGTCTTCCTCACGACGCCGGGTGCGCTACCGCAGCATCTGCGGACGTTCTCCACCAGCGCCGACGCCGTGGACGCACTGGCACTGACCACCGACGGCCTGCGCTACCAGGTCCTCGATGACCTGGCCGCCAACCGGCCGTTCGCCCCGTTCTTCCACGCCGCGTGGGAGTACGCGCGGCGCAGCGACGCTTCCGCGGAGGCCGTCACGACGTTCCTCGACGAGGTCGAGGACCAGAGCGGCGACGACAAGACGCTCGTGCTGGCCGTCCGCGACCCTTCCGGGACGGCCCCGGCGACGACGTGGCTGAGCGCCCGGCCTCCGGTCTGCGTGCCGAGCTGATGCGACTCAGCGATCTGGACGTCGGGCCACCGCTCTCCCAAGGCGGCCAGGGCACGATCCACGTGGTGCTCGACGCGCCCGAGCGGGTGCTGAAACGCTTCCACGAGGCCGAGCTCGCCCGCGCGTCCGATCTCGAGGAGCGGCTGCGGGCGATGGTCGCGCTCCGGCCCGCGGGCTGGCGCGAGGCTTCCGGGCACACGATGCTCGCGTGGCCGTCGGACGTCGTGCTCGACGGGAGCCGGTTCGTCGGGCACGTCATGCCGCGGCTGCGGCTCGCGGACGTCGTCGAGCTGCACGTCCTGGCCAACCCGTCGGACCGCAGCGACCCCCGGAGCGCCACACCGGGCTGGGTCCGCGGATTCACCTGGCGCCACCTGGTGCGCACCGGCGCGAACCTCGCGCTGGCCATCGACGTCCTGCACCGCAGCGACTACGTCGTCGGCGACTTCAACGAGCGCAACGTGCTGGTGCGCTTCGACACCAGGGTGACCCTGGTGGACTGCGACTCCATGCAGGTCCCGAACCCGCGCTCGGGGCCGCCGTTCCTCTGCGGGGTCGGGCGGGCGGAGTTCACCGCGCCCGAACTGCTCGACGTCGACCTCGCCACCACGCCCCGGCGCGCCAGCTCGGACCTGTTCGCGCTCGCGGTCCACGTCTTCCAGCTCCTGATGGAGGGCGTGCACCCGTTCGACGGGGTGTGGCACGGCGACGGCGAGAAGCCGCGGCGCCACCAACTGGCCCGCCACGGTCTGTTCGCCTACGCGGGCGACCCACGGCTGCGCCCGCGACCCTCCGCGATGCCCTTCGACCTGCTGCCGCAGGAGATTCGAGAGCTGTTCACCCGCGCGTTCGTCCTCGGGGCGGCCGATCCCGACGCGCGGCCGACGGGCCGGGAATGGCACGACGCGCTGGGCCGGTGCGCCGCGGACCTGCGGACGTGCGCCGCGGCCGAGCGCCACGTGTATCCCGCGCACCACGCGCACTGCCCGTGGTGCGCCCAGGACCTGCGCGCACAGGACCTGCGCGCGCAGGAGCGCCGCCGCGCCGCCGCGGCGGCCGTCGCGCCGCCGCCCGCACCGGCCGACAGGCGTCGTCGGGTGCGTGGCGGCGTGGTGCTGGCCGCACTGGCCGTCGTCGACGCCCTGCTCGCCGTCTTCCTGATCGCGCAGCGGCCGCCCACGCTCACGCAGGTCGCGGTGGCCAGGGTCGCCGGTCCGGCCGCGATGGCCGTCAGCCCGGACGACCGGCACCTCTACGTCGCGGGCGCCTGCTGCGCCGTGTCGGTGATCGACCCGGCCACGGGCGCGGTCACAGCCACGATCCCGACCCGGCACGGCGCGGCGGGCCTGGCCGTCAGCCCGGACGGGGCGCACCTCTACGCCACGGACTCGACGTCGGGCACGGTGTCGGTCATCGACGTCGCGGCGAACGCCGTCACCGCGACGGTGTCGGTCGGGCCCGACCCGCTCGGCGTGGCCGTGAGCCCCGACGGGCGCGCGCTCTACGTCGCCGAGGACAGCGATCCCGGCACCGTCGCGGTGCTGGACGCCGCGACCGCCGCGGTTACCAGGACGATCGCGGTCGGCGGCAACCCGGCCGCCGTCGCGGTCACCCCCGACGGCCGCGCCGCCTACGTCACCAACGACGCCGCCAACACGGTGTCGGTCCTCGACGCGGACACGGGCGCCGTCATCGCCGCGGTGCCGGTGGGCCAGTACCCCGGCGCCGGGCAGTATCCGCAGGCCGTGACGATCTCGCCCGACGGCCGGTACGCGTACGTGGCGAGCCCGCAGATCGGCGCGGTGACGGTGCTCGACACGAGCTCGCTCACGCCCGCGGCCCGGCTCCCGTCGAGCGGCTTCATGGTCGTGGCTCCCGGGGCCCGGCACGCCTACCTCGTCGGCGGCGGCGTGTCGGTGGTCGACACGACCACCAACACGGTGACCAGGACCGTGCCGACGACCCTGCGGCCCGACTTCGGCGCGGTCAGCCGGGACGGGCGCCGCCTCTACCTCGCCGACGCGGCCGACGGGACGGTGACGATCGTCGACACCGGCGGCCTCTGAGCGGCCGTCGGGTCCCGAGAACAGGCCCGTCCTCGCGCTGGGCACTGTCTAGGTTGCGTGGCACAATTGTGGCCATGACGATCGAGCCGCTGCGCACGGTGCGCGATCACCTCTCGGAGTTCGTGGACCGCGCCGAACGGGAACACGAGCGGTTCGTCGTCACCCGCAACGGCAGGCCTGCCGCAGTCCTGCTCGCGTACGACGATCTCGCAGCCCTCGAGGAGACACTGGACATCCTCAGCGATCCCTCGGCGCTGGCCGAGATCCGCGAGGCCGACGCAGAGGTCGCCCGAGGCGACGTCGTCCGGGGCGTCGAAGCGGTGCGGGGCCTGCGCCTGCGGCCGTGAACGACGGCTACGACCTCCAGCTGACGACGACCGCAGCCCGCGCGGTCCAGAAGACGCTCCCGGAGGGTGTCGCCGCCGCCGTCATCGAATTCATGACCGGTTCCCTGCTCGTGAATCCGCGCCGGGTGGGCAAACCCCTGCGGCGAGAACTCACCGGCCTGTACTCCGCTCGTCGCGGTACCTTCCGCATCATCCACCGCATCGACGACGCCGAGAACCTGATCACTGTCGTCCGGGTCGAGCACCGAGTCGACGCCTACCGACGACGATGACTCCCTCTTCGCCCTTCTGACCAGAGCGTCACGTCCAGTAGAGGATGCGGCAGTCGGGCAGATCCGCCGCGATCCGCGTCTCGAACCAGGACCGCAGGGCCGACATCGTCTGCTGGGGATAGACGTACTTCACCGCGCCGAACTTGCCGTACTTGCGCGTCCGCGTCTCCTCGTCCATCTCCAGCTTGGTGCGCGGGTACCAGCCCATCAGCACGTCCTTGCTGCCCGGGGTGAACCGGTGGGTGATCAGCTCCGCGGTCAGGTCGAGGTCCGGCACGCCCTCGACCGCGGCGGCGACGTCGTCCAGCAATCGGCCGTAGTGGCTGGGCCAGTCGGGCAACGGCATGATCGGGGCGATCGTGAGCCCGACGGGGTAGCCGTCCATGGCCAGCCTGCGCAACGCCGCGAGCCGGTCGGGCAGGCGGCTGGTGCCGCCCTCCAACCGCGTGGTCACCGGCAGACAGTTGACGCTGAACCGCACCCGGGTGCGCCCCCCGTGCGGCAGCCCGACGAACGACCCCACGTCGTCGAACTTGGTCGTCCACCGCAGCTGCACCGGCGCCGCCCACTCCCCGAAGTGCTCCACTGCCCGGCGCCAGCTCCCGGTCAGGTGTTCCAACGCGAGCGGGTCGGTGTAGCACGATGCCTCGAAGGTCGTGCCCTCCTCGCGCCGGGCCGGGCGGCGGCTGGTGATCGTGCCGCGGCCCGCGTACGCGGCCAGGTTGGCGAGGATCTCGTCCAGGTCGGCGTAGACCCGCGTGACCGGCGGGCCGGACAGCGACCCCGCCAGGTAGCAGTACTGACAGTGCGCCGGACAGCCCTCGGCCAGGTCGAACCGCCAGTCGGCGCTCGGCGCAATGGGCTGCAGCTTCCGCCGCGCAGGCGGGCTCACCACGATCGCCAGGGTCGCCTTCGCCCGCGCGTACGTCTCCCGCTCGGTCTCGCCACGGACGCCGGTCAGCCGGTTGCCGCGCAGCCGCTCCACCTC
>DASWUV010000019.1:0-7142 GCA_036401495.1 Pseudonocardia sp. | reverse complement strand
TGGTCAGCGACGACGGCCTCGACCGCGTCGCGGCCCCCCGGGTGTCGCACGGTGACCCCTGCGGCGCGGGCGACGCGTTCGCGGGCAGCTTCGCGGCGGCGCTCGCCGAGGGCAAGCCGCACCCGGACGCCGTTCGGCACGCGGTGCGCCGGGCGGCGCGGTTCGTCGCGGAGGGCGGCGCGGGCGGGTTCGCGGCGCGCCGGGCCGCGACCCTGGCCGACGGAACCGGGGCCGGCACGACCGTCCCCGCGCAGGCCGCGGGCTAGTGCCATGACCGAAGCCGAGACCGTGCAGGTCGACGTCCTGGTGCCGACGAAGGACCGGCCGACCGAGTTGGCCACCACACTGGCCGGACTCGCCGCCCAGTCGGGCGTGCGGTTGCGCATCGTGGTGTCCGACCAGTCCGATGGACCCGCCTCCTACGCGACGCCCTCGGCGCAGACCCTGATCAGGGCGCTGCGCAGGCGCGGTACGGCCGTCGAGCTCCGCAGGCACCTGCCCCGGCGCGGGATCGTCGAGCAGCGGTCGTTCCTGCTGTCCATGGCGACGGCGCCCGCGGTGCTCTTCCTCGACGACGACGTCTGGCTCGAAGCCGGGGTGCTCGACCGGCTGCACCGTGCCCTTCGCGCGCTGAGGTGCGGGTTCGTCGCCGCGGCCATGCAGGGGCTTTCGCACCTCGACGACCGGCGCCCCGCCGAGTGCGCTCCGTTCGAGGTCTGGGAAGGACCGGTCACCCCGGAGGTCGTCGAGAAGGACGGTCCCGCGTGGGCGCGGTGGACGTTGGGCAACGCCGCCAACGGGGTGCACCTCGCGGAGTCGCTCGACCTCGACCGCGGCACCCTTCCGCCGCCACAGCGGTGGCTGGCCTACAAGATCGCGTGGGCGGCCGGGTGTGTGCTGTTCGACCGTGCGGCCCTGCTCGACGCGGGCGGGTTCGACTTCTGGTCCGCGCTGCCGAGCGACGCGCACGGCGAGGACGTGCTGGCCCAACTGCGGGTCATGGCCCGGCGTGGCGGCGCGGGCATCCTGCCCAGCGGCGCCTACCACCAGCAGTCCCCGACCAGCATCCCCGATCGCTCCCTGTCGGCGGTCGACGTCCTGGGCCTCTAGCGTCCCGCGCACTGCTCACTCAAGGTGAGACCCCGTCGCTCTGGGTGAGACGGCGGCCTTAGTATCCTCCGATGGCTGTAGCTGATGTTCGTCGAACAGCTCATCACGTTGAGCCGGACGTCGTAACGCAACGCCTCGTGCCACCGGAGGCGTGGCAGGGACTCAGCGTGTTCGTGGTGCCCGAGCGCACGTCCTGGAAACTCGACGAAGCGGTGGCCGGGATCGCCAGGGGCCTGGAGATCCTCGAGGTCCTGCGGCTCGATCTCGACCGTCAGGACGCTGTCGCCGAGCTCCTCGGCTCGGCTCGGCAGTTCCCCCATGTGGCGGGGCTGCCGCACACGCTGGTGGTCGCGTGTGACGTGCCGCTCGCGCCGGATGCGGCCGAGGGCACGTGGCGGACCGAGGACCGCGTCGCCGCCGTCGCGCGGCACACCTCGCGCCGCTGGTTCGGGCACGACTCACCGCCCTACGAGGCCGTGCGCTATGTCGTCGGACCGCGCGAGGCGTTCGCCCTGCTGGAGCTGGTCGGCGATCCCGGGTTGGAGACGCGCCTGCAGGCGAAGGTCGCGGAGCTCGCCGCGGCGTGCGCCGTCCCGTTCCCGATCATCGAGATGTTGGGCGCGGAGTCGCCCGGCTACCGGGCCCGGGTGGCGTTGGTCGAGCACCCCGTGCACGGACGGGCGGTGTGCAAGATCTTCCGCCCGGGCGCCATGGCCTCGTTCCGCCGTGAGCTGCACGCGCGCACGCTGCTGGCCGACCAGCCGCTGACGCCGCAGCTGCTGGAGCACGGCCCGAACTGGCTGCTGACCCCCGCGTACTCCGACAACGGCGCGCACCGGCTGCGGCGACTGCCCACCTTCGCCGAGATGTACCAGCTGCGGCCGTGGGCGACCAGGGCGCTGGCGGAGTTCGCGCACACCATGCACGAGCGCGGCATGTTCGTGCTCGATCTGTCGCCGCACAACCTCATGTCCGACCCGACAGCCGGACTGAAGGTCGTCGACCTGGAGTTCGCGCGGCCCTACACCGACTTCTCGTGCCCGCCGCCCTCGGCTGCCCAGGCGTGGAGCTTTCGGGGCGTGCCCGCGCAGCTGCGGGCAGGAGCGGACCTGCCCGCGTTGGCCCTCGCCAAGGGCGTCGGCAACTCCGTCTTCCACCCGGCCGTCGCAGGACTTCCCGTCAAACGCCTGCTCAAGGCCGCCCGCAAGCGCGACGCCCTGCGCCGCGTCGCGACCCAGTCGAGCTGGTATGCGGCGATCGCAACGGTCGGGAGGCTGTCCATGGCCCTGCGGCGCGGCCGGTGACGGTGTCGCTCACCGGGCGCACGCTTCGCGGGTTCGGCTGGGCGTTCGCAGGTTCCGCCGGGCAGGCGGTGCTGCAGGTCGCGGCCACGGTCGTGCTCGCCCGACTGCTGACACCGGAGCAGTTCGGCTCGGTGGCCGCCGCACTGCTCGTCGTCGGGCTGGCGCAGCTGCTGACCCAGCTCGGGGTGTCCGCGGCGGTGGTCCGGCGCCGCGAACTGACCGATGAGGACGTCGCGGCGGCGTTCGGTTTCTCCGTGCTCGTCTCGTCGGTCTTCGCCGTGGGACTCGCGACGGCGGCACCGGTGCTGAGCCCACTGGTCGGGCTCGCCGCCGACGCGCCCCTGCTGCCGCTGCTGGCCCCGGCGCTGGTGCTCGCGGGCGTCGCGGCGGTGCCGTCGGGGCTGCTGCAGCGCAACCTGCGGTTCCGGCAGCTGACCGTCGTCGACCTGATCGCCGCCGGGCCTGCGATGATCGGCGTGAGCGTCGTTCTCGCGCTCGCCGGGCTGGGCGCCGACGCGCTGGCCTTGGCCGAGATCGCCGCCGCGCTGGTCACCGCGGTCGGGTACCTGCTGCTCGCCCGGCCGACCCTCCGGCCACTGACGCCCCGCGCGGCGTGGGCCCGCCTGCAGCCCATGATCGGCTTCGGCTCGGGCTACTCGCTGGCCCAGCTGGGGAACTGGGTGGCGCAGAACGCCGACAACCTCGTCGTCGCCGCCGCGTTGGGCACCGGCGCACTCGGCGTGTACTCCAGGGCCTACAACCTGCTGTCCGAGCCTGCGTCGGTGATCGGCGGCGCAGCGGACAAGGTGCTGTTCCCCGCCATGGCCCGCGTCCGTGACGAGGGCGAGCGGCTGCGCGCCGCCTACGTCCGCTCCGCCTCGCTCATCGCGATGGTCACGGTGCCCGCTTCGGTGCTGCTGTGCGTGCTCGCGCCGGAGGTCGTGCGGGTGCTGCTCGGGCCGCGGTGGGCGGCCGTCGTCGTGCCGCTGCGGGTGTTCGCGCTCGTCCTGCTGCCCAGGACCACCCACAAGATCAGCACCTCCTTGACGAGGGCGACGGGCGCGGTCTACCGGGCGGCCTGGCGGATGTGGCTCTACGCCGCGGAGGTCGTGGTGTTCTGCTGGGTCGGGGCGCGCGTCGCGGGCGTCGACGGCGTGGCGGTCGGCGCCGCGGTGGCGATCGTCGCGCACTTCCTGGTGATGCTGCGGTTCTCGGCCCGCGTCTCGGCCGGGCTGGTGGGCGCGACCTTCGCGATGTACGGCAAGCACCTGCCCGCGCTGGCCGCGACCGTCACGGTCACCGTGGGTGTCGCGGCGGCGGTCCGGCCCCTTGCCTGCGACGTGCTCACGCTGGTCACCGTCACCCTCGCGGGCACGCTCGCCGCCGCCGCGGTGCTCGTCGGGCTGCGCGGGCGGTTCCGCGCCGAGCTCGGCGTGCTCAGCCACGCACGGCGCTGAGCGAGGTCAGCCCGCGTGGCCGCCGGGCACGGCGTGGTCGCCGCTGGGGGCGACGACGAACCAGGCGTTGTCGGTGCCGTTGCCGTAGGTCGAGGTCAGGCCGCCGTCGTCGCCTGCGTGGTGGTAGAGCGGCCAACCGGCCAAGGTGAGCTGGCGCTGGCCGTCGTCGGGCCGGACGAAGCTGCCGACCAGCGCGGCGTTGACGCCCTCGAGATCGGGGGGCTGGTTGCCGATCAGGACGGGCGGCCAGGTGGTGGCGCACGACCCGGTGCACGTCGTCGACGACGGCTGGTGGCTGTCGCGGTCGAACCGGTAGATCGGCCTGCCGTCGCCGTCGGTGACCAGCACGCCCAACGCCCCGGACTGGACGGCCCAGAGCTCCACCCGGCCGCCGGGGGCAGCCTGGGCTGTTCCCGGGGACGCCGCGCTGCCTGCGCTCGCGGGCGCCTGTGCCTTGGCGCTCGCCTCGGCGGACAGGACGGCGTCGGCGCCGTTGTTGCCGTCCGCGGGAGGCGGGTTCGACGGGCCTGCACATCCGGCGAGCGCCAGCACCGCCAGTGTCGCGGTGGTCCAGCGCGCACGGCGAATCGGGTCGCGGGATCGGCTCACGCTCCGCCACGCTAAACGCGGCGCCGCCCACGTTCCGCAGCCTGAGAACGCGTGCGCCGACAGACGGCATCCGCACGACGAGTGGAGGACATCGCACGCCCTTTTGGTTCAGCTGACGCGGCTGAATGGGCGAAGTCACGCTCAGGTGGACCGCTCACCCCGCCGGTCAACCCGGGGGCGGGCGGCCGGGCCCACCGGAAACCCTCAGGTTCTGGCGCTAGCCTCGACTCCGTGGCCCGCCCATCGACCCGAGCGCTCGACGCCGTCGGCACCCTGGCCAGGCTGGGGCTGGCCGGGGTGTGGCTCGCCTCGGGCGCGATCAAGCTCGTCGACCCGCACGCCACGGTCGCCTCGGTGAAGGCCTACCAGCTGGTTCCCGACCACCTGGTGAGTCTGGTGGCGAACGTCCTGCCGTTCCTGGAGCTCGCGCTCGGGCTGCTGCTCCTGTTCGGGGTCGGTGTCCGCCTCGTCGCCGTGCTGTCCGGCATCGTGCTGCTCGTCTACATCGCAGGCATCGCGCAGTCATGGGCCCGCGGCCTCACCATCGACTGCGGGTGTTTCGGCGGCGGCGGCCAGGTCGCGGCAGGCCAGACCCACTATCCGCAAGAGATCCTGCGCGACACCGGATTCCTGCTGCTCGCGCTGTGGTTGGCGCTCCGGCCCTCGACACTCGTCTCCGTCGACGGCTGGCTCACCGGCCCGACGCACGCCGCAACTCTGGAGAACGCATCATGAGCAGCATCCCGACGAGCAAGAACAAGAGGAAGAAGACGACGTCGAACGCCCGCGTCGTGGCCGCTGCACGAGGGGACCGCGACGCCAAGCGCAAGAACGTCATCGGGGTGATCGTGGTCGTCGTCATCGCCGCCGCGATCTTCGGCGGGATCTTCTACCAGAGACAGCAGGCCACAGCGGCCGCGACGGCGATCATCCCGGCGGTGTCGGTGGCGGGCGCCGACCAGTACCCGGCCGTGCTGGACCCCGCCACCGCCACGGTGCTGGTCGGAAAGCCTGCCGCGCCGATCACGATCGACGCCTACGAGGACTTCCTCTGCCCGGTCTGCGGCCAGTTCGAGGCAGCCAACGCCCCCGCGATCGACAAGCAGCTGCAGGCAGGCACGATCAAGGTGCGCTACCACATGCTCAACCTGCTCGACGACCGCTCGACGCCCTCGGGGTACTCCACGATGGCCGCCAACACCGCGCTCGCCGTGGCCACCGCAGCGCCCGCGAGATTCGCCGACTACCACGCCAGCCTGTTCGGCAAGCAGCCCGAGGAGAACGGGCCGGGCTGGACCCAGGCGCAGCTGTCGAACCTGGCCGCGCGCCTGAACGTCAGCGGCCCGGCCTTCGACGGCGTGGTCAACGCCAACACCTACGGCGCGAAGATCCAGGCCAACCTCACGGCCGCGGAGGCCAACCCTGCGCTGCAGCAGCAGGGCGGCTTCGGGACGCCGACCGTCCTCGCGAACGGCGCCCAGGTCAACTGGCAGGACAGCAACTGGCTCAACGCCCTGCTCGCCGCACACTGAGCGGAGGCGGCGTCCGCAGCCCGTCCAGTACGACGCTGAGCAGGCGAAGGGCGCGGACGTCCCACTCCGCGTCGTCGAGGCGCGACAGGTAGCCGATCAGCAGAATCACGTCGCGGGCGTCGACGTCAGCCCGGACAGCGCCCTCGGCTTTGCCCGCGTCGAGCAGGACCGTGAGCGCGTCGCCGATCGGTCCGAGGCTGTGGCTTGACAGGTTCTGCCACACCGCGACCTCGACGGCGGCGAAGACATCCCGCTTGACCCGCGCGTAGTCGGCCACCCGCTCGAACCAGCGCGCCAGCGCCTGCAGCGGCGCGTGCTGTTCGAGCAACGCGGGTGCGGCGGCGACGAGCTCGTCGACCTCCCGGCGGTACACCTCCGCGAGCAGATCCTCGCGGGTCGGGAAGTGCCGGTAGAGGGTGCCCTGGCCGACCCCGGCCGCACGGGCGATCGCGTTGAGCTTCAGCTCGCCCGAGGTCGTCACGGCCGCGCGGGCGGCCTGAACGATGCGCGCGCGGTTCTCGATCGCGTCTGAACGCCGATGGGGCGCCATGAGCTCCTCGACGTGGGCCGGGCAGTACCGGACATGTGTCCGGTACTGTAGTGGACACGTGTCCACTCAGTTGTCCGAAGGAATGTACATGGCCGGGATCGACGGCAAGGTCGTTGCCATCACGGGCGCGAGCAGCGGAATCGGCGCGGCCACCGCGGTCCTGCTCGCCGAGCGCGGCGCGGCGGTCGTGCTCGGCGCACGCCGCACCGAACGCCTGGAGGAGCTCGCGTCCGACATCCGCGGTCGCGGCGGCAGGGCCATCACCTCGCCCACCGACGTCACCCGCCGCGCGGACGTCGAACGCCTTGTCGGCCGGGCGGTGGACGAGTTCGGCCGCCTCGACGTGCTCGTGAGCAACGCGGGCATCAGCAAGATCGGGCCGGTGGCCGACCTGGACGTCGACGGTTGGTCGTCGATGATCGACGTCAACCTCCGCGGGGTGCTCCACGGCATAGCCGCCGCCCTCCCGCAGTTCCGTCGCCAAGGCCGCGGGCATTTGGTCACGACGGTGTCGACGGCCGGGCTGAAGATCGTGCCCACCATGGCGGTCTACGCCGCGACGAAGAACGCCGTCCGCACC
>DASWUV010000018.1:0-13254 GCA_036401495.1 Pseudonocardia sp. | reverse complement strand
ATGCGGCGACGGCACCTACTCCTCCAGCCAGCACCGCCAAGGCACCTGCTCCAGGCACGGCGGGGTGGCGGCGTGGCTGTGACGAAGCGGGGGCTGGCCCTTCACCGCCGCGAAAATAGTGTCGGTGCCCCCAGGTAGCCTCCCCTTCAATGTCTGACACACAGATGCTGCACGGATGGGGCCGCACGTCGCCTTCGGTCGCGCGGGTGATCACACCCCGCACGGTCGACGACGTCGTCGCCGCGGTCACGGGCGCCGGCCCCCGCGGGATCATCGCCAGGGGTCTCGGGCGCTCCTACGGCGATCCGGCGCAGAACGCGGGCGGCACCGTCCTCGTCATGACGGGCCTGGCCCAGATCCACTCCATCGACGCCGCGAGCGGACTCGTCGACGTCGACGCGGGCGTCAGCCTCGACACGCTGATGCGCGCCGCGCTCCCGCACGGGCTGTGGCTGCCGGTGCTGCCGGGCACCCGTCAGGTCACGGTCGGCGGCGCGATCGGCGCCGACATCCACGGCAAGGCCCACCACGTCGTCGGCAGCTTCGGCAACCACGTGCGGAGGTTGACGCTGGTCACGGCGGACGGCGCTGTGCACGAGCTGAGCCCCGACGGGCCGGAGTCCGAGCTGTTCTGGACGACGGTCGCGGGGATGGGGCTCACCGGCGTGGTGGTGCGCGCCACCCTGGAGCTGCACCCTGTCGAGACCGCGTACTTCCGGGTCGACACCGAACAGATCGACAACCTCGACGAGCTCATGGCCCGCCAGAGCGTCGACGACGAGAAGTACGCCGAGTCCGTCTCGTGGTTCGACGCGGTCACCACGGGTGCCCACCTGGGCCGCGGGCTGCTCACCAGGGCCAACCATGCGCTCCTTTCCGAGCTGCCGGAGAAGTTGCGCGCCGAGCCGCTGAAGTTCAACGCGCCGCAGTTGCTCACCGTGCCCGACGTGTTTCCTTCGGGCCTGCTCAACCGCGTCACGGGGAAGCTGTTCAGCGAGCTCTGGTACCGCAAGTCGCCCACCAGGGCGGGCGCCATCCAGAACATCACGCAGTTCCTGCACCCGTTGGACATCCTTGGCGAGTGGAACCGCGGCTACGGCAGGCGCGGGTTCCTGCAGTATCAGTTCGTGGTGCCGCCCGAGCGCGGCGACGTGATCCGCACGGTGCTGGAGCGGATGGTCGCGGCAGGACAGGTGTCGGCGCTCAACGTCCTGAAGAGGTTCGGCGCAGGCAACCGTGCGCCGCTGTCGTTCCCGATGCCAGGGTGGACGCTGTGCGTCGACATCCCGATCCGGCCGGGGCTGGGCGCGTTCTGCGACGAGCTGGACGAGCTCGTCCTCGACGCGGGTGGACGGCACTACCTGGCCAAGGAGTCGCGTACGACGCCGCAGGCGATCCGCCGCGGCTACCCGCGGTTCGACGAGTGGCGCAAGGTGCGCGACGCCGTCGACCCGCAGAACATCTTCGCCTCGGACATGTCTCGCAGACTGGAGCTCACCGCGTGATCCACTCATGATCGATGCCGTCGGCAACCCCCAGAGCATCCTGCTGCTCGGCGGCACCTCAGAGATCGGGCTGGCCACGGTGGAGGCCTTTGTCTCCGACCGGCCGATGCGGATCGTGCTGGCCGCACGCCCGTCGCCGCGGCTGGACGAGGCCAAGGCGCGGCTGGAGGCGCGGGGCTGCGCCGTGGAGACGGTCCCGTTCGACGCGACCGAGCCCGACACCCACGCCGAGGTGATCGCCAAGGCGTTCTCCGGCGGCGATGTCGACGTCGCGCTCGTGGCGTTCGGGCTGCTCGGCGACAACGAGCAGGCCTGGACCGACGTCGCGACGGCGATCGAGCTGGCGCAGGTCAACTACACCGCGGCCGTGTCGGTCGGGGTGGCGCTCGGCGAGCGGATGACCCAGCAGGGGCACGGCGCGATCGTCGCGTTCTCCTCGGTGGCAGGCGAACGCGCGCGGCGGTCCAACTTCGTCTACGGCTCCACCAAGGCGGGCATGGACGCGTTCTACTCCGGGCTCACCGAGGCGCTGCGGCCTGCGGGCGTGCACGTCACCGTGGTGCGGCCGGGCTTCGTGCACACGAAGATGACCGAGGGGCTCAAGCCTGCGCCGCTGTCGACCACACCCGAGGCCGTTGCGGCCGTGGTGGTGGACGCGGTGCGCAGCGGGAAAGAGCTGGTGTGGGCGCCCGCGCCGCTGCGGTTCGTGATGAGCGCGCTGCGCCACGTCCCCCGAGCGCTGTTCCGTCGCCTACCCGTCTGATCAGCGGATCGGCTGGACCACCATCTGGCCCTGGTCGCCGCGCCACGAGGTCGCAGGCACGCCGGAGGGGTCCTTCGCGAACGCGAACCGGTAGGTCGGGGCCAGCGGCGCGGGCGGGTGGAAATTGCGGTAGTTGAGGTCGAGGAGCGCGCGTTCGAAGGGCCCGGCGGCCGCGCGCTGCTTGGCCAGGGTCGCCGCGAACCGGCCGCGGTCGGACAAGCGGTCGTCCACCGTGCACGAGCAGTAGTAGGCCAGCGTCCCCACCTCGCCGAACGACTGGACGACCGCGCCCGCCGGGGCCCGGTCCGCGAGCTGGTGGTACTCCGTGGGCGTGGCCCAGTTGCCCGAGATCGTCGTGAGGGTCCAGGGGCGGGCCGCGAGGAAGACGCCGGTGGCGATCGCGGTCGCCGCCGAGAGGCCCACCATGACCGCCCGCAGCGACGGCCGCGGCGCGCCGACGGCGCCCAGCATCGTCAACGCGCCGATCGCGGGCCCGTAGTACCACTGGTAGGGCGCGGTGTCGAGCAGCAGGTACGTGCCTGCGTGCAAGAGCCCGCCGATCCCGAACACGAGGTGCACCGGGGCCGCGGCGCGCCGCCACCCGAACACCAGCACGAGGATCCCGAGCGCGGGCGGCACCAGCGACGCCGTCACCGCGAAGGGGTAGCCGACCCAGAAGTAGTACAGGCCGTTGGCGAACGTCCGGTCGCCCATGCCTTCGCTGAGCTTGATCACCATCGTGTCCGGTACCGCGGAGCCGAGCCAGAACCACGACAGCACCGACCACGGCAGCGACACCAGCCCGGCGATCCCGATCAAGGCCAGCGCGCGGCGCACCCCGAGCGTCGTCGCGATGGCGACCGCTCCAGCCACGCCGAACCCGGCGAGGTCCGCTCGGGTGAGCAACAGCAGTCCGCACACCACACCCGCGAGGTAGGGCCGTCGCGCGAGCACCGCCGCGGCCAGCACCGCGACGAGCGCGATGGCCAGGTGCGTCTCCATGCCGATGACGGACACGAGCAGCGGGTTGACCGCCACCAGCACGACTCCCGCGACCGCGGCCCACCGACTCCACTCCAGCCGAGCGCAGATCGCGCCGAGCGCCGCTCCGGTGACGGCCAGCGCGCCGACCAGCAGAATTCCGGCCGCGAGCACCGGCCGTCCGGTCGGCAGGATGAGCGCGGCGAGCAGCAGCACGTTCAGCGGGGACGTGGCCGCGTTGCCCGGCAGCTGCGGGGCGATGCCCCAGACGCCGTGCTCGGCGAACGTGCGGGCGTAGGCGAGGGTGATGTAGGCGTCGTCGATCAGCACGCCGCGGGCGAGGACGAAGACCAGGCCGCCGACCAGCGCGCCCACTGCTGCAGGCAGCCACCCGGCACGGGACACGCGGAGAACGCTAGGGGAAGGGAATCAGCCCCGGGTCGGCCGGGTTCAGCGACCATGAGCATCGCGATCGTCGCAACCGCGTTCGGCGGCCCTGACGTGTTGGCAACAGTTCCCGTCGAGGTCGGCGAGCCCGGTCCCGGCGAGGTGAACGTGCAGGTGCGGGCGGCAGGAGTGAACCCCGTCGACTACAAGTTCTACAGCGGCACCTTCGGCAGCGACCCCGGGCTGCTGCCCATGCGCATCGGCCGGGAGGCGGCAGGCGTGGTGACGGCGGTCGGCGAGGGCGCCGCGGCGAAGGTCGGTGACGAGGTGATCGTGTACGGCGCGGGAGCGACCGGGCTGTACGCCACCGATGTGACCGTCAGTGCCGACGCGGTCGTCCCCAAGCCCGCCGAGCTGAGCTGGGAGACCGCCGCCGGGCTGCTGATCGTGGGCGCGACGGCGCTGCACACCGTCATCGCGACGGGCGTGGGGGAAGGCGACACGGTGCTGATCCACGGCGCGGCGGGCTCGGTCGGCCAGCTCGCCGTCCAACTCGCCGTGCAGCGGGGCGCACGGGTGATCGGTACCGCCGCGCCCGCCCGCCACGAGCAGCTCCGCGGGTGGGGCGCCGAGCCGGTGGCGTACGGGCCGGGATTGGCCGACCGCGTCCGCGCGCTCGGCCCCGTCACGGCGGCGATCGACACCGTCGGCACGGAGGAGGCCATCGCCGTGTCGCTGGAGCTGGTCGCCGACCAGGCGCGGATCGCGACCATTGCGGGGCAGGGTCGGGTGGCCGGGACCGGCATCCTGAAGCTGGGCGGCGGCCCTGGCGCCGACCCGGGCACCGAGATCCGCAGCCACGCCTGGGAGGAGCTGGTGCCGCTCGCGGCGAAGGGTGAGCTGGACCTGGTCATCGCGCGCACCTTCACGCTGACCGAGGCGGCCGACGCCCACCGCTTCGTGCTGGAGGGCCACGCGGGCGGCAAGGTCATCCTGCTGCCCTGACGACGCGGCGCGGCCCAGCCCTGGCGGGCGCTCATGACCGGCAAGCGGGGGCGCGGCCCGGCGCGGCGACCCCGACGGCGCAGGGCGCTCGTGACGGGTGAGCTAGCGTGCCTTCGTGCTGGAGCTGCGGGCGGACTGTGCACAATGCGTGGGGCTGTGCTGCGTGGCGCCGTCCTTCGCCCGGTCGGCCGACTTCGCCGTCGACAAGCCCGCAGGCACACCGTGCACGCACCTGCAGCCCGACTTCCGCTGCGGCATCCACGCGGACCTGCGCACCAAGGGCTTCTCCGGCTGCACCGTGTTCGACTGCCTGGGCGCGGGCCAGCGGGTGACGCGCGCGTTCGCGGGCCGGGACTGGCGGGCTCCTGAGGTCGCCGAACCGATGTTCGCGGCGTTCGCGCTGGCCCGGCAGGTGCACGAGCTGGTCTGGTACCTCGACGAGGCGCGGGTCCGGGCGCCCGACCCCGAGCTCGACGACGTGCTCGCCGACCTCCTCGCGGACGACTTCGCCGCTGATGACCTCAACACGACCCGGGCCCGGGTGGGCGAGCTGCTGCGGCGGGCGAGCGTACGGGTACGCAGTGCGCCCGGTGCCGACCACAGCCGGGCCGACCTGGTCTTCGTCCGGTGGCGCGGGGCCGACCTGCGGGGCGCGACCCTCCGCGGCGCACTCCTGCTCGGCGCGGACCTGCGGGACGCGGACCTGCGGCTGGCTGATCTGCTCGGGGCGGATCTGCGTGGCGTGAACCTGCGCGGCGCCGACCTCTCGACCAGCCTCTTCGTCACCCCCATGCAGGCCGCGGCGGCCCGTGGCGACGGGGGCACCCGCCTCCCCGACCGCGTGCCACGCCCGGCGCACTGGCCGACCTGACGCTCCGACCCGGCGCTGACGACGACATGTAAAACACCCTCCCCGTGCGGTCGAAGGGGTGACCACACGGGGAGGGCCGACTGTGCTCCCCAGCTCAGCCGCGATCAGGTGCCGGACGGAAGGTGTCCGGCGAACAGCGGGCCCCGGTGGGCCGGGCGGGGCCTGCCCGCGATGGCCCTGCGGTCGAGGATCCCGCCGTCGTGGCGCCCGGCGGCAGCGTGCCGCGGCGACCTGGGCCGCGCGAGGGCCAGCAGCCGCCGTCGGGCGGGCTGCTCGACGAACCGGTACGCGACGGCGGCCACTCCGACCGCGGCAACCACCGTCGCCGCGCCCGTGACGGGCGCCAGCGTGGTGTCCGGCCCGAGCGCGGGCACGTGCTGCAGCGCCGTCCAGTAGACCTCGAGCAACGGGATGTGCACGAGGTAGAGCGCGTAGGAGACCCGGCCCCCGTAAACGGCCCACGGTTGGGCCAGCACCATCGCAGGACCGCGGTCCCCCAGCGCCAACGCCCCCACCAGCAGCGGGAACAGGGCGATCACCGCACCGCCGCGGCCGGGCCCGACCCACTCCCCGACGACCAGGCCGACCGCGATCAGCGGCGGCAGGACGGCGGCGAGGATCGAGGCGCCCCAGCGCACGGCCGTGCCCGTCCGGATGCGCCGCACCGCCATGCTGACCAGCACACCCGCGGCGAACCCGCACAGCAGCCGGACCAGCCAGCTGTACGGGTAGTACGGCGAGCCCGTGCGCAGGTAGGCCAGCGCGATCGGCAGCATCAGCGCGACGGCGGCGAGCACCAGCACCGGCGCCGGTAGCCTGCGCAGGCGGTGGAACGCGAGGGCAGCCACCGGGAACAGCAGGTAGGCGAGCCACTCAGCGGACAGCGACCAGGTCGGCCCCACCCACGACGCACCGTCCAGGTACGCGTGGTCCCACATCTGGACGCCGATCAGCTGCCGCACCCACTCCCCGACGGTGATCGGCGGCTGCACGGCCTGGAACGCGACGGTGCGGTCGTGCCCGAGCAGCAGCTTGGCCAGCAGCCACAGCCCGAAGACGTGCAGCACGACCAGGTAGAGCGGCCACATGCGGCACACGCGCGCCCAGATGAACCGGCGGGCCGCGGCGGGCCGCCACGCCGGGCCCAGCCGGTCCAAGTAGGTGTGCGCGATGACGAAGCCGGAGATGACGAAGAAGAGATCGACGCCGAGCGCGCCCTGGGTGGCGAGCGGGCCGAGCACCCGGTCGACGGCGGCGACACCGGGCAGCGGCGTGAAGTGGAAGTGGAACCCGACGACCCACAGCGCGGCGACGATACGGAGCCCGGTCAGCGGGCGGAGCTCACCGGCCGAGGCGCCTTGATCGCCGGATGGGGTGGATCCCCGCGCTGCCGTCGTCACAATCACCGCAACGAGGCCCGTCGAGACAGCGGTGCGGGTGACACCCGCAACCCACCCGTTCGCCGTGAGCAGTCACGTCACGTGAGGCTGCCGTGGGCCGAACGGGTGGGCGTGACGGCCAGGAGCCCGCGCCACCCGCCACCCTCCGCGACCGATCTACCAGCGGTCGAGGTGCAGCACCGTGTCGAGCGGCTCCCGGTGCGCAGGCCGGAACGTCTCGCCGGTGTAGTACGCCGTGGGGAGCAGCACCCCCTGGCGAACGTTCTCGGGGATGCCGAGCAGCTCGGCGATCTGCTTCTCGTACGTCAGGTGCAGCGTCGTCCACGCGGTGCCGAGGCCGCGGGCCCGCGCGGCGAGCTGGTAGCTCCACGCCGCGGGCAACAGCGACCCCCACAGGCCCGCCTGGTTGCTCGCGGGCAGGTCGGCAGCCGCGGTGATGCAGGCGATGACGTGCACCGGGACGTCGCCCATCCGCTCGGCCAACCAGTCGGCCGAGGTCGTGACCCGCAGGGAGGCGGCCTGCCGCTCCGGGCTGCCGAAGCTCTGTCCGGCGGCCTGCGCTTCCTCGTAGGCAGCGGTCTGCGCTTCCCGGTACGCGGCAAAGGAGGTCCGGTAGTACTCGCCGATCTGCGCGCGCAGCTCGGGCTCGGTCACGACGACCCAGTGCCAGGTCTGCCGGTTGCCGCCGGTAGGCGCCTGGAGGGACACCTCGACGCACTCACGGACGAGGTCGAGCGGCACAGGGCGGTCGAGGTCGAGGCGCTTGCGGACCGAACGGGTGGTGGTGAGCAGTTCGTCGGGGTCGAGCGGAAGCAACGGCATGCCACGATCATGCGCCCGGTGGTCGCTGCGGCAGCGACTGGAGCACCACGACTGGTGCTCCGATGCGCCAGTACTCGCGGCCCGCCCAGCGCAGCCTGAGCCCCGCGGCCGCCAGCCGCTCCGGCGCGATATCGCCTTCGCCGACCAGCAGCACCCGCCCGGTGTCGCGCACGAGTACCCGTCGCCAGAGCGCAAGCGTGGCGTCGTCCGGCCGGGCGGCGGCCAGCACGCCGCGGAACACACCCGAAGGGATCGCGTCGGGGATCGTGTGCACGGGGCAGCCCGGCGCGGCTCGACGGGTGCGGTCGGCCAGCGCCCCGTCGGTCACGAAGCCCGAGGCCGACCCGTGTGCGGCGAGCAGCGCCAGCAGCGCGCCGGGGCCGACGTCGCCGGACCCGACAGCGCCTGCGCCGACGAGGCCGGACCCGAAGACGAGATAGGGCCCCGGACCGATGTGGCGACGGACGAGCCGCACCCGCCTGCGCAGCGTCCCAGGGCCGTCCGGGCGGTGGTCGTACGCCGGATCGGGTATCGAGGGCACAGAACGTGATCCTGCCCCGGAACTGTCGGAGGCCCGAACTAGGGTGACGCCGTGCTCACCCCCGCCCGGGAGGCTCCGCCGTCCGAGCCGGATGTCCCCGCTCCCCCGCTCGGCGAGCCCGCGCCCGGCGCGGCGAGCCGCTGGGTGTTGGTGCTCGGGCTGGTCGCGACGCTGGCCGCGCTCGTGTTCCCGTTCGCGCCGGTCACGCAGCCCGAGGTGAGCTACCGGTGGAGCGCGGCCGACGGGGCCGCCGCGCTCCCTCTGATGCCGTATCAGCCGGTCGCGCTGAGCGCCACGATCGGCTGCGCGGTCGCGCGGGATGCGGCGCCGGGCAGTGCGCTGCTGAGCACCGTGCCGCTGAGCCCGGATCCGTCCGCCCAACCCCTGACCGGCCTGCGCCTCACGGCCGACGGCGGCGGCGTGCTCGTGGCGAGCGGCGGGGTCGATCTCGGCCGGGTGCCCCTTCCCGCGGGCCCCTGCACGCTCGCGGTGACGTCCGACCCGCGCTCCACGGCGGTGCTGGTCGACGGCAGGCCCGTGCTGACCCGCCTGGGGGACGTCCGCCCGGCCGTCGCGGGCGCGTTCTCCGACGTCGACAGCGGGGTGACGCTCGCGCTCACCGCCGACACCCGGTTCCAGACCGCGATCACCCCGGTCAAGGCGGCGATCGCGGCGGTGGGCGTGCTGGCGCTGCTCGGCATGCTCGTCGCGGTGCGGCGGGCCGACGCCCGGGTCCGCCGACGGGTGCGGTTGCTGCCGCCGCGCTGGTGGCGTCCGCGGCTGGTCGACGTCGCGGTGACGGCGTTGCTCGGCGTCTGGTGGGTCATCGGCGCGGTCACGGTCGACGACGGCTACATCGCGGGCATCGTGCGCAGCCGGGGGGAGAACGGGTTCGTCGGCAACGTCTACCGGTGGCTCAACGCCCCCGAGTCGCCGTTCAGCTGGTTCTACGACCTGCTCTACCCGTGGTCGGAGATCTCCGCGTCGACGCTGTGGATGCGGCTGCCCGCCACCCTGCTCGGGCTCGTGACCTGGGTCCTGCTCTCGCGGTTCTGCCTGCCGCGGCTGGGGCCGTTCGCGCGCCGCCGCACGACGCCGTGGATCGCCGCGCTGGCGTTCGCCACGTGGTGGGTGCCGCTGTGTCTGGGTCTGCGGCCCGAGCCGTGGGTCGCGGTCGGGCTGCTGGGCTGCTGGCTTCTGGTCGAGCGCGCCGTGGCGACGCGCGGACTGCTGCCGCTCGTGTGTGGCCTGGTGCTCGCCGGGGTCACCACCGCGCTCACGCCCGGCGGCCTGGTCGCGTTCACGCCGTTCGTCGGGGCGCTGCTGCCGGTGTTGCGGCTGCTGCGGGCCCGCTCGGACCTGCACCGGCTGCCCGTGGTCGCCGCGCTGGTCGCGGCGCCCGTTTCCGCCGTCCTGCTGATGGTGTACGACCAGAGCTTCAGCGCGATGCTGGAGTCCACGCGCGTGCGCTCGCTGATCGGCGGCGGCGCACCGTGGTATGCGGAGGCCCAGCGCTACGGCGAGTTGCTGTCCGACGACTTCCAGGGCTCCATCGGCCGCCGGGCCGCGGTCCTGACCACGCTGCTCGCCGCCGCGGCCGCGCTGTGGGCGTTGCGCCGCGGCGCGCACCGGGGAATCGCGACGGGGCCGGGCGGGCGGCTGGTCGTGGCGCTGCTGTTGGCGCTGGCGGTCATGACGTTCACGCCCACGAAGTGGACCCAGCACTTCGGCGACCTCGCGGGCATCGGCGCCGCCGTGCTCACCCTCGGGGCCGCGGCCTGCGCCGGGCCGGTCCTGCGGGGCAGGCCACGGGCGATGCTCGGCGCGCTGGCCGCCGCCACGGCCGTCGGTGCGGTCGTGCTCGCGGGCCCGAACAACTGGCCGTTCGTGGCGCAGTGGTTCACTCCGCCGTTCTCGTCGGTGCCCGCACAGGTCCGGGGCATCCCGCTGGCCACGATGCTGCTCGTGGCCGGAGGCGTCCTCGTCGCCGTGCTCGTGGTGCGCGCGCTCTGGCGCCGGGCAGGCGGCGGCGCGGAGCCCGCGATTCCGCGAAGGGTTCCGGGGCCCGTGCCGATCGTCGTACTGGTGCTCGTCGTCGCGCTGGCGTTGCAGGTGCTGGGCCTGGCGCGCGGCGCGCTGGCCCACCGCAACAGCTACACCCTGGCGAGCGACGCCGTCGCCACGCTGCGCGGCGACCCCTGCGGGCTGCAGCGCACGCTGTCCGTGGAGACCAATCCCGCCGCGGGCGTGCTCCCAGCCCGTTCGACGCGGGCCGCGCCGCAGGAACAGCCCGTCGACATCGGCGGGAGCACCGTGGCCGGGATGGCGGTGGCGGGCCGGTCGAACACCGCATGGTTCACGCTCGTCCCGCAGCAGCGCAGCGGCGCGCTGCCCGTCGTCGTCACCACCGTGGGCACGCTGCGGCCCGGCGACGTGCTGCAGGTGCAGTTCGGCGACGCCGCGGGCGCGGTGCTCGCGAGCAGGCCGGTCACCACCGCCGGAGCAGGACCCGCGGACGTCCGCCAGATCGCGCCCGCAGGCGCCGAGCAGGTCCGGTTGCTCGTCGACGCGAGCACCGCGGGGGCCGCGGGACCGGCGGGGACCGTGGCGGGAAGCGCGACGACCGGGGGACCGGCCGCGCATGCGCTCGTCACCCTGCCGAGGGTGCCGCTGCTCACCCCCATGGAACAGCTGCTGCCCCGCGGCACGCGGGCGATCCTCGACTGGCCCGTCGCGTTCCTGTTCCCGTGCCTCGTGCCCGAACCGCTGCCGCTGGGCACGGCGGGCGTGGCGGCGTGGCGGGTGGCGCCCCCCGCGGCCGACCCGGCGGCGGACATCACCTACGCACCGGGGTTCGGGGGTCCGTTCGTGGCGCCGCGCCTGCTCGTCACCCAGCAGCGGCTGCCGACCTACCTGGCGGGCGACCCGACCCGCGAGGCCGTCCAGCTCTTCCGGTGGGTCCCGACCGTCCCGTTGGCCACGCCTGCGCCCACGGTCGTCGAGCGCACGGTGGCGGGCTGGGCGTCGGACGGGCACGCCCGCGTCCCCGGGCTCGACCCGGTCGGCTGACCCAGGCCGCCCCCGCGTCGAGCGCTCTCGGCAGAATGGGCGGCATGCTGCGCACTCCGGACGCGTCAACCCAGGCGGCCGATCTCGACCTACCGTCGGCGGGGCGGATCGTCGTGCAGCGCGGGCTGTTCGTCGGCCCCAGCCTGCTGGTGCCCGAGGAGCTCTACGCTCGGGTCGAGCGCGGCTCAGCGCGGCGCGAACGCACGCAGGTCGTGGTGGCCCCGGCGAGCGCGGTCTCCACCAACACCTACTTCGGCCGCTTCCACGCCACGTACTGGCAACGGTGGACCGCCGTGCCGGACGTCGAGGTCGAGCTCGTGGCGTCGGGCACGGGGGTGGTGCGGCTGATGGCGTCGGACACCAACAAGGTCTGGCGCATCGTCGACGCCCACGAGGTCACGGGGGCCACGGGCGAAGCGGTGCGGCTCGTCGGGCCGATCGACCGGTTCGTCGACGGCGGTGGCATGTGGGTGGAGTTCACCACCGAGACCGACGGCCTCACCGTGTCCGACGTGCGGTGGACGGTGGCCGCCCCCGCCCCGCAACGCCCCACCGACGTCGTCATCTGCACCTACAACCGGGTCGACGCGTGCCTGGCCACGCTCGCCGCGCTCGCGAGCGACCCCGAGGCGCTGCACACGGTCGGCGCGGTGCACGTCGTCGACCAGGGCAGCGACCCGCTCGAGTCCCGCTCAGGGCTGGCCGCGGTCGCGGCGGCGCTCGGCGACCGGCTGCGCTACGTCCGCCAACCCAACCTCGGCGGATCGGGCGGCTTCGCCCGTGGCATCTTCGACGCCACGGCCGGTACGCCGCAGGAGGACCACGACGTCCTGCTCATGGACGACGACATCCTCCTGGAGCCGGAGATCCTCATCCGGCTCACGGCGTTCGCGGCCTGCACCACGCATCCGACGATCGTCGGCGGCCAGATGCTCAACCTGCTGCACCCGGCCCATCTCCACATCTCCGCCGAGCGGGCCGATCCTGAGCTGCTGTGGGTCGGCATCCCGATGCCGGACGCGCTCGAAGAGGCCTACCTGCTCGGCATGGACGAGCGGCAGCTGCCGATCGGGCAGGAACGGCGGGTGGACACCGAGTACAACGGCTGGTGGGCGTGCCACCTCCCGGCCGCGATCGTCCGCGCGATCGGGTACCCGCTGCCGCTGTTCTTCCAGTGGGACGACGTCGAGTTCGGCTACCGCGCCCGCGCGCACGGCTTCCCGACCGTCGCGTTGCCAGGGGCCGGGGTCTGGCACGCCGACTTCGGCTGGAAGGACTGGGACGAGTGGCACCGCTACTTCAACATGCGCAACGGGCTGATCACCGCGGCACTGCACACCGGGTTCTCCACCACGCGGATCCTGCGGCACCTCGGCACTCTGCTGTCGCAGTACCTCGTCGCCATGCACTACGGGCTGGCCGCCACGATGATCAAGGCCGTCGAGGACTTCCTCGAGGGGCCTGAGGCGCTCGCCGACGGCTCGGCGGGCGCCGCGGCGGAGATTCGCCGCATCCGGGCGGAGTACCCCGAGACCGTCGTCCACCCGATGCGCGAGCTGCAGGAACTGGTGCCCGACTTCCGCGACGCCCTCACCGCACGCGCCCCCAACCCGCCCGGCCGGGAGAAGCTGACGTGGGTCAAGCGCGCGGTGTACCTCGCCGCCCGCCGTCCGGGGCGTGTCGGATTCGTCCCTGCGGGCGACGCGCACTGGTGGCACGTGTCGACGTTCGAACGCGCCGTCGTCACCGACATGGGCGAGACCGGTTTCCGGCTGCGCGCCCGGGACCGCGCCAAGGCCCTCGACCTGGCCCGACGCGGGGCCAAGGCGTTGGCGCGGCTGCGCGCGGAGGGCCCCGCCGTCGCGTCCCGGTACCGCGCGGAGCAGGGCGCGCTCGCCAGCCGGGCCAAC
>DASWUV010000017.1:0-45519 GCA_036401495.1 Pseudonocardia sp. | reverse complement strand
GTGCTGGGATCCCCAGATTTTGGTCCTGCCCCATGGGGGTGATATCGATCTCGAACTCATCAACGATGATTTGAACACGCACTGCGCGCTGCTGCCGAGCAACGGTGACAGGAAGTTCATCTGGCTGGTGAACCATTCACGTGGACGGGCAACCCTCAACCTCGACGGACCCGGCTACTACTGGTTCAGCTCGCCCACCGGCAACGACGAAGGCCGGGGGCTGACCGGGGCCATCGTCGTATTAGGAGATGTTCCGCCGGAGGCTCGACTCGACCGCCCCGACCAGCCACGGCCGTAGAAGGGAAAACGCGATGACTGTTGAATATGTGGATGCGGGCGAGGCCATCGACCAGGGAAGACTGAGCGGCAAAACAGCGGGTGGCGAAGTGGCGCCGCCGGTGGCCGCGGGCGTCACCTACGAGCGCATTCTCGACGCCCGCTCGGAGCCCGAAAACTGGCTGACCTACTACGGCGCCTACGACGGCCAGCGCTACAGCCCGCTGGACCAGATCAATACCGAAAACGTCAAGCGCATCGGACCGGCATGGATCTTCCAGGCAGGCACGAGCGGCATCATCGCGGGCGCGTCGACGTACTCGTTCGAGGCCGCTCCGCTCGTCGTCGACGGGATCATGTTCCTGTCCGGCTGGGACGGCTGGGTCTGGGCCCTCGACGCGAAGACAGGTGTGGAGATCTGGCGCTACAAGCACGCCGTCCCCTTCGACGTGTCGCTGTGCTGTGGAAACGTGAACCGCGGAGTCGCGGTGGCCAAGGGGAAGGTCTTCTTCGTCACGGCCAACGCGCATGTGCTCGCCCTTGATGCCACCACCGGCAAACGAGTCTGGGACAAGACCTACGGAGACGTCCGCGCCGGGGAAAGCGCCACGGTTGCCCCTCTGGTCGTGAAGAACCTGGTCATCGTGGGCAGCTCCGGCGGCGAGTTCGGGGTCCGCGGCCACATGGACGCCTTCGACCTGGACACCGGCGAACATGTCTGGCGCTGCTACACCGTGCCCAAGCCCGGCGAACCCGGCTCCGAGACCTGGCCCGCCGACGGCGACGCGTGGACGCGCGGTGGCGGGAACTGTTGGCTCACCGGCACTTTCGACCCGGAGACCAACCTGCTGTACGTGGGTACCGGAAACCCGGCGCCGGACTTCGACGGAGCCGTCCGCGAGGGCGACAATCTTTACACCGACAGCCTCATCGCCGTCGACGTCGACGCAGGCCAGATCCGCTGGCACTACCAATGCACCCCGCACGACGTGTGGGACTACGACAGCATCGCCGAGTGCATCCTGTTCGAGTCCGACGGGCGCAAACTGCTTGGTCACTTCGACAAGAACGGCTACTTCTTCGTCCTCGACCGCACCGACGGCGCGTTGGTCCAGATCACGCCCTTCGTGGACCGGATCGACTGGGGGACCATCACCAGGGACGGCAAGGTGACGGCCGCGCGGTTCCCCGACAAAGAGGGAGAACCGGTCCACTTCTACCCCGGCCCGGCAGGCGCCAAGGAATGGGTGCACGCTGCCTACAGCCCCCGGACCGAATTATTCTACGTCCCGGTCCAGGACGTTGGCGCCACCGCCACCCGTCGGCGCCGAGAGTTCAAAGAGAGCATCCCCTATTGGGGCGCGGGCGTTCAGGTTGATATCGAGGACATGGTGGGGTCCATCAGCGCGTTCGACGCCAACGGTGAGGAAAAATGGCGCTGGCGCAACGAACTGCCGATGTGCGCATCGGTACTGGCCACCGGCGGCGATCTGGTGTTCGCAGGCGAACCGTCCGGCGAGTTCAACGCGCTCGATGCCCGAACTGGGGAGCTGCTGTGGCAGTTCCAGTGCGGAAGCGGACACCACAGTAGCCCGACGACATACATGGTCGACGGCAGGCAGTACGTCGCCGTGCCGGTCGGGTGGGGTGGCTGGGCCGAGGGGTTCCTGCCCGGCATGCTCGGCGCAGGCCACGGCAGCGCTCTGATCGTCTTCGCCCTGCCCGAGCAATGACCTTTCCTGAGTAAGAACCTGCCCGAGCAGTGACCTGCCCAGAAGTGATCGACAGTCAGGAGGTGACCAGTGGAGTCGGTGACTACTCGAACCGAGTGGGAGTCGCCCGAGTTCGAAGAAATCGGATGCGCACCCGAGGTGACGATGTACGTCGCCCGGATGGACGACTAACAGGAAAGCGACGGGGTGCCGGACCTCGAGTCCGGACCCTGTCGCTCATCCGACAGCCGGTCGACGGCGACCGGACGATCGCCAACGGAGGACGTCGATGTGGCTGCAGGTGCTCGGATCGGCGGCTGGGGGTGGCTTCCCCCAGTGGAACTGCGGCTGTCCAGGCTGTCGCGCGGTGCGGGCAGGCTCCCGGCCCGCCCGCCCCCGCACCCAGTCGTCGGTCGCGGTGAGCGCCGACGGCAGGCAGTGGTTCCTGCTCAACGCCTCTCCCGACATCCGCAGCCACATCGAGGCCTTCCGCCCGCTGCAGCCCAGCGAGGGCAGGACTACGCCGCTGCGGGACGTCCTGCTCACCGACGCCGAACTCGACCACACCATCGGGCTCTTGCTGATGCGGGAGGCGGAGACCCTGCAGGTGCACGCCACCCCGGCCGTGCACGAGACGCTGTGCAACGGGACGGCTCTGCTGTCCACGCTGGAGCGCTACTGCGAGGTGGATTGGCACCCGGTTACGCCGGGTGTGGACGTGCCCCTCGATGACGGGTTGTCCTACCGGGCATTCGACGTCCCGACCACCAAGCAGGCACGCTTCGGCGCCGCGGCGACGCGGGGCCGGGTCGTCGGCTACCGCCTGACCGACGAGCACAGCGGACGAGCAGCGGTGTACCTGCCCGGGATACAGCGTCTGACACCGCAGGTGCGCGAACATCTGGACGACTGCGCCTGCCTGCTCATCGACGGCACCTGCTGGGACGACGACGAGCTCATCCGGCTCGGGCTCGCGGCCAAGACCTCGACCGCGATGGGTCACCTGCCCGTCGGCGGTCCGGACGGCAGCCTGGAACAGCTGAGCAGCCTGCCTGTCGAGCGAAAGGTCTACATCCACGTCAACAACACCAACCCCATCCTGCTCGAGGACTCTCCGCAGCGGCGGATGGTCACCGACCGCGGCATGGAAGTGGCCATCGACGGTCTCGAGATAAAGGTCTAGCGATTCTCATGACTTCACTGCAGACAGCGCCGCGAAGGTCCACCGATGTCGACGGCTTCGTCGAAGCGCTCCGTGCACAGTCCTGCGCCTACCACGATCAGCACCCGTTCCACGTCCGAATGAACACCGGCCTGCTGAGCCGCGCCCAGTTGCAAGGGTGGGTGGCCAACCGTTTCTACTACCAGATCAACATCCCCAGCAAGGACGCCGCGATCCTCGCCAACTGCCCCGACATCGAGGTACGCCGACGCTGGATCCGCCGCATCCTCGATCACGACGGGACAGCCCCGGGTGACGGCGGTATCGAGGCCTGGTTACGGCTGGGCCAAGCGGTCGGGCTGACCCGCGAGGAGATCCTGGCGCAGCGTTATCTCGTGCCCGGGGTGCGGTTCGCGGTCGACGCTTACGTGACCTTCGCCCGCACCCATCCCTGGGTGATCGCGGTGGCGTCGTCGCTGACGGAACTGTTCGCCCCGGACCTGATGGCCGAGCGGATCGCCGCCTTCGAGCGCTACTACCCGTGGATCGACCTCGAAGGCCTCGCCTACTTCCGCGCCCGACTCCACCAAGCTCCCCGCGACTCCGAACACGCCCTGGAGATCGTCACCCGCCACTGCCTGTCGGCCGACGACCAGGCCCGTGCGGTGGCCGCGCTGTCGTTCAAGTGCGATGTGCTGTGGAGCATGCTCGACAGCATCGACCAGGCCTATCCGGACTGATCGACGATGGGCATCCGAACAGTCGAATCATCAGTGGAGACCGCGAGCCTCCCGAAGCTGGCACCGCACGTACGGCTCAGCTTCGATCCAACCCGCGACCGGCACGTACTGCTCTGCCCCGAGACGATCGTCGCGCTCAACACTACGAGCGCGGCCATCCTCCAGCTGTGTGACGGGCGGCGAACCGTTGCCGAGATCGTCGCCGAGCTGCAGGAACGCTACGAGCAGGTGGCCGCCGACGAGGTGCACACGTTCCTGGCCCGAATAGCCGCCAAGCACTACGTGGAGATCACCGATGGATAGACCCTTCGGGCTGCTGGCCGAGCTCACCTACCGGTGTCCGTTGTCCTGCGCGTACTGCTCCAACCCGGTCAACCTGACCGGGTACAGCGACGAGCTGACCACAATGGAGTGGCAGCGGGTCATGGCGGAAGCCCAGGAGTTGGGTGTGCTGCAACTGCACCTGTCGGGCGGAGAGCCGCTGCTGCGCCCCGACCTGGTCGAACTCGTCGATACCGCCCGACAGCTGGGCCTGTACACCAACCTGGTCACCAGCGCACTCGGCCTCTCCCGTCGCCGCGCCGAGGAGCTGAGGGCGGCAGGTCTCGATCACGTCCAGGTCAGCGTGCAGGCCGACGAGCAAGCGACGTCTGACCGGATCGCGGGTACCCCGTCCTTCAAGCGAAAGATCGACGGCTGTCAGCTCGTCAAAGAGTTGGGTTGGCCCCTCACCGTGAACGTCGTCCTGCACCGACAGAACATCGACCGGATCGACGCCGTTCTACGCCTGGCCGAAGAGCTCGGAGCCGACCGGATCGAGCTGGCCAACACCCAGTACTACGGATGGGCGTGGCGCAACCGCGACGCCCTGCTGCCCAGCCGGGCCCAGCTCGAGCAGGCCGAGCCGGTCGTGAGCGCCGCTCGCAGGCGCCTGGCCGGTCGAATGGACGTCATCTATGTGCTTCCCGATTACTACAGCCGCTATCCCAAACCCTGCATGGGCGGCTGGGCGAAACGCCAGTTCACCGTCGCCCCGAACGGCGACGTCCTGCCCTGCCCGGCCGCGCAGACACTTCCGCTTCCGCGCGAAAGCGTGCGCGAGGAGTCTTTAGCGTGGATCTGGACCCGGTCACCCCTCTTTCAGAGCTTCCGGGGCACGGACTGGATGCCGCAGCCGTGCCAGAGCTGCGACCGCCGCGAAATCGACTTCGGCGGATGCCGATGCCAGGCGTTCCTGCTCACCGGTGACCCGGCCCGTACCGACCCGGTCTGCCACCTCTCACCCGACCACCACATCGTGGCGGACGCCGTCCGGGCCGCAAACGAAGATCCGGCGCCGACCGAACTGACCCTGATCCCCCGTCCACACCAGGTCAGGTAACCGTGACCGTAGAACCGTTCCTCGGACTGCTGGCGCTCGCGTTTGTGCTCAGTCTGGACAACTTCCGATCCTCGATCGCGCTCGGGACAGTCCCATTCGGCGCCCGTCGCGCGCTCCAGATTGCCGTGGTGTTCGGGTTCTGGGACACCATCGCGCCCCTCGTAGGCGGCGAGCTCGGCAGTATCTTCGGCGACACGATCGGACCGGTCGCGGACTACGTCGGCCCAGCCGTGCTGGGCACGTACGGCCTGTACCTGCTCATCGGAGCCATCCGACACCCCGCGCCAGACGAGGTAGATCACCCCTGGGTCACCCTGTTCGGGATGCCGCTCTCCCTCAGCGTCGACAATCTCCTTGCCGGAACAGGTCTAGGGCTACTCGGGTTCTCCCCCGTCATCCCGGCCCTGACCTTCGGTGTCATGACCGCCGTGATGTCGCTGATCGGTCTCTGTCTCGGGCGTGCCGCTGTTCGCGCGATCCCGATCAGGTCCGATCTTCTCAGCGGCGTCTCCCTCCTCACCGCCGCCATCGTGCTGCCCCTGGTATTCACCTAGCGGACCCCCTCGACACGCGGATCAGAGGATGATCTGGCTGCATCTCGGAGCTGCAAACGCGTACCCACTCGGTCTGCGCGTTCACGGCCTGTCCGCCGTAGCATCTGGCAGGCGGAGCGGCCCCGCCAGGTCGGCGACGTTCAGAGGGTCGGCGGCTCCACGCAGGGAGAGGGATAGCTATCGAGCGCGGTGCACCGGGGTCGTCTCGGCTCCGTATCGGTGTGCTGGCCTCGATCGCGCACCGCACTCCTCCGCGCGGCTACGGGCCGTGGGAGCAGGTGGCCTCCACCCTGGCGGAGGGGTTGGTCGCCCTCGGTCACGAGGTGACGCTGTTCGCGACCGTCGACTCGATCACCGCCGCACGTCTGCACGCCGAGGCGCCGCGAGGCTATGAGGAGGATCCCGGCGTCGACGCGAAGGTGTACGAAGGTCTGCACAACGCGGCAGCGTTCGAGCGGGCGAGCGAGTTCGACATCCTCAGCAACCAGTTCGACTTCCTGCCGTTGACCTACAGTCGTCTGGTGTCGACCCCGGTCGTCACGACCATCCACGGATTCTCGTCGGCGCGGATCCTGCCCGTCTACCGCGCGTACGACGACGTCGGGCACTACGTCGCGATCAGCGACGCGGACCGGCACCCGGACCTTACGTACGCGGCCACGATCCATCACGGCATCCACCTTGCGGACTTCACCTTCCGCGACGAGCCCGGTGGCTACCTGCTCTTCATGGGCCGCATCCACCCCGACAAGGGAACCGACCTCGCGATCGAGGTCGCGCGGCGCGCGAGGCTGCCGCTCGTCATCGCCGGGATCATCCAGGACCAGGACTACTTCAGCGCGCAGGTCCAGCCGCACCTGCGCGCACCCGACGTCACCTATGTCGGACCGGTCGGTCCTGCCGAGCGCGACGCCTTGCTCGGTGGCGCACTGGCGCTGCTGCATCTCATCCGGTTCGCTGAGCCGTTCGGGTTGTCGGTGGTCGAGTCGCTGGCCACTGGCACCCCGGTCATCGCCTGCCCGCTCGGCTCGATGCCCGAGATCATCCGACCCGGCCGGACGGGGTTTCTCGTCGAGGACGTCGCAGGGGCAGCCGATGCGGTCACCCGTGTTGGCGCATTGACGCGACGGCACTGTCGCGACGATGTCGAGGAGCGCTTCACCGCGGAACGGATGGTGGCCGACTACGCCGAGCTGTTCGCGCGGATCGCCGCAGGCGGTCCGTCGGCGGTCAGCCGTTCGACGAGCAGCGGAAGATCGATGAAGGCGAACCGCACGGCCGAGTCGCTCACCCCGTAGGGCAGCAACAACCGCTCGCCGAGCCGCAGCGCCCCGCATGAGTACACGACATTGGGCACGTAGCCGTCGCGTTCGTCGTCCGCGGGCACCAGCAGCGGTTCTCGCAGGGCACCGAGGACATGGGTCGGCTCGTCGAGGTCGAGCAGGAGCGCGCCGATGGTGTACTCGCGCATCGGCCCGACCCCGTGGGTGAGCACGATCCAGCCTGCCTCGGTTTCCACCGGCGAGCCGCAGTTCCCGGTCTGGATGAGCGCCCACGGGCCGTCGGGGGTGTCGAGCGTGCGCAAATCGCCCCACCAGAGCCCGTCCCGCGAGCTGCAGATGGCGTTGTTCTCGCCGTCACAACGACTCAGGGCGATGTGGCGGCCGCCGATCTTGCGCGGAAACAGGGCCATGCCCTTGTTCCGGGCGGCAGGCCCGGCGAGGTGGGACATGCGGAAGACCCGGAAATCGTCGGTCTCGATCAGCTGTGGCGCGATCGACCGGCCGTCGAACGCGGTGTAGGTCGCCCGGTAGCTGGACTCGTCCTCGTCGCGAACGAAACGCGCGTCCTCGATGCCGCGCGACTCCGACAAACCGTGTGGCCAGAGCACCCGCTGCGCGAGCGCAGACTCCTCCGGAAACTCCACCTCGTAGCTGTCGGCGACAATCCGGCGTGACTCCTCTTCAGTGCGCCGCGCGCCGGACCGGGTGAGCCGCTCACGGCCGAGCGCGACAAGAGCGGTCTCCATCTGTGTGTCGTCGAACCGGGCTGGAAGCAAACCGACGACGAAAGCGGCACTTTCCCGATCGATGTCCTGCTCCGCGAGCATCGCCGCGAACACGCCCCGATCGTGCGAAGTCGGACGGGGCCGGCCCGCCTCGAGGTAGGGACCGGGATCGTCGACCCGCAACGCCACTCCGGGACCCACGACGCCGGTGCGGAACTCCACCGACGACAGGTGCCCCTCGCCAACCGCGCGCAGGCTCAACACGAACCTGGTCTCGCCCGGCGCCAGGCCTGACTGGTCGGGGTGGGCGACGACCGACGGATTGAACAGCGCCGCTGCCTCCACGGAGAACTCGTGCGTGAAGCAGGCTCCCATCAGGTCGCGTCGCTGCTCAGACGGGTGGACATCCGGCGGGACGCGGTGGGCAATCCGGTCGTAGTTGGTCCGGAGGGTGGCCCGGAAGTCGCGGTGTCTGCCTGCGTAGCGGGAAAGCACGCGCTGCAGCGTCGTGGCGACCTCGTCCTCTGGCAGCGCCAGAATGCGCGCTGTGAGGCCGGAGGCCCGGGACCGACCGTCCCGCGACAACTCGTGCCCGGGTACGAAAAGGCGCGCCAAGACGCGGGCCGGATCGGGGCGCAGGACGACGTCGGTACGGATCACGCTGTGCCGTGTGGTCGTGGGGTTGGGGACCGCAGAGGTCGTCATGCGGACGCCGTTGATCTGGCCTGCTGCAGGGTCGAGAGCAGGGCCAACGTGGACTCCGCACCCTGGTTCTCGTTGCGGCCGACTGACTCGAGCCCGTCGCAGCCGCCGCCCTCCTGCCCGTACAGGGACACACCGGAGTCATTCGCGCCGCCGAACCACGCCGCGGCGAGCCTGATGCCCACAGCCCATCGCGGTCGACGCGCGACCAGGTGCGCCCGCGCGCAGGCGTCGGCAAGCGCAGCAACCTCGATCGGCTGCTGATCGAACCCCGGCTCGGTCTCCCCCGGCCCACGCCCACCGGACGGCACCACCGACAGATGCCCATCGCGGGTCTGCTGGTCGAGCAGCCAGCCGAGCAGACCAAGCCCGTCCGCGACGAGGTCGGGCGCATCCAGCGCGGCCCCCGCGGCCAGCAAGGCGTCGGGCAGGGCAGCGTTGGCATAGCTGAGGCGAGGCTCCGGCCACGGCCATGCCTTGTCGAGCGTCGGCCGCCCAATCACGGCCGCCGCCGCGATGATCAGCCGTTTCGCACCGTCGTGCGATGGCAGCGCCGCCAGGACCTCGGCCGCGCCGAGAGCAGCGAACGCCATCGCGCGCCGATGCGGAGAGCGAAGCCGGGCACCGCGGTTGAAGGCCTCCAGAGCGCGAACCCGCAGGTCTGGCGAGCGAGCAACCGCTGTGCCCAGACCCCACAGCGCTCGGCCCCAACAGTCCTCGACCGACGGCTCGTCTGACCAGCTCAGGTCGATGCGGCGACGGTTGTGGAACCGACCGTCACGATCCTGGGCGTCGACGACGAAGGACAGGTACTGCTCGCGAAGGTCGTCCACCGCGGTGCCGGGCTCCCGACAGACAACGACCAAGGCTCGCGCGACGTCGTCAAGGCAGTAGCCGTGCACCGGTCGCGGCGCGGTGCCGTTCGCGTGCTCGTACACCCCGCCTGCGTCGGTGAGGCTGCGCAGATGAGTGAAGCTCGGGACCGGAACGTCGACCGACACAACGGCCTCACGCGAAGGAGCGCTCATAACGCCGCCGCGAGGGATGACGCCGCCAGCGAAGTCGCGATGTCCCGGTAGCGCCGCGCCACGGCGTCCCAGAGCAGTTCCGGCGCCCTTCGGGCCGCCTGCTCCGCCATTCCCTCGGCCAGTCCGGGCTCGCTGAGCACCCGCCGCAAGGCCGCCGTCAGCGCGGCCGGATCACGTTGCGGCACCACGATGCCCGTCTCATCAGCCAGGAGTTCGATGGCGTGCGGGAACGCGGTGGACACCACAGGGCGTCCCGCTGCAACAGCCTCGATGAGCACCCCGGACGTCACCTGTTCGCGGGAGTCATAGGGCAGCAGGACGACGTCGGCCTGCCGCACCATCGCGCCGAGCTCGACGACACTCAGGTAGCGGTCATCGAGTTCGACGACGTCCTGTACCCCCGCTACCCGCACGCGCTCCAACAGGCTGTCCCGGTAGGCCTCACCGTCGCGCTGGACGACCTTCGGGTGGGTGCGGCCGATCACCAGATAACGTGGTCTCAGGTCGCGCAGCCCCGCCATGGCGTCGATCGCCCACTCGATGCCCTTTCCCGGTCCGATCAGGCCCCAGGTGAGGATGAGCGGGCGGCCGGTGGGTCGCTGGTCAACCGTGAGTGCACTCCCGTGGTCGATGGCTCCGTGCGGGATCATGGTGACTTGCGCCGGATCGGCACCGTAGCTTGCGATGAGCCGCCTGCGCGCGGTCGCGGTCATCGTCACGACGGTGTCGGCCGCGGCGATCAGGCGCAGCAGGATGTGCCGCTGCCGCGGCGTCGGGTCCTGCAGCACCGTGTGCAGCACCACGATCATCGGCACGGTCAGCCGATCCACGATATCCAGCACGTCGGCGCCGTCGGGGCCGCCGTAGATGCCGTACTCGTGCTGGATCAGCACCGCGTCGAAGCCGTTCAACTGACGCACTGCCGCACGAGCGCTCTCGGTAGAGCCGTTCACCAGGTGCGCTGTCACGTCCTGCTCGATGTGTGGCTGCGGGGCGTCGAGTACCCGCACGACCCCGACCACCCCCGGCGACACACGCAGATGCTGGACAAGGGCGGCGCTAAACGTCGCGAGCCCGCACTGGGTGGGCGGATAGGTGGTCAACACGCCGATCGTAGTAGTCGGCAGCGCCGCCGAGGGAGCGGGAAAAGTTGTCTGTAGGTGATGAGGGGCGGGGCTGACAGGCACGGATAGTGCTCCTGACATGGTGGCTCTTCGGCCGGTCGGCGCGGCGGTCTGGGCGCCCGATCCGGGTGGGGTCAAACGTGGGACCGACATGCGCGGCACCCTCAGGGCGCGCCCTGCGCCGTGATCACATGTGCGGCGTGGGCAACGAGGGTCGCGGATCTTCCGCGATGCGGGAGGTGCTGGGTTCCGACGACACGTCGGGCTCCGGTCCTCGGGCGACAATGCACCCGACGTGGGAATTCGTCGAGGACGACGCAGGCACGGCCGCCCAAGTGCAACATGCTCCCGACAAGCACCGACCCTAACACCTACCCGCGCCCCACTCGCCCGGATCACGGTAGGGCTGCGCCTGCGCGGGCCCTCCCGGGCCGGTACACGGCCGGTTAGCGTGACCGGCATGGACTACGACGCCGCGGTTGAGGTCTTCTTCGCTCCCCCACCTCCAGACATGCCGACGCCGGACGTGGTCGCCGCGGCGACACCCGCCCGCAGGTTGCGGGATGCGTTGGAACCGATCGCGATGCACGCAGTCTGGTCGCGCGCCGTCAACGCCGCGCTGGCCGAGCACGGACTGAACTTCCTCACCAGCTACGTCTGCGGTCGTGCCGCAGCACTAGGCGCGGTGCCTTCTTCCGTGGTCGCGGCCACATTCGCGGCCTTCGAGCCGGGACTGATCGATCAGCTCTGGACCGAGGGGCGATCGCACATCGAGCTGGACGAGCTGATCGCCGTCCGTGACCGAGCAGCCGCCGCCAGCCTGCGCCACGCGCTCGGCGCCGTCGTAGGCGAATCTGACGTGACCAGGGCGGCCCAGTTACTCGAAGGCGCGGTATCCGGGGCCGACGCCACCGGGAGGGTGCTGTTCGCCGCTCTGCGCTCCCAGCCGCAGTTGGACGACCCGTACGGGCGGCTGTGGCGCGCCGCCGACCTCTTCCGAGAGCACCGGGGGGACTCCCACGTCGCCGCGTACGTCGCGGCCGGACTGGATCCGGTCCGGATGGGTGTGCTGTCCGAGACCTGGGTCGGGTACCCGGTTGGGGAGTACAGCGGCACCCGGGCGTGGCCGCCGCCGGTGCACGCCGCCGCGGTGGCGCGGCTGGAGGCCGACGGACTGCTCATCGACGGCGTGCTCACCGACCGGGGCCGCAGCTTCCGCAACGGCATCGAAGCCGCCACCGACACCGCCCAGGATGAGCTGGTCGGGGCGTTAGGGGGCCGACTCGATGTACTGGCCGAGGAGCTCGACGGCTGGTCCAAGCTGTGCGTCGAGGCGGGCGCGTTCCCGCCCGACCTCCGCAAGCGCGCGGCAGGCTGAACCGGAGGGGATCATGAGCAAGACGCACCCGCAGCAGAACCTGATCAACAAAGTGATCGAGCGGCCGGACGCGGCCGCGGTAGCGGCACTGGCGGCGTTCTCGACCACGCAAATCGCCGACTCGGGCGCTCCGGTGGGCGTGGTGTCGCCGCGCATCGCCCGGATCGCGGGCGGCCGCGAGGTGTGCGGGCCTGCGGTCACCGTGTGGACCAGGCCCGGCGACATCCTGTACGTGCTCAAGTCGGCAGACATGATCGAATCCGCGGCCCTTGGTTGGAGCCGGTGGCCGGGTGGGCGCCCCGCGCGAAGGTCGGCAGGAGCACCCGAGAGTCACCGATCTGCCACTCCGACGACCGATTCGTGACTCTCGCCGACCAGGTTCCCCATCTTGGGGGCCAGTACCGGTCGCGACCTCGGCGACCGTCACTCCCAGCGCCTCACCGGCGACCGACCCGACGGCCGCCGGGCGTCACCGTCGACCTGTGCTCCCCGAGGGCCGGCAGCTGATTCGCTACCTCGTCAGACAGGCCGACATCGGTGTGGAGAGCTTCCGTCCGGGGACCCTGGAGAGCTGGGTCTCGGCTGGGAGCAGCTCTCGGCGTTGCGACCTGAGCTGATCGTGGTGCGGGTCAGTGGCTTCGGCCTGATCCTGTCGGCCCGCGGCTTGCACAGCACCGGCAACGCCTATCGAGCTCGGCGCTCAGCACGGTCCCGGTCCGCGACATCAGCCATGAGCCGCGAGCGCCACCACACCCTCGCCATCAGCGTGGCTTACGGCGGTGCTTACCTGGGGTCGGGGTCGGTGGCGAGGCCGTGGCGATGCACATACAGCACGGCGTGGACGCGGTCGCGTAGGTCGAGCTTGGTCAGGCTCCGGGAGACGTGTGTCTTGACGGTTTCGTCGCCGATGTGGAGACGGGCTCCGATCTCGGTGTTGGTCAACCCGGCGCCCATGAGGAGCAGCACCTCGTGTTCGCGGGCGGTGAGCCGCTCCAGCCCCGGCGCCGAGGCGGGTGCGGATGGTGGGGGGGCGATGCCTTGAGTGAAGCGGGCGATCAAGCGGCGGGTCACCGAGGGGTCGATAAGGGCGTCGCCGCGGGCGGCCACCCGGACGGCGGCGATGAGTTCCTCCGGCGGCAGGCTCTTGAGCAGGAACCCGCTCGCGCCCGCGGACAGCGCCCGGTACACATATTCGTCGGTGTCGTAGGTGGTCAGCACGAGCACCCGGGTGTGTTCCCCGACGGCGGTGGCCAAGATGGCTTCGGCCGCGCCGAGCCCGTCGAGTTTGGGCATCCGAACGTCGAGGATCGCCACGTCTGGTGTGAGCCGGGCGGTCTCGGCGACCGCCGCTTGGCCGTCGGCGACCTCGGCGACGCAGTCGAAGTCGGGCTCGGTGTCCAGGACGGCACGCAATCCGGATCGGAACATCGCGTGATCGTCAGCGAGCAGGATCCGCACCGTCACAGCTCCACCGCCGCGGAGTCGGTGGGCCGCGCGTCAGCGGACCTTGCTTGGTCATGACTCACGGCGGCGGGGTTGGAATCGCCGGGTTCGCAAAGGGTCGGGATCGGGAAGGTGGCTGTGGTCTCCCACCGGCGACCGGCGGGATCGGGGCCGTAGGTGACGGCACCCTGGAACAACATGGCGCGGGTGCGCACACCGGACAGACCGCGGGTGGTGCGGGCCGGGCCGTGTTTCTCGTGGCTGTCGGCGCGGCCCGTCGGCAGAGGCGCCGTAATCCCGTTGCTGACGCCAAGGATGATCGAGTCGCGCTGGTAGTCGAGGTCGATGTCGACGCCGCGGCCGTCTCCGTGCCGCAGGGCGTTGGTCAGCATCTCCTGGGTGATGCGGTAGAGCGCGATGTCGAGCGAGCCGGGTAGCGGGCGGGGGTGGCCACGCGTGCGCAGCCTGATCGGTAGCCCGGCTCCGCGCACCCCGTCGAGGAGCTCGTCAAGGTTGTCCAGGCCCGGTTGACGCGTGGTGGCCCCGCGATCGCGGTACAGCAGGTCGAGGAGCCTGCGCAGGTCGACCATGGCCGCCCGGCTGGCGGTCTCCACAGCCAGCAGCGACTCGGTGAACACTGCAGTACGGGTGCGGACGGCGCCGATGGGGTCGCTCCGGCTGGAGCCGCCTGCAGCGATGCTCAGGCGGGCGGCGCCTGCGTGCATCCCGATCGCGCTGACGTGGTGGGAGATGACGTCGTGCAGGTCGCGGGCGATCGCGCCGCGCTCCTCGGCGACCGCGTGCTCGATCGCGGCCTGCGCGTCGCGGCGCTGGCTCTCGGCGCGTTGTTCGAGCTCGGCGATGTAGGCCCGCCGCGCGGTGGTGTAGCGGCCGACCAGCCACGGCAGGATCGCGGTCTTAACCATCTCGACGATGATCCCGACAGCACCGCCGTGCCTGCCGATGAGCGCCTCCCCGACGCCGGCTCCCACCATCAACGCGAGAAGCGCCGACGACGCGGCACCCCCGCGCAGAAACGCCCCCGCGCGGTAGGCGGCGATCAAGGCGCCCGCGCTGTCGGCTTCGCGCAGGATCGGGGCGCCCCCGAGCAGCACGGCTCCGCCGACCAGGACGACCGCGTGCGCGAGGGCGACCCAGCCCGAGAACCGAGATGGCAGCGCGAGCGCGGCGTCCACCACGACCACGGCGGCGAGCACCGCCCAGTCCTGCGGGCGCAACGCGGCGAGCGGTCCGGCAGTCACGTACGCAACCGCATCGACGAGCAGGCATACCGCGGCGACCAGCATCGACTGTCGGCTGAGGGAGCTGCGGACACTGTTGACGTCGTGTCCGCCGCGCGCGCCATCGCCGGCGTGCACCTCGCGGTCGAGGCCAGCGAAAAGGCGCCTGCGGGGAGTCTGCACCTGTTGATGATGCAGGCGACGGGGTGCTCGCGAGTCCCCCGGGCGGGGGACCCGGCAGTCCCCCTCGATGGGGACGCCTTCGACCGGCCGCGGTTCTAGCGTCATCCACCATGACCAGACCGACCCCAACCGGTACGAGCGGGCCGACGAGACGACTCGCCGTCGTCGCGGCCCTTTCCGTGTTGCTGCTGGGCGGTGCCGGGGCGGCGCCTGCGTTCGCGGACACGCCGTCGTCGGGGGGCGACATCCAGGTCGCCCAGACACTCGGTGCGCGGGAGCTGACCGTGGTGCTGCGGCGGGTGACCGGGGTTCCCGGACCGCTGCACGTCGAGGTGATCACCCACACCGGCACCGCCAACGGCCGGATCGGGGTCGCGGTGACACCTACCGGGCCGGGCACGAGCGGGTCGTCGCTCCCGGCGTCCGGCGCACCGACCCAGCAGGACAGTGTCGATCTCGGGACGACGCCGGGCAGCTACAGCGCCACCCTGCGGGTCGACCGGGCCGGACCGTGGGAGCTGAGCCTCGACGACGGCCAGCGGGTTGCACGGATTCCCTTCGTGGTTGCGGTGCAACCCACCTCACCACCCGAGGCAGCGGCGTACGGCGGGTTCCTCGCCGCCGGGCTGCTGCTACTGGCCACGATCGTCGTCGCAGCCCGCGCGCGCCGGGGCGGATGGGTGTTGCTGCCCGCAGCCGGGCTGGTCGCGGCGCTGTCGGTGGCGGTGACTGGGGCGGTGCTCTCGACGGCGCTTCCGCTTCCGCCGCAACCCGGGACCCAGATCGATCCGACCGTCGACAACATCACCCACCCCTACCAGCTGATCCAGCCGTTGGTCGCGGACTTCTCCCGACCCCCGGCCGGGCTGGCCGTCGTCGGCCCGGCTCCGGCAGCCGGTCAGGCGGCCGACATCGACCTCACGGTGTTCGACAGCTCGACCGGGCTGCCCGTCGATGACCTGATCGTGCACGACGCCGCCCTGATCCACCTGCTGGTGATCAGCCCATCCGGGCAACTGTGGCACCTGCACCCGATCCGCATCGCGCCCGGCCGCTACCAGTTGCACGTCACGCTGCCCGAGACCGGGCACTACGCGGTGTCGGCGGAGCTGGAGCGCCGCGGCGGCGGCGTGCAGACCGTCCGCTCGGCCGGTGGAATCGACGTCACCGCCACCCGCGCCGCCGGTGCACCGGCCCCGGCGCTGTCCCCCGTGGATCTCGACGGCGTCCGCACCGGGTCGATCTCGCTCGACGGGAACCCCGTCAGTGTCACCGCCACGGCGGCGGCTGCGGGGTCGGCCACCACGATCACCGCGCACGTCGGCGCGGCCGGTGATTTGCAACCGTGGCTCGGGATGGTCGGCCACATGATCGTAGCCGGCCCACTGCCCGGCCGGGCGACCTCGGATGTCGGGGTGGCGGTGCAGAACGCACCGGTGTGGGCGCACGCCCACTCGATGGGCGCCATGCCCAGCGACATGTCCACGAGCGGGAGCGCCGGGACCGGCATGAGCAGCAGCACCGGAGGCGGGATGGGCAGCGGTATGGGCGGCGGGATGGGCAGCGGCGGGGGAAACGGGGGCCGGTCCGGGATGGGTTCGATGAGCGCGTTGATGCCGATCAACGGTGACAGCGCCCCCGACGAGACCGTCGCAGGCTACGGCCCCGACGTGCCGTTCACCTACACCTTCCCGACACCAGGTCGATACCGGATCTGGATCCAGGTCGAGCGCGCCTACACCGTGCTCACGGTGCCTGCCGTGCTCGACATCCCCGCGCCGTCCCCGGTGGCCGCGCCGTGACCGCGCCGACCCCGGCGATATCGACTCCCCCGCCGACCTCACAGGCGCTCGAGCCCGCCGTCCCGCAAGCGACCACACCGTCCCCTCGCCGAGCCGTTGCGGTACTCGGTGGTGCCGCAGCCGTGGTCGTCGTTCTCGCCCTCGCGATGTTGTGGCTGTGGCCGATGCCTGCCGGCCCCACGGTCATGACGACGGGCACGTCCCGCTACGTCGTCACGGCCACGATCGACAGCCGGCGGGTGGGAACCACCGCGGTTCAGGTCGATCTCGCCCGGCGTGACAACACGACACCCACCCCCACCGCGGTGACGGTTCAGACCGTACTGCCGGGCATGGGCTATGCGACTCCGCCGGTCAACGCGGTGCCCGATCCCGCAGGCGGATATCGGGCTGCCGGGGTGCCGCTGATGATGATCGGCCGCTGGGAGCTGCGCATCTTGATCCGCGACGCCACCGGCGACGACGACCTGACTGTGCCCGTCATCGCCACCGGATGACGCCCAACCGACCACCGCTTGATCCTGACTCATCGCCCGGTCCTCGAAAGGCAAGCATCATGGAGTTCACCGCACCGTCGGGCGCGATCCGCCGCGCCGGACCGACATCGACCACCAGCAACGCTGCCGTCCATGCCGACCAGGGCCTGGCCGCCCGGGCGGGAGCATGGACCGTGTTCCTCGGCACGCTGATCACCACTCTGGGCCTGAGCTGGGACGTGCAGTGGCACGTGGAGGTCGGCCCGGACACCTTCTTTACCCTCTCCCATCTCGCCCTCTACTCCGGCAGCGCGATCTCCGGTATCGCCAGCCTGGTGATGGTCCTGCTCGCCACCTCCGCCCAGCGGGCAGGCCGCCCCTGGGATCGCGCGATCGGCGGCACCCCGGTGCGGGTGTTCGGCGGCGCGTTCACCGCCCCGCTCGGCTACCTGATCTCCGGGGTCGGCGCGGCGTCATTCCTGCTCTACGGCCTGCTCGACCTGTGGTGGCACTCGCTCTACGGCTTCGACGCCGTCCTGAACTCCCCGCCGCACGTGGCTCTGTTCCTGTCGATCTCGATCACCATGGTCGGTAGCGTCATCGTCTTCGCGGCCGCCCGCAACCTGCGTTGGGGACAGGCAGGCCTCGTCGTCGCCGTCCCGATCCTGATGACCTTCACCCCGATCGTCACCAACGCCTTCAGCGCCCTGCCGCTGCCGGTGGATCCCGTCCTGCTCGGCACTGTGTTCTTCTCCGCGCTGCTGCTGATCATCGGTGCCGCCCTGCTGCCGCGGCCGGGTGGCGCGATCGGTATCGCCGTGGTCCTCGGGGCACTGCAGGCCTTCCTGTGGTGGTTCTCCCCGTGGGCGGCCCACACCTACGCCGCCTTCGTCGGGCTGCCCCTGCGCGACGGCCTCACCCCGCAACCCCCGCAGCTGCCCGGCGGCATGCCGATGTTCCTCATCCTCGCCGCGATCGCCGTCGAGCTGGTGTTCTGGCAGACCCGTTCCCGGCACCTCGACGGCAAGACCCTCATGCCCGTGGCAGGCGCCGCCGCCGGCCTGATCGTCGCCCTCACGATTCCCCTGCAATTGGCCCTGACCGACCCGACCTCGAGCACCGACCCCGCCACCGTCGCCATCCTCGCGGGCGCCGGGCTCGTTCTCGGTGCCCTGTCCGGCGTCCTCGCAGGCCGCTTCACGATCATGCTGCGCGCCCTCGCACCGGCAGGAGCCACCTCATGAACCCCCGCCCGGACAAGACCCACCGCCCCACGACGCGGCTCCGGCAGCTGCTTGTCACCCTCGCGGCGATCCTCACACTCGGCATCATCACCGCCGGGCCTGCCCTGGCCTTCACACCCGTCGACATCGTGCACGCTGAACAGGTCAAGGCAGGCCCCTACACCCTGACCGTCGGATTCTCCGTCTGGCCCATCCGCGCCATGCAGTCACTCGATTTCACCTTCGCCCCCGACGGCGGAATCGCCGGCAAGAGCGGCACCCTCACCATGGACGGCCCGGGCGTGAAGCCCGACGAACACGTCCGCCCCCTCGTGCGGCATCCCCGCAAGCTCGAAGTGTGGGGCCTGGACGTGAAATCCCTCAACGCCCCCGGCACCTACACGTTCACCTTCGCCATCGACGGACCACAGGGCCACGGCGAGGGAACCCTGACCGGCGTCCAGGTCCTCGACCAGCCCGGGCCGCCCCTGGGCCTGAGCTGGGCAGTCAGCTCGCTGCCCTTCGTCGGCCTGGTCGCCTTCCTGGTCATCGCATGGCGACGCACCCGACCCCGCCAACACACCCTCACCCTCTGATCGCGGGCACCCACACTGAGCAGCGTGCGCGGCTTCTGCTCGCCACTGGTCGGCCTCGTCACCCTCCGCGGCAACGCAATAGGAAAGCGCCTCCAGCATGAAGACGACCCACAAGGACACGGCCGCTCCCACGGTCAGCACCGCGCATGGAACGGCGGTGGGCACCCTCGCCAGCACGGTCCTCGACCCACCGCGGCACCACCCCCTGCGGTTCCTGCTTGCCGCCGCGGCCCTCGCCGCGGCCGCCGCCCACCTGCCCGTCACCGGCCCACACCTGCAGGAAGCCCCCTACATGGGCATGGCGTTCATCCTGCTCATCTCGACGTTGCTGGTGCTGACCACAGCCGCCCTGACCTATGACAACACCGCCGTCTACATCGCCACCGCTGTGACCTGCGGTCTAGCCATCACCGCCTACGCCGCCACCAGGACCCTGACCTTTCCCCAGCTCGGCGACGACGTCGGGAACTGGCTCGAGCCCCTCGGTGTCGTGTCCGTCAGCTGTGAGACGGTCGCGCTCGCCAGCGCCGTGATCGTGCTCCGACGCACCCCGGGGGCCCCGCGCGTCAATGGCCGGAGCCGCGACGCCTAATGGCCTCGGCGTGGCCGCCTACTCACCATTGGTGGCCACCAGATGACGATACGCACAACAATCACCCATATTGTTCTCCTCAATGGTCATCGCCACCTCGCCGGCGCACCGGTCGTCCCCTTGAAACGAGAGCAGAAACCCTCATGGAAACAGATATCAGTTCGTATCTGACACCCGAGCAGCCGCTGAGCAGGATCTACCGTCGAGCGTCGGTGATATTCGGCGCCGTCCTCATCGCTTTCGGCGCTGCCGGATCTGCTATACCGTCGCTGCAGATAGCGAACGAAGCAGGGTTCGGCTTTAGTGGACCTCCGTCGATCCTACTGGGAGCCTGGAACCACCGTTAGCGCGCCGCCCTCGATCCTGCGCGGTCATGCCCCATCGGAGTCTCCGGCGTAGACCCAGCCTGCGTAGTCCTCCAGCGCTCGTTCGCACAGCTGCAGAGCCTCCGCGCACGCGGGGCGGCCAGGGGCGCCGAACACGTCACGCGCCAGAATCTTGGCGTACCAGTTGCGGAGCTTGATGAGATCCTCGTCGTTCTCCTCAAGTTCGGCGTAGGTGAAGTGATCGGCCCGGTACTCCTTGCGCAACCCGGCGAGGAAGTCCTGACACTTGTCGACGATCTCGTCGTACTCGTCGTCGCGCGCGGCCTGGAATGCGGCTCGGATCTCGGTTCCGCCCGCGAGCGCCGTGCAGTTCAGCAGCGACGCGGCGCCGCCCATGTCGAGAATCTCTCTGCGCAGCAGGCGCAATGCCCGCTCGGCGCTGGGTCCGGCGGGCAGGGTGGCGGCCGAGTTCTGCAGGTAGATGGCGCCGAGCCCTTTCAGCCGCCGCCAGACAACGGCGCGCAGCCGGGTCGGTTCGGACGGCACCCGGTACACCAGCAGCAGCCAACCCGCGGGCGGCGCGGCGGCGAGGTCCGTGCGGTCGGCAGCTCCGGTCACGAGCTCAGCTTGTCGTGACCGATGCCCGAGCGCCGCAGTCGGGGTCGTGTCCGCCACCTGCCCCTCATCTTCTACCGGTGGAAGACGCTCAACCGGGGCGATCGGCCTTCGCGCGGCCGCGGGCCACGCGCCAAAGACTGAGCGGCAGCAGGAGCACCACCGCTGCGGGCAGCACCCACCAGGCCGGGACGGCCGTGGTGGATACGCCGTAGGTGGCGACGAGGCCGACAATCACGCCGACCGCGACGCGCCAGTCGTCGCCGACGATGAAGTCGTACCAGAAGGCGAAGATCGCGGAGACCCGGTTCACGAGGCGGCCTGTGGATTGACTGTGGCCGCGGTGGGCTGCGCAGCGAGGCGGCGCAGCAGTGCGACGAGCGCGAGCGCGAACAGCGCAACCGCCGGAATCACGACCAGGAGTGCCGCGTCTGCGCCGGGCCACACGGCTCCTGCGCCCTCGGCACCCCAGAATATCCCGAACGAGGTGAGCATGATGCCGACGATGAACTTCAGGGTGTTCTCCGGCACGCGGGCCAGTGGAGCACGCACCGCGATCCCGGCGGCCGCGACGACTAGCACAGCGGCCAGCGCCGCGACGGCGGCGAGCGGGATGTTCTGCTGGTTCGCCCCGAACGTGACCGCGATGAACGCGACCTCAAGCCCTTCGAGCACAACCCCCTTGAACGACAGGGTGAAGGAGTACCAGTCGGCGACCACGCCGCGCCGCCCGGCCGGAGCGGCCTGAGCGGCGGCGAGCTCGGTGGCGAAGATGGCGTCCTCGTCGTGCAGGGCTTTGAGGCCGCTGGCTCGCATGATCGCCTTGCGCAGCCACTGCAACCCGAAGATCAGCAGTAGGCCGCCGACGACCAGCCGCAGAATGCCGAGCGGGATCAGGGTCAAGGCGGGACCGAGCACCGCCACGACCACTGCCAGCACGACGAGGCCGGACACGACCCCGGTGATCGCGGAGCGCCAGTCGCGGCCGGTGCCCGCGGCCAGCACGATCGTCAGAGCCTCGACGGCCTCGACCACGCAGGCCAGGAACACCGCCAGGAACAGCGCACCGCCGCTCATCGCCGAACCTCCTTGGCGGACGCTCCGCCTCCGGCTCGATAGTAACCACTGTTATGCCGTGGTGGTAACGCCCTGCTCGCCGCTGGTCGGATTGGCGACGCGGCCCCGGGATCAAGGGCGGGCGAAGCACACCCGCATCGAGGCGTTCCACCTCGGCCAACGATCGGCGCAGCGTCGATTTGCCCGATCCGGACAGGCCGAGCAGCACCAGGAACTGCCCCGCCGCGACGTCCAAGTCGAAGGTTGTACCTCGGCCCGTACCGAAACGGCCAACGACCGGCCAGCCCGGCCATCGCCCGAGGACCGGCCGAGGTGAAGGAGGTCGGCGGCGCTACGGCAAGTCCTCAACGGGCGGTCGGCCGTTCGTTTCGACGGCAGTGTCTCCGGATCGCTGTGCGACTAGCACATGGTGGAGTGCCTTGACCGTCTCCGGTGTGGGCCGGTCGTTAGCGACCGCGAGGCCGACCCGACGCCTGCGGGGCGGCGTCACGAGGTCGACACGGGCCAGGCCGGGGTGGTCGGCCAGTACCGAGTCGGGGAGAAAGGCCAGTCCGACGCCGCCTTGAACCAGTTTGACCGCGATGTTCGCGTCAACGACTTCGATGCCGACGGTGCGCTCGAGGTTCTCGGAGTGGAACAGTCCCTCGACGATAGCTCGGTTACCCCAGTGCGCCGGGAAGTCGACAAAGGTCCGTTCGACGATGTCGCGGTACCGCACTCCGTGGGCGTGGGCGAGCGGGTCGTCCTGTCGACACACGAGGGCGAGCTGCATCCACGCGACCTGCACGACCGCAACCCCTGCGGGGTACTGCTCGACCATCGGCAGCAACGCCAGATCGAACGTTCCGTCGAGAACACGCCGGGCGTGGTCGGATTCGGGACCGGCCGACAGGCGCACGCACACCGCGACGCGTGGATGTCGTCGGTGGAAGTCGGTGAGCGCCGCGGCCAGGTCGAGATCACCGGTCGTGAGCACCGTGCCGAGGGTGACCGTGCCCATGAGCTCGCCGGAAAGCAGTTGCATGTCCTCGCGGACCAACCGGGCGTCGGCGAGGACAGTGCGCGCTCGGGTGAGCAGGACCTGCCCGGCATGGGTGAGCTCGATCGAACGGCCGTTGCGGCTGAACAGTTCGTGGGCGAACTCGCGTTCAAGCCGGGATACCGCTGCCGATGCGGCGGACTGCACGACGCCGACGCGGGCGGCGCCGCGGGTGAAGCTGCACTCCTCGGCGATCGCCACGAAGTAGGTCAGTTCACGCAACTCCATACAAGCCAACCTAGGGGTCCATCTCCGATGGCGATAGGTCAGAGCTTGAACGTTCGTTGGACGAGATACGGGTGCAGGCGCCACGCTGATCAGGACAACTCCGAAACAGGAGTTGATCGTGGTGAGGGGTGGGACGGCGTGTCGGAGGCAAGCGGTTCACGGCGTTGGCGCGACCAGCGTTGGATCATCGACGATCACGTACGCGCGTTGGGGATCGAGTTCGACCAGAACCGGCTCCGTTACTCACTCGGCCCCGTGCGCGACGAGACGTCGGCCGCCGACATCGGCATCCTCCGCTCGTCGATCCGCAAGCTCGGCGACCTGAGCCCTCTGTCAATGGCGCATGCCCGCCGCCATGAGGCGTTGGCGGCCCGGATGGAAGACCGGGGCCACGCCACGACGGCAGGCGTGCATTGGTTTGCCGCCGCCCAGCTGTGGCTCCTCGCGGCCTACCCGATCTGGGAGACCACGGACGAACTGGTCGACCTGCACCGCCGCAAGACAGCGGCGTTCAACCGGTGGGCAGCGGTCGCCGCACACCGCGTCGAACAGGTCGACGTGCCCTTCGGCGACGGTGCGCTTCCAGGCTGGCTGCACTTGCCCGCCGACGCGCGCGACGGCACACCGCTGCCGGTACTCGTGGCGTCCGACGGCATGGACGGAGGCAGGGAGAGCCTGGTCAATCGGGTCGGCGACGAATACCTGCAGAACGGGTTCGCCGTGCTGGCCATCGACGGCCCCGGCCAGTCCGAGGCCGCGGTACGCGGGATCTTCACCAGTCCCGAGAACTGGGCGGCCGCCGGCGACGCAATCGTGCGCTGGATCGACACACGCGCCGACCTCGACGGGAACCGCGTGGTCACGACCGGGATCAGCTTCGGGTCCTACTTCATGTCGCTGCTCTCTGCGGTCACCCCGCGGATCCGCGGCTGCGCCGTCGTGTTGCAGTGCTTCGAGCCGGGCGCGCACGCGATCTTCGAGCGTGCCGCGCCCGGCTACAAGTCCCGGCACATGTGGATGGCAGGCCTCGAGCATGACGAGGACGCGTTTGACGAGCTTGTCGCCCGGTATGACCTGCGCGAACAGATCACCGGCATGTCCTGTCCCTGGTACGTCCTCGGGGGAGAGGCCGACGAGCTGTGCGACAAGCGCTGGGTCTACGCGATGACGCGGCTGTGCCCGACACCGGCGTCGTCGCTGCTCTACGAGGGCGCCACCCATGCGATCGACGACTCCCCGGCCTCGGCGCTCGGGCCGTTCTTTCGCACCGAGATCGCCGACTGGCTGGCCGATCGGGTCACCGACGACGCTCCGGATGCCACCAACACCCACCGGCTCGTCACCCGCGGCGGCGAGATCGTTCCCGCCAGCGTCCCCGACTGATGCCCGACACCGAGGAGGACCGGACGGCCATGCCGACCCCCAGCGTGCGAGCGACCGACGCCGGACCCCCCGTCACGCTCGACGTCGACGGCGGCAGGCTCATCAGCGGCGGCGCTGTCCACGCCCGCCTGCTCGTCGCCCACGACCATCCCGCCTACGCCTCCAGCTTCGAGATGACTGTCGCCCCCGGCTTCGACGTCGGCGCCCACGTTCACCACAACGGCGAGGAGATGTTCTATGTTGTCGACGGCACCCTCGATGTCCTGTGCTTCGAACCGGTCTCCCGCCACGGCGACTGGCGCAACTGGACCGCCCCCGACGGCCAGTCGTTCCTGCGCGGACGGCCCGGCGCCTTCATGTACGTCCCACCCGGCGTCCCGCACGCCTTCGCCAACCCGACCGCGACGCCGGCATGCCTGTTCTTCCAATCCTCTGTCGAGGGCGGCCATGAAAACTACTTCCACGAGCTCGCGCAACTGTTGCAGGAGACGCGCGGCCACCCCGACCACGACGCCGTCCGCGCCCTCGAACACCGCTACGAGACCGAGCAGCTCACCGCCATGCACCCGGGGACCCCAGGGCCCTGACGTGCTGCGTGCATCCGCGCTCTCGTCGCAGCCTTGGGCGTCACTGGAGTCACTCTGGACCGGGCGCCGAAGGATCGACACTGCCGACCCGGCGCACCAGCACATGTCCGTCGCAGATACATCCCCAAGGTGCGGAGCGTCGAGGTCAAGCTGATCGAGGCGGGCAATTCTAACCCTGGAGCAAAGTGGGGAGACGACCGCGGCGACCAAGACGCTTCTGACCCAAACGCCCGCCTTCAATGTCGCTATTTGGTTGAAGAACTTGGAGCCGTGAGCGCGCAGAGCGCCTGACTAGGGCGAGACGGACGCCGGCGAATATGCGGATCGAAACAATCGGAGAGCAGAACATTGAAGGGCGAGCATATGAGTGACGATCTAGCTGTATTCGTTCCCGCCTATCGCGAGCCCGAAGGCGGGCAGGGTTTACTTGCGGAATTCGAGCCCGGCACGCGGATCCTTCCGGCAGGCTTCCAGGTACAACCCCACTTCAAGCCGCTTCCGGTCGATATCGTCATGGACAAGGACATTGCCGTCACGCTTCGCGATGGCGTGACGATCTACGTGGACGTGCTTCGTCCGGCAGGCGACGAAAGGGTGCCGGTGCTCGTCGCGTGGAGCCCCTACGGCAAGAGCCGGGGCAACGCGCCGCAGTATGTCGACCTCCTGTCCCTGTTGGGATTGGATATGGGCACGTTGTCCGGCCTGCAGAAGTTCGAGGGTCCCGACCCCGCCTTCTGGTGTGCTCGCGGGTATGCCGTCTGCAATCCGGACCCGCGCGGATCTTACTACTCGGAAGGGGATATCAGGTGGTGGAGTCGCTACGAGGGTCAGGACTATCACGATCTCATCGAATGGCTCGGCGTCCAGGATTGGTGCACCGGACAAGTCGGAACCTGCGGCAACTCGTGGCTTGCGATATCACAATGGTTTGCGGCCGCGGAACAACCGCAGCACCTCGCCGCGATCGCACCATGGGAGGGGATGACCGACATCTACCGCGACTTCATCATGCGCGGCGGGATCCCGGACTTACCTTTTCCGCGTGAGCTCGCGAAAAGTCTTGTGGGCAGAAACCTCCGCGAGGACCTCGTTGCGGAGGCCGAGCAACACCCGCTGATGCACGCCCTGTGGGAATCGAAGATCCCGGCGTTCGAAAACATCACGATGCCGGCATACATCGTGGCGAGCTATTCGCAGTCGATCCACACGCCAGGCACTTTCCGCGGCTGGCGCAGTATCGCCTCCGTAGACAAGTGGCTCCGTATCCATAACACTATGGAGTGGCCCGACTTCTATGATGAGAACTACAGCGAAGATCTGCTCCGCTTCTACGATTACTACCTCAAGGGAGTCGACAACGGTTGGCAGGAGACGCCGCGCGTACGCTATTCCGTGCTCGACCTGGAAGGCGGCGACCGCATCAACCAAGGGGCAGATGAGTTCCCGCCCGACGGCTTCGTCGAGGTCAAGCTCTACTTGGAGGCCACGTCCGATGCCTTGAGCGCCGACGCCCCATCGACCGAGGCCGCGACGAGCTACGACGCGGAGTCGGAACAAGGTCGCGTGTCCTTCACGATGCGAGTCCACTCGACGACCGACTTCATCGGCTATCCCAAAGCACATCTCTGGCTTGAGGCAGACGGCTCGGATGACATGGACGTCTTTGTCTTCCTGCAGAAGTTGAACGCCGAAGGCGAGTCTCTCGAGCAGTTCAATATTCCCAACCACGGGCCACCGATGGATGCGCTGACCCGCCACGGCGCGTCGATTTTGAAGTACAAAGGTTCGAACGGACGCCTGCGAGCGTCCATGCGCCATCTCGATGGAGCGAAATCAACGGACTCCATACCTGTTCACAGCTTCGACCGGGTCGAGAAGCTCGCACCCGGCGAGATCGTCTGCGTGGACATCGACTTGTTCCCGGTGGCACTGACGCTGCACCCAGGCGAGCAGCTGCGCCTCGTCGTCAGCGGCTTCCACATTCTAGGCGGCGTGTTCCCCGGACGCGAGAACGTCACGGCTGACAATCACGGTCGGCATGTGATCCATACCGGGGGCCGATACGCATCCTTCATCCAGGTTCCCATGAAGACCGAAGCGCGCACGTGATCTGGTCGGCTCGCCCCTCGGGCCTTGCTCCTGACAACGTGCGCTCTTGATTAGTCTCAAATGACTGTGGGCGGGGCAAGCCGCTGCGCGGACACCGCCGATCCCGCGGGACAAGTGGCGGACAGTACACGCGAGCAGTCATCGTGTTATTCGGCTGAGCGGGTCGCCACGCATCGGCGTGTTGGCGAGGGTGCGTTGCTCGTTGTCGCGGAAGCGTGGCTCGTAGTGCTGGTAGAAGATCTTGCCGACCAGGTCGCGTCTGCTCCGCACACCGGTCTTGTCGAAGATGCTCTTCATGTGTTGCTGCACCGTGTGCTGGGAGACCGTGAGTTGCGCGGCGATCTGGATGGTCGAGGCGCCTTGCAGGACCAGTTGGGTGATGTCGCGCTCGCGCGGGGTGAGTTGGTAGGCCGCCATGAGGAGTGGGTAGATCCGCGCGGGGTGGGCGGGCTCCAGGATCACCGCGATGCGACGCGTGCCGGAGTCGACCAGGCAGGCACCGTGCAGAACGATCCAGGTGCCGCTCTGGGACAACACCCGTGACACGACCGTCGCGCTGTGCGGCCGGACTTCTTCGGCGTTCCGTCGGGCCCGGGCTGCGACGGCGACGACCGCGGCAGGAAGGCGGCCGCTGACGGTGTCCCCGCCGGGGAGCTCGCTCAGCCACCGGTGGACGCCGGGGGTGGCCGACTCCAACTCCCACCGGTCCGAGACGATGAGCAAACCCGGGCCGTCGGGTTGCTGGTCGGCGGGATCAACGGCCGCCCCGACCAGCAGGGCTCGCCGTGCCCCCTCCGCGAGATGCCCGGAGACTGCGCTGAGGAACTGTTTGTCGTTCGTATCGAACATCGGCCGCCCGGGCTCGCGGTAGAGGCCGAGCATTCCCCAGACCTCCCCGGAAGGAGCGCGGAGGCGGGCGATCATTTCCTGGTCGCTGCCCATCGTCTGGTTGAACGTCCACCGTGTGCTCGTCGACGGGTCGCCGTGGGTGGCCTCGTGCAGGGTCGAGATCCCGGTGGCGGAACCGGCGACATCGCTCATCTGGTTCACGTCGTCGCCGTAGTACTCGTGCGCCAGCCATTCGGCGGGGAACTCCACCATGCCTTCGTGGAAGTGGCTCGTCGCGAGCAGCGACGCCGGGTCGAGGGTGTACCAGCACGCGGTCAGGTAGTGCGGAATGACGGCGGCGACGACCTCGCTGCATTCGCGCCAATAGGAAGCCAGATCACACGGCTCAGCGCTCAGGCGCGCGATCTTGTCCACCGATCGCTGCACCAGGTCCGCGTCCATGGGTCGAGCGTAGGCGCCCGGAGACCGCGGAAATATGCCAGATAACTGGCATATCGCGGGCGTAGGACGCCCACCTACCGTCGGTTCATCCGGATACGCAGCGGCGACCGCGCCCCGTGCCGGCCCTGAACGCTATCCACCCTCCGCATAAGGACAATGACATGAAGTTGGCTGTTTTCGGTGCCACCGGCACCGTCGGCGCCGCGCTGCTGGACAAGGCACTGGATGCCGGTCACGAACTGCGGGTGCTCGCCCGAACCCCGTCCAAGATCACCCGCACCGACGGTCGCCTCACCATCGTCAAAGGCGACGCGAAGGACCCGGCCGCGGTCGCGGCAACCGTCCGCGGCACGCAGGCTTCCCTCAGCATGCTCGGCGGCTTCAGCGATCCCGATAGCATTCGCATCGGCACCGCGCTGATCGCCTCGGCGATGCACGCGGCGGGGACGCGGCGGATCGTCATCGTGCAGGGCTTCCACCTCGACTTCCCCGGCGACCCGCACAACTTCGGCCGCAAGCTCATCGTGCCGATGCTGTACCTGGGCAGCCGCTCGCTCGTCGCCGACTCCCGCGCGATGGCCGCCGCCATCCAGACCGGCGACCTCGACTGGACGGTGATCCGGGCACCGCGCATCACCCGGGGACCGGCCACCGGATCCGCGCGGACCGGGTCGTTGCGGATCGGGCCGTGGAACAGCGTCGGCAACGCCGACATAGCCGAGCTGATGCTGGCGTGTCTCGAGGATCCGGCCACGATCCGCACCGCACCCATGATCGCCGCGGGCCCATCTCGCTCGGGTGGCCCGCGGGCCGTCGGTCTCCTGCGAACCCTGCGCGACATTGTGCAGCCGCCCCGTTCAGCAACGACGACCGCCGACCGAGTCGCGAAATGAATGCGCCGGCGTGGGCCGATGGCGGCATGGACACCAGCGAGATCGTCGTCGTGGGTGGGGGCTTCGCGGGCGTCTGGACCGCGGCCGCAGCCAGTGCAGTTCGGGCCGACCACGTGCTCGCCCTGGACAAGCACCTGCGTAGCCTCGCCGACCGTCCGGTGAGCGCCGCCCGCGACACCGTCGTGGTCATCGGTGCGGGCTTCGCCGGGATCGAGCTCGCCACCACGCTGCCCACGCGCCTGCGGGGGCTGCTGCCGACGCAGCGGGTACGCGTCGTGCTCGCCGAGGCGGGTCCGGTTGTCGGCCCCGGGCTCGGCGACGGCCCGCGGCCGGTAATCACGGCGGCCCTCGACGAGGCGGGCGTCGAGGTGCTGGTGGGACGGCGCCTCGTCCGCCTGGACGCCTCAACCGTCCACTTCGCCGACGGCTCCTCGGTCCCGACGTCCACGGTCGTCTGGACCGGCGGCATGGTGGCAGGCCCCCTCGCCGCCGGCCTCGACGCCGACGTGGACGAGCTCGGGCGCGTCGCCGTCGACCGGTTCCTGCGCATCCCCCGCCATCCCCACGTCTACGCCGCAGGAGACACCGCCGCAGCAACAGACCCGGACGGGCATCCGGTCCTACAGAGCTGCCAGCACGCGATCCCCCTCGGCAAGTACGCAGGCCACAACGCGGCCAACGACCTGATCGGACGCCCGCTCGAACCATTCGACCCCGGCCCCTACATCACGTGCCTGGACCTCGGACCCGCCGGAGCCGTACTCACCACGGGCTGGAACCGGGACGTCCGCCTCGTCGGCGAACAGGCAAAAGCGATCAAGAAAGCGATCTGCGAGTCCTACATCCATCCCCCACACAACCCCGCCGAGCTCTACGCGATGGCCCGCGCCCGGCCCCACCCGGAGCTTTCGCTCTGAACGACGCCAACGGACCACAACCATCTTGAACACCCACCGGAGATCCTCATGACCACGACGCTCGACCCGACCATCCGACAGGCCGACATCACCCGCCTCCGGGCGTCTCTCGACGCCGTCATCGCCGTGCCCGGCGACGTCCACTACGACGACGAGGTCAGCACCTGGAACAGCTCCGTCACGCTGCGACCCGCCGTTGTCATCGGCGCCCGGACACCGGAAGACGTCGTCACCGCCGTCGCCTGGGCCGTCGACCTCGGTCTGCCGGTCGGCGTCAACGCCACCGGCCACGGCGCGGTCGCCAACGCCGCAGGCGCCCTGCTGATCAACACAAGCCGCTTGTCCGCAGTGAGCATCGACGTCGCGACAGCGACCGCCACAGTCGGCGCCGGAGCTCGCATCCGCGACGTCGCTGTGGCCGCCGCCCGCTACGGCTGGGCGTGTGTGCAGGGCTCCACAAGCTCGACAGGCGCGGTCGGGTTCACCCTCGGCGGCGGCCTCGGGGTTCTGAGCCGCACCTTCGGACTTGCTGCGGACCACGTGTTGAGCATCGACGTCGTCACCCCGGACGGAAGGCTGCGCACCGTCGACGCCGACCACACCCCGGACCTGTTCTGGGCGCTCCGCGGCGGGAAGGGAAACTTCGGTGTCGTCACGTCCTACCGGACCGCTTTGATCACCCGATCGACCTGCTACGGCGGCGGGATCTTCTTCGACGGCGTCGACGCACCCGCCGTGCTGCACCACTACCGGCACTGGATCACCGGGCACACCGACGACACGTCATCGTCGGTGGCGCTGCTGCGCGTACCTGCGGATCCCGGTCTGCCCGAGCCGATCCGCGGCCGGTTCGTCGTGCACGTACGAATGGGCCACGTCGGCGATCCCGCTGAAGGAGCGCGGATAGCGACCGCGATGCGCCGGGCTGCACCGGTCCTGCTCGACACGCTCGGCGAGATCCCCCTCGCCGCGCTCGACATGGTGCACCTCGACCCGCCGGGGCCCGTGCCGGCACACGAACGCGGCTGCTTGCTCGACGGACTGCCCGACGACGCGATCGACGCCATCCTGCGCCAGACAACACCGGCCGACAGTCCGCTCGTCCTGACCGAGATCCGCCACCTGGGCGGCGCCGTCGCCCGCCCGCCGGTTGCACCCAACGCCGTTCCCGGACGCAGCTCCCCCTTTGCGCTGTTCGCCATCGCCCCTGCCGCGCCGCCCCTCGCCGAAGCCGGACCGCGCGCGGTCCAGACGCTGCTCGACGCCATGCAGCCCTGGCGCTCCACGACCAACCTGCCCAACTTCCTCGGCCGCAGCACCGACCCCACCACCGTCGCCGCCGCCTGGCCGCCCGAGACACGGGCGCGCCTGCTGGACATCAAACGAGCATGGGACCCCGACAACCTCTTCCGGCTCGGCCACGCACTCCTTCGGACTCCACCGCGGACCGGCACTCGATCGGCGACGGCTCCCCCAAGCCATGACTAGCGCGCCATCCACAGCCGCACGGAATGGCACGACGTATTCACCAGGGACGGGTTCCAAAGCCCGCGCCGCCGTCGTCGGTCGCGCGGTTGGTCATCAGCACTCCCGCATGGTTTTCGGCCAGGCGGCGCGCGACGTAGGTCAACACGTGCCTGCTCGCATCGTCGATCCACTGCAGGTCGTCGACCACGACGAGCAGGGCGCCCTGCTCGGCCGTGGCCCGTACGAGGGCAAGAGCGGCGGTCGACACGACCAGTCGCGACGGCGGCTCACCGCGCCGGACCCCGAAGGCGACGTCCAGTGCCTCGGCGTGGTCGACCGACTGGGACACCGTCTTGCGCAGCGGGGTCATCAGGTGCCGAAGGGCGGCGAACGGCGGGTCGTTCGCGAACTCGTAGCCCACGACCGACACCGTCCGCGCACGCCGGAGCGCGGCCATCTCCACCGTGAAATCGGGCGCGGACGTGGGCGATGGCCACCAGCGGACGAGGCGGGCGGGGAGCAGTCTGCTCAGCGCGCTGAGCACGACGCGGTCGAACCAGGACATCGGGCTGCTCGATCTCTTGGTCAACGAGAGACCGGGCGACAACTTCGGTAGCTTCGGTCTGTGCCGCACCCCGACCTTGTCGCGATGAACGCGGCTATGACCGACAAGATCCTCGACGCTGCGGCAGAGCCCTACCGAGAAGGTGGCTACGCCTTACGCGTGGCGCGGACCACGGGCAGGCACAGTCAGCAACAGCGGTCGACACCGCTGGGCGTCGTCCAGGTAGACGGCGCCCTCTATCTGATCAGCCCGGACCTGGGCCGGGACTGGGTTCGCAACCTCGACCGCAACCCGCACCTCGTGCTCGACCCGGGCGGCGACACACGGACCGCGGTGGCCGCTGCCCCTGTGCAGGCCGCCCGTGCGGTAGCCGCCTACCTGCAGTCGATGCGTGTGCCGTGGGCGCTGCGCGCCTTCCCCGTCGGACCCGACGCCGGAATCACGGAGATCACCGACCACCTCGACACCATCGCCGTCTACCGACTCGACCCTCGATAGCTCGAAGGATTCGATGGGCTCGGGTCGACTTCGTGACGCAGCACAGCCCCGTACCCGATCGCCGGGCGTCACACGAGGTCGCTGCGCGCCACAACGCCCACGAGCGTGATGCCGTCGACGACGGGCAGCAGCCGAATCCCGCGGTCGGCGACGATGCTGCGGGCGTCGCCCACGGTCTGGGTGGCATCAATCGTGACCGGCGCGGCGGTCATCACCACGCCGACTGCCTTCGGGTGGGTGGTCTGCGAGAAGAGCGGGTCACCGCGCGGTCGTCCCGCACCCAGCGCGTCGGCCTCGCTCATCAGGCCGACCAGCCGTCCGTCCGGTTCCACGACCGGCAGGGCCGTGTAACGGTGGCGCAGCAGGAGCTCGACGGCGCTGGAGATCAGGTCTCCCCGCCCGACGGTGACGACATCGGACGTCATCACCTCCGAGACGGACGCGTCGTCTGGCGCGGGCGGACCGGCCCGCTTCGGACGGGCGAGGCGCTCCAGCCGCTCGTCGTCGTCGCCACGGCCCTGCGCCCAGTCCAGCGCCCAGTCCAGCACGCCCCGTCGGGGCGGAGGCGGGCGCAGGAGATCCGAACGCGTCACCACGCCGACCAGCTCGCGCCTCTTCACGATCGGCATGACGCGCAGCTCGCCGTAGCTGAGCATGCGATGCGCGACGAAAGTCAGCTTTTCGTTGGGCGCCACGGCCAGCGGGTTGCGCGTCATGATCTCCTCGACCCGCGCGTCGTCGGCCGCCCAGGGCCGGCTCTCCCGCAGGCGGATGACGTCCAGCAGGCTGATCATCCCCACGAGGTGGTAGCGGGCGTTGGCGACGGGCAGGGCGCTGAAGCCGTAGCGCCGCATCAGATCGACGGCTCGGGACACCGGGGCGTCCGGGAGCACCGAGACCACGCGGGTCGTCATGACGTCCCGCACGTTGCGCCGCATCGACACCACCTACCGGGCCGTCAGCGCGTGCTGACGACGAACCGGGCAACACCGGGCCTGCAGATGCTCGAGCCGGACCTGCCGTGCTGAAGGCTGCCCGACCATCGGTGACGCTGAGGACATCGATCGCTCCTTACGCGGGACGCGTACCGCCGAACATGTCCTGAACCGGGCGATCGCGCCTCACCCCGGGAGGATGGGGTGTGGGTGCTTCTCCGACGGCGGAAGGTCAGTCAGCGATCCAACTGCCATGGAATCCGAACGGTACGCGGGCGGGGAGATGGATCGTCGCCACTGGATTGGTGAGATCCTGCGCATGCCGGATGACCACTTCGGCGCGTTCGGTGATGGCGTTGTGGACGTAGGCCATGAGCCAGCCGTCGTCTTCGCCGGAGTCTTCAGATGAAGGGACGAAAACCGTCTCCATGGTCAGCATCCCGGGCCCGTAGTCGACGCGCTCACTCGTTCCGCGCTTGACGTCGTACTTGAGCAATCCGGTGAAACCTCTCGGTACATCGTCGGAAGTGATCGTGTATGAGTACCGGTAGTCGTGACCGACCAGGCGATCGTCGTACCGCGGGAATTCCTGCGCGTGATCACTGAGCAGTTGTTCGGATACCCGGCCTGTTGCCGGGTTGACCGTCCACCGGTAAAGGCAGGCGTTATCCTCGAACGATGAGAGGCTGTTCGTGCGAAACATTGACTCATACCGAACGACGTCCATGATGACGGTGCCGTCCGCGGCGTCGTAGGCGTTGCCTGCGTGGAACACGAAAGGCGTGCCGGGAAGCTCGCACCAGATGACGTCGTCCGCGCCGCCCTGTCGCGGCAGCAGGCCCACGCGAGAGCCGTGCTCGGGAGTCCACCGGAGCGGTAGCGGGTCACCTCCCGCTGCGGCCTCCATCGAGAACGTGACCGGCATGTCCACGATGACGGCGTATTTCGGCGTCAGGCACATGTCGTGCACCATCGCATGTCCCGGCAACGGAACGTCAACGATGCGGCGCACCCGACCCTCGGTCGAGACGATCTGGTACTGAACCTTTTCGAGTTGGGGTACATAGGTGATAGCGTGGGTTTCCCCGGTCAGGGGATCAACGCGGGGGTGCGCGGTGAATGCATCGCCCATTGTTCCGCCGAAGTCGGACCGAGCCTCCGTCATGAGGTCGTAGGAAAGGAGCATGGGAAGGCAACCGGCCTCGGCGAGTGCGTAGACGCCCTTGCCGATCTTCAGTACGTGCGTGTTGTTGGCGACGTCGAACCCGCGCGTCGGGCCAGGCGGAGGCTGCTCTCCGCGTGCCGCCAGCACCTCTGTGCCCCGGACGAAGCGGTTGCGGTACCACTCGGCCTTACCATTTCGTAGGCAGACGCCGTGAAGCATTCCCGTCCCCATCAGCCATTGGTAGTTGACGCGATCATCGACCGGATTGATCGGATTGGGTCCCACGCGAACCAGGCGCCCTGACAACTCGCGGGGGATCTGGCCGGTGACGGGTAGGTCGTACGCCGTGACTTCATCCAAGACGGGCGCGTAGTTGCCCGAGAGGTAGAGGCTGCCATCTCGCCTCGTGTTTGCGATCTCCGTGTCGCCCAACGTCATTCCATGCTCCTTCGTCCTACGGTTTCGTCAACTGCGGGGCTTCGGTTCGCTGATGAGGGAGCGATCGACCCCCGGGCGCTCATCCCGGCCGCGGCCCTGCCCGTCCGGTCCGGGAACCCGAGAACGACGACGGCCTGGGCATGTCCCTCAATGTAGACGTCGCCAACAAAGTTGGCAACGCCTACATCCGGTACCTCTAGGGTGTGGCCGTGCTGACGAACCGGTCCTACCACCACGGTGACCTGAGGCGAGCGCTACTGGAACGCGCGGGGACCGTGCTTCAGGAGAGTGGGGCCGATGCACTGTCGCTGCGGAAGCTCGCCCGTGACATCGGCGTGTCCCACGCCGCCCCCGCCCGTCACTTCCCGGACCGGCAGGCGCTGCTCGACGCGCTGGCGGCCGACGGCTTCGATCGGCTCCGCGCCCGACTGGAGGAGGCCGCAGCCGCACCCGGCCAGTTCGACCAGCAGGTCCGCTGCGTCGCCGGCGCCTACGTCGACTTCGCCACCACCGAGGCGAACCTGCTCGAACTGCTGTTCGCCCACAACAAGGGCGGGAGCGCCGGCGTCCTGGATCAGGGCGCAGTCGACGCATTCGCACCCACGCTCGAGATCTTTCGTCGCGGTCAGACCGAAGGTCGGCTCCCGGCGGGCGACCCGGTGCGCCTCGGATTGATCTTCATCGCGACCCTCCAGGGCATCGCCGTGCTGGCCAATAGCGGGATCACCCGCTCCGACCAGCTCAGGCCACTCATCGACGAAGCAGTGACGCACTTCCTCCGAGGAGTACGGTCCTCGGCGTGACCCCACCCTCGAACGACGCCCGATGCCCCCGGGCCGTGCTATCGGGCGCAGGGTGGTCGAGTGGTGGTCGCTCGGTTGTGCGGTCAGTCAGGCGGAGACGGTTCGACGCCGGGGTTTGATCCCCTGTGGGTCAGCCCACGCGGTAGTGGGCCACGGCCTCCTCGTCCCACCGCATCCCGACTCCGGGCGCCTCGGTCGCGCTCAACGCCAGGTCGGCAACGGACGGCGGCTCGAGCAGGACGGGGGTTGCCCAGTCCACGTACTCCAACCAATGCGCGCTCGGGGTGGCGGCGAGCAGGTGGGCCGACACCTCCGGGTAGAGGTGGCTCGACACGGGGATCCCGGCGGCGTCGGCGATCGCGGCGGCGGCGAGCCAGCCCGTGACCCCACCGATGCGGTCGAGGTCGGGCATCACGAGGTCGGACGCGTGCGCCGCCGTCGCGGCGGCCAACGCGCGCGGGCCGGCGAAGTTCTCCCCGATCTGCACGGGCGTGCGCAGCGCGGCAGCCAACTCGGCCGCTCCCGCGTAGTCGTCGTGCCGGATCGGCTCCTCGATCCAGGCGAGGCCCTCGTCGTCGAGCAGGCGGCAGCGCAGCCGGGCCTCGGGCAGGCTCAGCGACTGGTTGAAGTCGGCCATCACCGCGGTCTCGGCGCCGAGCGCTGCGCGCACCGCCCGCACCGCGGCGACGTCGTCCTCGGCGTGGGGTCGGCCGAGGCGCATCTTCACCGCGCTGAAGCCTTCGGCCGCCAGTTCTACGGCTTCGGCCGCCGCGGCTTCGGGCCCAACCAGTCCGAGGCCGTTGCTGTTGTAGGCCGGGACCGGTTTCGGGGCCGCGCCGAGCAGCCGGACCAGCGGCAGCCCGGCCGCAACGGCCAGCGCATCCCACGCGGCGACGTCGACCGCGGCCAGCAGGCTCGCGACCACGCCGGTCGCCCCGACCAGCCGCGTGGGCGCCGTGAGGGTCCGGCGAACGGCCGCCGGATCGGCAGGCGTCCCACGGAGCAGATCGCCGACGGCGCGGGCCACCGCGACCGCCGCGTGGCCCACGGCGTCGAGGTAGCAGAAGAGATAGGTCCGCCCGGTGACGCCTTCCGCGGTGTGGAGGTCGATCAGCAGCAGCGGCGCGCTCGTCATGCGGGCCGCGCTGGTGCCGAGCGGACGCCGCATCGGCACGCCCACCAGTCGCGCCTCCAGCGACCGTATCGTCAACCCGCCTTCCGATCCGGGCGCGCCCGCGACGCTCACCGGGGCGTGCCGTCGGCGTGGACCGCGAGGATGTCGGCGATCGCCCGGTTGGCCGGGGTCGCGACACCCCACGCCCGCCCCCGCTCGACGACGTCCCCGCTCAGCCACGACACCTCCAGCCGGTTGCCACGCTCCAGGTCGCGGTGCATCGAGGAGGTCATGGTCGCGGGCACCCCGTCAACGAAATCGAGCCGATCGTCGGCGTAGTCCTCGGGAAGTTCGACCCCCTGGGCCCGCGCGACCTGGACGACCTCGTCCATGACGTCGCGCAGGAATGCCCGGCTGCGCGGCTGTTCACGGATCGGGCCGATCGGGGTCCGCGTCAGGCTGGTGGTGCCCGACAGGCCCACGAGGAAGACGAACTTCTCCCAAATCGCCTGCTCGATCCGGTCACTGACCTCGACGTCGATGCCGCTGTCGCGGCAGGCGTCCCGGAAGGCGGCGACCCGGGCGGACATCGCGCCGTCGTACTCCCCGAACACCAGCTTCTGCAGCGGGCCGGAGTGTCGGATGAGACCGGGTTCCGCGATGGTGGCGGCGATGTAGCAGAGGCCGCCGAGCACGTGCTCCGGTCCGAGCACCTTGCCCAGGATCTCGTCGCTCACCACGCCGTTCTGGAACGAGACCACCGCGGTGCCCTCACGCATCAACGGCCGCAGCTGCTCGGCGGCGGGCTCGGTGTCCCAGAGCTTGACCCCGAACAGCACCAGGTCGACGGGCGCCAGCTGCCCGGGGTCGTCGGTAACGGCGACGTCGCGCAGGTGCAGATCGCCCAGCGGGCTCTCGACGCGCAAGCCGCCTGCCCGCAGCGCCTCCAAGTGACGACCGCGCGCCACGAACGCCACATCGCATCCCGCAGTGGCGAGCTTGGCGCCGAAGTAGCCGCCGACCCCACCGGTGCCCATGACGGCGATCCGCATCGAGCCTCCTTATTGATGAACGTTCGTACAAATATAGAAGTCTCGCTCCGATGCCGTCTAGCAGCAGTCCCACGGCAGAAAGGAACAACCCGTCTACAATCAAGGCGTGGGACGCCGCCGCTCGTTCGACGTCGAGGCCGCGCTCGATGCGGCGCTTCAGGCCTTCTGGGAGCACGGCTTCGAGTCGACCTCGGTGCAGGTGCTGTGCCGCGCCATGCAGGTCCGGCCGGGGAGCGTCTACCTGGCGTTCGGGAACAAGCGCGACCTCTTCACCGCCGCGCTGCGGCGCTACACCCAGACGGTGTCGGCCGAGGCGGTCCTGCGGATCACGGCGGCGCCGAGTGCGTTGCAGGGCATCCACGACTACTTCGACCACCTCGTGGACGCCATGGTCGACGGCGAGCGGCGCTGGGGCTGCCTGATAACGAACTCGCTCGTCGAGTTCGCCGCGCGCGACCCCGAACTCGCTGGGATGATCACGCTGCACCTGGCGAACCTGCGGGCCGCCTTCGAGGCCGCGCTCACCAGGGCCGCCGCCGACGGGGAGCTGCGCCCGGGAGCCGGGCCTGAGTCAGCGGCCGTCCTCGTCGCCGTCGTCCAAGGCATGAACGTCCTCGCCAAGGGCAACCCAGGACGCGCGGCGCTCCGCGAGATCGCCGATGCCGCGCTCGCGGGACTGACCTCGTGACGGCGCGGGGCCCGGCCGTCCTGCCACCGCCCAAGAGGTAGCCACCACACTGCACAAACGCCGACAGTTCGTCTACCTACGGTCGGGGAAGTCCGAGCACGTCCAGAGTCGACTCGCCTGCCCGCAGCCGGTCTCGATGGGTCGACTCGACGGCGGCGCGCTCCTCAGCTGCCCGAAGCGTCGCCTGGCCGACGCGAGCGACGCCCGGCGGAGGCCCCTGAGGGTGACCAGACACGGCTACGACATGAGCGCGGTCGGCGGGGCGGCCTTCAATGCGCTGCGGGACCGGCTGAAGGACGACATCGGGTTGGAACGCCTCGCCATCGTCGAGGACGCGTTGCAGAAGTTGGTCGCGCCCAGGCAAGACGACGTCTGAGTCGGACTACCGCCGTCGGCCGCGTTCTGTTCCGCTGCCCGGCTGCGCCCGGATCTGTCAAGGCGCCCTGACGATCGTTCCCTGGCGGGTGCCACCGTTCAGCCGAGGAGGATCGGTATCTCGAGAGTCTCGGCGAGCAGGTCGAGCACGTCACGCCACGCGCGGCGGGCCTGCATCGGGTGGTAGGACACGCCGGGCAGCACGGTCCCGGTGTGGTGGGTGCGGTTGAAGTCGGGTGTGCCGTCGGGATTGCTGGGCGGGACGAGAAAGGCGTGCTCGGCCCCGCCGTAGATGTTCAGGCGCCAGTCGACGCCTGCGGCCTGCAGCTCCCTCGCGAAGGTCTGCAGCTGACCGGGCGTGATGATGGGGTCTTCCGAGCCGACACCCAGCAGCACCGAGCCGCGGATCGCCGCCGAATCCAGCGGGCGAGGTATCGGCGCGGCGGGGTGGATCGCGGCGATGGCGCGCAGGTTGACCCCGTCCCGCCCCAGTTCCAGCGCGATGGTGCCGCCGCCGCCGAAGCCGATGGCGGCGAGCCGCCCGGGGTCGGCGCCGGGCTCGGCGAGCAAGACATCAAGGGCGGCCCGCCCGATGGCCCGCATCCGTTCGGGATCGGCAAGCAACGGCACAACCCGGTTCAGCATCTCCTGCGGATCGGTCAACACTCGGCCACCGTTGTAGTCCATGGCCAGCGCGAGATGGCCGTGTTCGGCCAAGTGATCGGCGCGGCGACGCTGGTCCTCGGTGAGCCCGATCCCGTCGTGGCAGAACAGGACCGTCGGCCACGGGCCTGCACCCTCGGGGCGGGCCAGATGCCCGATCATCGTCAGACCGTCGACGTCATAGGTGACCTCGCGTGTGCTGGTCATCGAGTACCTCCTCCGTGTGTGATCGCCGACGCTAGCGAGCGGTCTGGCGTGCAGGGGGCGTTGTTCGCTCCCAGCCGAGGGACCAGCCGGTGTGCGGGCTCGATCCAGCCACATCTACCCTGCGGCGGATGATGGCTCTCGACTCGGCGTTGGGCTACCCGTCACCCCGGTCGTGCGAAAACGACGACGATAAGCATCCGGCGAAATGCCCAGAGTGCGAACAAACCGCCGCCGAAGCGTTTCCGCCGAACCCATTCCGGACCGACGGGCGATGACATCGATCGAGACATCGGCGGTCTCCAAGAGAGCTCGGGCCGCCTCAAAACGGACCTCCTCCACATACCGCGACGGCGAAATGCCCATCTCCCGCATGAACAGTCGTGTGAGATGTCGCTCGCTGAAACCCACTCGCTCGCTCAACGCAGCCAGACGGTGATCGGCCGCCGGATTCTCAACAATGGTGTCCAGCAACTGGCGAACCGAGGACTGCGCAGGCAGTTCGGCCCGCATCCGGGTGCTGAACTGCTCCTGACCACCGGGACGTTGCATGAAGACCACGAGGAACCGGGCGACATCGCGCGCTATTCGCGGCCCATGATCGGACTCGACCAGGGCCAACGCCAAATCGATACCAGCCGTCACCCCAGCCGAGGTGTAGATGGGACCGTCCTGGGTAAAGATCGGCCCTCGCAGAACCTTCGCCTCGGGGAAACAGTCCTCGAGCGCATCCAGAAACATCCAATGGGTGGTCGCGGATCGGCCGGTCAGCAGCCCGACGGTACCGAGCAGGAAAGCTCCTCCACAGACCGCCGCCACCCGACGGCTCCGAGCCGCCCCGGCGGCCACCGCCGCGGTCAACGCCTGGTCGGCCATCGCGCGCTCCCAATCGGGCGCGCCAGGCACCACGAACGTGTCGATCAGACCAACGTGGCCGTCCAGGGACGACTCCACCCCCAGGGCCAGTCCCGAGCTGCTCACCGTGCCCAGGCCGTCCGGGGACACCACCAACACCTGGTACAGGTCGCTCAGCGAAACCTGGTTGGCGGCGGCGAAGACTTCGGCCGGACCGGTGATATCGAGACTCTGCACCCCGTCGTAGGCCAGCAGCGCCACCGTTTTCAACACGCAAGCAGTATGGCCAACGTCCAGATCTGTGGACATCACGTCATGGGCGATACCCGCTCCGACGAGCACTGTGGGCAGCGCACCGCCGATCTGACCACCCCGCGCACAATGCCCCCCGGAGGCCATGATGTCCGATTCGTCACCATATGCAGGTGGGCCGACCGTGGTCCTTGTCCACGGCGCCTTCGCCGACGCGGCTAGCTGGGCGTTCGTCACCGAACGCCTGATCACCGCGGGCGTACCGGTGAAGGCCATCGCCAACCCCCTTCGCGGCCTCAGCGTCGACGCGGCCTACGTCGCCAGCGTGATCAACCAGACGCCGGGCCCAGTCCTGGCCGTCGGGCACTCCTACGGCGGTGCGGTGATCACCAACGCCTGCACCGTCACCGACAACGTCGTCGGACTCGTCTACGTCGCCGCCTTCGCGCCCGATGAAGGCGAGAAGCTGATCGACCTGGTCGGAAACTCGAAAGACAGCGTCCTGACCTCAGCCGTTCTGGAAAGCCAGTACCCCACAAACAAGAACACCGAGACCGCCCCTGAACTCATCATTGATCCCACGAAATTCAGGGCGGTCTTCACCGCGGACCTCCCGCAGCTGCAATCTGACGGCTACGGCCTGTCCCAACGACCGATCGCCGCGGGCTCCTTCACCGAAGTCAGCGGCCCACCCGCTTGGAAGAACCACCGGTCATGGGCCGCGGTCGGCATGGCAGACAAAGCAGCCGGAACCGACATCGTGCTCTCCATGGCCAAACGGGCAGGAGCCGACATCACCGAGATCGACGGCTCACACGTCATCATGATCTCGCAACCCGAAGCCGTCACCGAGGTCATCCTGAACGCACTACAGGCAGTCACCTGAACCATCGCGTGGCCCCTCACCGCCGAACAGCTGACCACACCGCCCGTCGCGCCCACGTGCCGCCGCTTCGCGCGGGATCCGAGGACTCGGAGATCCGCTCTGTACCGGCGACACGGTCACCAGAGTGTCAATCAGGTCTACCTGCGGATTACCGTGCCCTCGTGCAGACCCAGCCGGACCGCCGCCGTCTGCTCGGGATGCTCGCCCTCGGGCTGGCCTCACTCCTGGCCACCTACGATTCCGGGCGCGTCACGACGGCATCCGGGACAGCCTTGCCGCCGTCACCGACGTCGACGGCACCGAGTTCGCTGTCGCCTTCGTCGACGGCACTGCCCCCGGTCCCACCGCCTCGCCCCGGCCCCAGCCAGGTCCTCAGCCACGGCCCGACCACCAACCACCGCATCGTCCTCACCGTCGACGACGGCACCTCAGCCGACGTCGTCGCAGGCTACGTCGCCTTCGCGACGCGCACCGGCATCCACCTGACCTTCTCCCCCAACGGCGTCAACAACCGGGAATGGGCCCCGCACGCCCCCGAGCTGCGACCCCTCATCGCCGACGGCCAAGTCCAGATCATCAACCACACCTTCACCCACCGCGACCTGCGCACCCTCACCCCCGCACAGATCCGCGACGAGCTGCAGCGCAATGACGACTGGGTCATCCACACCTTCGGGATCACCACCCGCCCCTACTACCGCCCGCCCTACGGCCGCCACAGCCCCGCGATCGACAACACCGCCGCAGCCATCGGCTACACCCGCACCGTCATGTGGAACGGATCCTTCTCCGACTCCACTGTCATCACACCCGCGTTCCTACTGACCGAAGCCCAGAAATACCTGCAACCCGGCGTCATCAACCTCGGCCACGCCAACCACCCCGCCGTGCTCAGCGTCTTCGACCAACTCATCGACCTGATCCACGGCCGCGGCCTGCAGCCCGTCACCCTCGACGAGATGTTCTCCACCAGCCGCGCCACCGGCACCGGCTGACCCCCACACATGCTGCAACCGATGCCCAGGTGCCCGGTCACGGAGCAAGTCCGGTCGTCCTCGCGACAATGACCGACGTGCACGAGGTTGAGGTCATCGTCGCCCATCAAGAGCGCGCGACACTGCGGGTCGGCGATGTGTTCTTGAAGATCGACGCCGATCCAACCCGGACCGACGTCGAGGTCGAGGCGATGGAGCTGGCGCCCGTCCCGACTCCGGAGATCCTCTGGCGCAAGCCGCCCGTGCTCGCGCTCGCCGCCCTCCCCGGGACCGCACTCGGCCGCCTCGGCGAACCCTCGACCGCGTCGCCGAGGGCGTGGGCCGCAGCAGGGGCCGCCGCACGGACGCTGCACGACGCGCCGCTGCCGCCCTGGCCCGGACGGACACCCGACCAGACCGCAGCGCACCTCGACAGCCAATGCGAGTGGCTCATCACCAACGACGTCCTCCCCATCGATCTCGTCACGCGCAACCGCAGGATCGCCGACGCTGCGCTCCGGCCGTGGACACCGGCGTTCACCCACGGCGACCTGCAACTCGACCACGTGTTCATCGACGGTGACGTGATCACCGGCGTGCTCGACTGGTCCGAAGCGGGCCCGGGTGACGCCCTCTACGACCTCGCCACCTTGACACTCGGGCACGAGGAGCGCCTCGATGACGTCCTCAGCGGCTACCGTGCTGACGTCGACCTCGACGTGATCCACGGGTGGTGGGCGCTGCGAAGCCTGCGGGGGGTCCGCTGGCTGATCGAACACGGCTTCGACCCGTTCTTGCCAGGCTGCGAAGTCGACGTCCTGCGGTCTCGAATGTGAGGCGGCTGCGCGAACAGCCCGACACCCAACCCGACCCCACCTGAGGCGTGCAGCCGAAGCGTTACTCGCTGGGCAGAGTGCCTGGTTCGCGCTGCCTGCCCCGCAGGAAGTACATGAGCGGAACCAGACCGGCGGAGTTGACCAGCGTGATAGCAACTGCCCATCGCACTTTGGAACCCTGGATGTCTTGCTGGATGCTCAAGCGTCTTCGGCACCAAGCTGGCGGAGAAAGTCCCGGTAGTCGGTGCGGACGTGTTCTTCAACCAGCCGACCAGTGTCGTCGAACGTGAAGATGTTCATCAGGTCCCAAACGACGCGGGCCCCGTTCGGTTCCACACGGCCTACAGGTGATTGAGTGAACGGGCGGACAAACGATCCTTCGATCCAGGTCTGGCACGCGACGATATTGCCCTCGACGACCACGATGCCTCGGCGAATAGTGCGGTCGTCGAAGGCGTCACGGATGGACTTGAAGTAGGCCGACAGGCCTTCGTAGTCGGTATCGAAGCCGCCCGGGCCGTGGAGCCGGAAGTTCTCGGTATCGAAGTAGGTGTCGTTTTCGACCTGATCCTCACCGGACACCTCGAGCTCTCCGGCGCGTACCAAGCGGGCGACGATGTCGTCGCGGGTCAACGTGATCGCCATTTGGTTCATGCTCCCTTTGTTGATGGTCCATCGTCCACGTTGCCGCTCGACCAGGTATTACACAAGCGACGACTTCTCATGAAAGCCATGCGTCGCGCTCATACCTCGCTACGCTCCCGAGGTGCCCGAACTAACGATCACCGGCTTGCAGATCATGCTGGAGGTAGGCAGGCGCGGCTCCTTCAGTGCCGCCGCCGACGCTCTCGGCTACACCCAGTCCGCCATATCGCGGCAGATAGCGGGCCTCGAGGCCCTCGCGGGTGCGCCTCTTTTCGAGCGGCACGCTCGCGGTGTCCGTCCCACCGCTGCCGGGGAGGTCTTGATGCGCCACGCAGGCCCCGTGCTCGACGGCATCGCTGCGGCGACCCACGAACTTGCAGGCCTGAGCGACCGCCTCGAAGGACGGCTCGCCGTCGGCGCCTTCCCGACCGCGGCCGCGTCGCTGGTACCAGCGGCGATTGCCCGGTTGAGCAAGACAAACCCGAGCTTGCGCGTACGGCTGATCGAGGCGCCGACGCCCGCGCAATTGCACGCGCTCCGCCGACGCCGTCTCGAAGTCGCCGTGCTCGCCACCGGCAAAGGACTCCCGGAGTACGACCTCGATGGGCTGAACCTCACGCCATTGCCCACGCAGGGAGTAGGCGTAGCCGTCGCGGACACCCACCGATTCGCCGGACGCGAGTGGGTACAACCAGCCGAGCTGAACGATCAGGACTGGATCGTCGGACCGGACACCGCCGACGCGCCGGAATTCGGCGCCTGGCCCGGTCTCGACACGCCTCGCATCGCCTTCACGGTCCGGGACTGGACCACGCGTCTCGGTCTCGTCGCGGCCGACCTGGGCATCGCGCTGGTGCCCGGCTACGCCGCTGGGATGATGCCGCGAGGAGTGCGGTGGGTCCGGGTCCGCGCCGCCCAGGGCGGACTACACCGTTCGGTGTGGGCGGTGACGGGACCCCATCCGAACTCACAGGCGTCGGGCATGGTCAATGCCTTGCTGGCCGAGGTCGAGTAGCCGA
>DASWUV010000016.1:0-3074 GCA_036401495.1 Pseudonocardia sp. | reverse complement strand
CCGGTCGCGACCACCCTGCACTGGCACGGAGTCCGGGTGCCCAACGCGGCGGACGGCGTCGCGGGAGTCACGCAGGACGCGGTCGCCCCCGGCGCGACGTTCACCTACGAGTTCGTCGCCATCGACGCCGGGACGTACTGGTACCACGCCCATCAGGACACCGCCGCCCAGATCGCGGCCGGACTGTTCGGGGCGCTGGTCGTCGAGCCACCGGGCGGGCACGTCGCCGAGCAGGTGGACCAGGTCGCGCTGCTCCACAGCGACGTCACCGGATCGGCGGCGATCGCGGTCGACGGAACGACACACACCCTGCACGTTCCCGCGCGTCCCGGGCAGGCGGTGCGGCTGCGCATCATCGACGCCGTGGTTCCGGGGATGGACGGGACCGCCGAAGCCCCCGCGCTGCTGGGCGCCCCCTACCGGGTGGTCGCGCTCGACGGACACGACCTGTCGGGCCCGCAGCCGCTCGGGCCACACAGGCTCGTGCTGGGCATGGGCCAACGCGTCGACCTGGTCTTCTCGATGCCCGCGGCAGGCTCGGTGCGGCTCGTCGACAGCCGGGTGATGGGCACGCCGTCGGCGTTGCAGGGCTTCTTCGCAACCCCGGCCCGCGCGGATGAGACGGTCACGATCGGAGACGGGCCGCCGCCTGCCGCGCTCGACCCGACGACGTTGCCGGTGTTCGACCCACTGGCCTACGGCGCCGCGGCCCCGGATCCGACGACGGCGCGTCCGCCCGACGTCAGCTTCCCGGTGGTGCTCGCGGAACGGCCTGGTTTCCGGGACGGAAGCATCCAACTGGTGCACACGATCAACGGTGCAGCGTCGCCCGACGTGCCGCCGCTCGTGGTGCGCCCCGGCCAGCTGGTGGGCCTGCGGATGGTCAACGACTCGGGCGAGTTCCACCCGATGCACCTGCACGGGCACGTCATGACCGTCCTGTCCGTCGACGGGCGCGCGCCCCGCGGCAGCCCGGTGCATCAGGACACCGTGCTGCTTAGCCCGCACCAGACCGTCGACGTCGCGTTCGTCGCCGACAACCCCGGGATCTGGATGCTGCACTGCCACGTGCCGCTGCACGCGGCGATGGGCATGAGCATGACGATCGACTACGCCGGGATCACGTCTCCGTTCACGATGGGCAGCCGATCGGGGAACATCCCCGAATGAGCGGCCTGTCGGGGACACTGCTGACTGTGCAGAGGGGCCGCAACACCGATCTCGCGCTTGCCGCGCTCGCCATCGGCCTGGCCGTCACGGGCACGGTGTTCGAGGTCCTCGAGTCGACCCGCTCCGTGCCGCCGCTCGCGGGCGGCGTGGCCCTGGCCACGCTGACCGGCCTGGTCGTCGTCGGGCAGCGCAGGCCCGGCACTGCCGCCGTCGCCGTCCTCGTGCTGTCGCTGCTCTACCACCTGCTCGGCTTTCCCGGCCTGGCTCCGGCGGTGGTGCTGTTCGTGGTGATCTACGCGGTCACGGCGCGGGGCAACGGGGCGCGGTCGCTGGCCATCTCGGCGGCCTGCATCCTCGCGATGAGCGCGGTCCCGCTGCTGCCGCCGCAGCCGGTCGACCTCAGCTGGTCGATCATCGGCCCGGCGGTCGGCTTCGTGGCCGTAGCCGCACTGGGCGAGGCCGCACGGGCCCGTCGGGTGGCGGTCGAGGAGCAGCTGCGCGCGGTGCACCTCGCCGCCGAGCAGGAGGCGCAGCGGCGGCTCATGCAGGACCGCATCGACCTCGCCCGCGAGGTGCACGACCTGTTGGCCCACACGATCACCATCGTCGCCGTGCACGCGGCGGCGGCCGAAGAGGCGATCGGCGACCGGCCCGAGGAAGCCCGCACGGCCCTCGCCGCCGTCCGGGGGGCCGCCCGGGAGGCGATGGCCGAGCTGCGCGCCACCCTGAACGTCCTGCACAACCCCGCGGTCGCCCACCCGTCGACCACCCCACCCCAGCGGGGCCTGCCCGAGCTGGCGGGCCTGCGGGAACAGGCCGCGAACGCGGGTGTGGCCGTCGCGTTGACCATCACCGGCGAGGCCACGCTGCCGACGGTCGTGGAGCACACGATCTACCGGATCGTCCAGGAGGCGCTGACCAACACCCTCCGGCACGCCGACGCGCGCACCGCGACCGTCACCATCGACCTGCGCGCGGACGACGTCGCCATCGAGATCGTCGACGACGGCGCAGCGGCCGAACCGGCGGATCCCGACCAGGACGGGCGTGGCGTCACCGGGATGCGCGAACGGGCCCACGCGCTGGGCGGCACGCTCGACGCCGGACCGGCGACCGGCCACGGGTTCCGGATCGCGGCCCGGCTGCCGGTCGGGACGAACCGATGAGCGCCACCGCCGACGGCCAGCCGGTCGTGCGGGTCGCGCTCGCCGACGACCAGGCACTGGTCCGGGCGGGCTTCCGCGCCCTCCTCACGCACACGCCCGACATCGACTACGTAGGTGAAGCGGCCACCGGCCGGGCCGCGGTCGACCTGGCCCGGCAGTTCCGCCCCGACGTGCTCCTCATGGACATCCGGATGCCCGACCTCGACGGCATCGACGCCACCAGGATGATCTGCGCCGACCCCGCGCTCGGCCAGGTCAAGGTCGTCGTGCTGACCACCTACGCACTCGACGAGTACGTCTTCGCGGCGCTCCGTGCGGGCGCCAGCGGGTTCCTGCTCAAAGACATCGAGCCCGCGGACCTGCGCTCGGCCGTCCGCGTGGTCGCGGCGGGCGAGGCGCTGCTCTCGCCCGCCGTCACCCGCACGCTGATCGAGGCGTTCACCAGCGGGCCGCACCGCTCCGCCGCCGACGTCGCGCGCCTCTCCGCGCTCACCGAGCGGGAGCGGGAGATGACCGCGCTGGCCGCCGACGGCATGGACAACAGCGCCATCGGCGCCAAGCTGATGATCAGCCCGGCCACCGTCAAGACCCACATCACGCGGGCCATGACCAAGCTCGGCGCCCGCGACCGCGCGCAGCTGGTCGTCATCGCCTACAAGAGCGGACTCGTGGCGCCGCCCCGGCCGTGACCGGAGCTCGTCACGCCTGCCCGTGCGACGCCCGCGAGCGGCGCGCGAT
>DASWUV010000015.1:0-100287 GCA_036401495.1 Pseudonocardia sp. | reverse complement strand
ATGATCGGCACGGTGAGCTCGCCACGTTGAGTAAGCCGGTAGAGGGCTGGCAGGATCATCTTGCGAGCAAGATCGCCGGTGACGCCGAACAGCACCAACACATCACCACGCTGCTCGGTCACGGCGCAGACGCTAGACCGCGCCCTGACCACTCGCCACTTTGGAGATCACCTGTCGAATGGATCGCGAGATTGCCCCGAATCTCGACAGATGACGCCGTCCGTGCCGGGGGATGCGCAAGCCCGAACTCGCCGGACTACAGTCGGTGGCATCCAGCTCCCCAGCTGATCGGACCGTCCGTGAATCCGCAGCACCGGCATCGCGCCGACGCCCACACCGATACCCAGCCGAACCTGCCCAGGATCGACCCGCCGCCCGACGGGCCGCGCCACTCCCCGCCCTCTTCCGGACGGGTGGGGGCGGGTCCCCTCGCGCCGGTTCGCCGCTTGCTCCAGGTCGGCCGCAACGGGCGTTACAACCGCGCAGGCGTGATCGCCGCGTTGGTGGCCGTCATCGTGGTCGCCCTTGTCGTTGCCGTCGTCAGCTACCGCAGTGCGGTCAACAGCGGTGAGCAGGGCAGCAACGCCGCAGGCGGCGCCGCGCACCACGTCACCTACAAGGCCACGTCCTCGGGGAAGACGGTCATCGTCACCTACACCCAGGGCGACAACGGCCTCGACGGGCAGACCACGGCGCCGTCGCCCTGGACGATCGACACCTCGACCACCGCCAACGTCGCGGTCCTCACCGTCACCACGGACAACGACGTCCGCAGCGTGAGCTGCGCGATCGTGGACACGAAAACGGGAAACACGCTGGTCAGCAAGTCCGTACCGCCCTCGACCGGCGCCACGGTGACCTGCGTCAGCGGCAGTCTCAGCGCTTAGCTGCCCGAGCGCCTGCCAACTCCCCCAGGTCCGCCAACACCTCGCGCTCGACCTCCGCGAGCGACCGGGTCTCCCCCTCGGCGATCCACTGGGTGAAGGCCACGCCGAACACCGTCACGCCCGACTCCGCGGCGAGAACGGCGGCCCGGTCGGCGACGCCTCGCGCACGCAGCGCACCGGCCATCGCGGCCGCCAACGCCGCCATCTTGAGCAGCTCGCGCTCCTTGAGCGGCGGGTGGGCGGAGATGACCGCGTCTCGTAGCCGGGACCAGCTGCGTCGTTCGTCGGCGAAGAACCCCGCCGACGTCGCAAGCGCCCCGGCGACCATCTCCAGTGGGGAGGCGTCCGGCGCGGCGGCCCGTATGCCGTCCAAGAAGAACCGCTCCAGCTCCTCCTGTCCGTTGAAGAGCACTTCGCGCTTGTCGGCGAAGTGCCGGAAGAAGGTGCGTTCGGTCAAGCCTGCGGCTCGGGCGATCTCTTCGACCGTCGTCTGCTCGAAGCCCTGCCGGACGTAGAGCTCCAGCGCGGCCGCTTGCAGGCGTTCCCGCGCGCCGGGCTCCCATCGGGCCATGCCGTAGAGGGTACCGATGGCAGGAGCTGACATCGAGCGCTAGGCTGATGGCAGTACCTGACATCAGGGACCGACCGCACCGGCTGGTGCTGCGAAGGAGATCTCGTCATGCGTGTTTTCGTCACAGGAGCGTCCGGCTGGATCGGCTCGGCCACCGTCGATGAGCTGCTGGGGGCGGGCCACGAGGTGGTCGGCCTCGCCCGCTCCGACGCCTCCGCAGCCGCGCTGGAGGCGAAGGGGGCCCAGGTCCGCCGAGGCGACCTCGACGACCTCGACAGCATCCGCGGGGGCGCTGCGGACGCCGACGCCGTCATCCATCTCGCCAACAAGCACGACTTCGTCAACCCTGCCGTCTCGAGCCGCGCCGAGCACGACGCGGTGACGGCGATCGGGGACGAGCTCGCAGGTTCGGGCCGAGCGTTCCTGCTCGCCTCCGGTGTGGCCGCGCTCGCCGACGGCCGCCCCGCCACCGAGGACGACGCGTCGCCCTTCCACGGCGTCGACTCCCCCCGTGGCGGCAGCGAGAACCTCGCACTGGAGTACGCCGCCAAGGGCGTGCATACGGTCAGCCTGCGCTTCGCGCCGACCGTGCACGGCGCACACGACCACGGCTTCATCGCCGCTCTGACCGGCGTTGCGCGCGAGAGGGGTGTCGCGGGCTACGTGGGCGAGGGCGCGAACCGTTGGGCCGCGGTACACCGTTCCGACGCCGCACGCCTCGTGCGGCTGGGGCTCGAGAAGGCGCCCGCGGGCTCGCTCCTGCACGTGGTCGCCGAGGAGGGCATCCCGACGCGCGAGATCGCCGCGGCGATCGGACACGCGCTGGACCTGCCCGCCGCGTCCATCGCGGCGGAGGACGTGCAGGCGCACTTCGGCTGGATCGGCGGCTTCTTCGGCATGGACATGGCCGCTTCCAGCGCCCGCACGCAGGAGCTCCTCGGCTGGACACCGACCGGACCCACCCTCGTCGAGGACATCGAGGCGGGCGCCTACTCGCACGTCTGACGCGCGAGCACGCTCGTGATCAGCGCGGGTGCGGACCGGGGCGGTCGTACGTCGGTGCGCCCACCCGGCGGTCCGAGACGGGCTCGGTCGCGGGCCGTCCGCCACCGACGGCCACCCCGAGCAACGCCCGCAGGTCGGCCGCCGCCGTCGCGCGCTCCACGGCCACGATCGGCGCCACCCGCTGCAGCGCCGCGACCACGCTCGTGTCCACGAGGTCGTGCGCACCTCTGATGGCACCGGTCACGATCAGGTCGGGCTGCAGCGCCGCGACGGCCCGGGGATCCGGGTCCCGCGGCGCACCGACGACGACGACGCCGCCCAACGCTCCGGCGCAGCCGACGAGCGGTGCGTCCATGCTCAGCAGCAGCGCGCCGACCTCGTCGTCGGTGGCGACGAGCCGCCGCATCACCGGCGGGGGCGTCACCGACGTGCCGGTCGCGTCGACGAACGCCCGTCGCGCACCGCCTGCGTCGCCGACGAGTCCCGCGAGCAGACCGCTGCGCTCCCGATGCCGACGGGGGCTGTCTGCGGGTTGGGGCACGGCCGGATCGTAAGCGGTCGTGGAGATCGATGTGTCTGGCGTGTCGTGAGAGGCCGCTGAGGTTCCTGGGGTTACGGTCCTCTTACTGTCGGCTTAATGCCTCGAACGGGTGCAAAGGATCGTGACGGTGCGGCTGATACCTCTGGTGACGACCCTTGCTGCTGCGTTCCTCGTCGCCGCCTCGCTGGCGGCGGCTCCCGAGGCCGCCGCCGCGCAGGCGCCGCCTGCTCCTGCTGGTCCCGCTCCGGTCGGGCAGCTGGGCGGCGACCTCGACGCGCACGACCCCGCGCTGGCCAGGGGCACAGCGGCGCACGACTGGTACGTCTACTCCTCCGGCATCCCGAGCAAGGCGGGCGGCGCCGTCCAGATCCGCAAATCGGTCGACGACGGCCACACGTGGGCCTATGCGGGCACGATCTGGCAGGGGATCCCGTCGTGGATCACCGACATCGTGCCCGGCGCGGACTCCATGTGGGCGCCCGAGATCTACCGGCACGGCAACATCTTCTACCTCTACTACGCCGTATCGACGCTCGGCCACAACAACTCCGTCGTCGCGTTGGCCACCAACACGACGCTCGATCCGGCCGCCCCCGGCTACAAGTGGGTGGACCAGGGCAAGGTCGTCCGCTCCGTCCCGGAGAGCGACTTCAACGCCATCGACCCCGACGTCGTCGAGGACGCAACGGGCACGCCGTGGCTGGTGTTCGGCTCGTACTGGAGCGGGATCCAGATGGTGCAGCTGCAGTGGCCGTCGGGCAAACGATCGCCCGACCCCGACCGGCTGCACCTGGAGGACCGCAAGCTGCCGCTGAACGCCGTCGAGGGGCCCGCGGTGATCGGACATGGCGGTTGGTACTACCTGCTGACGTCGTGGGACAAGTGCTGCGTCGGCTTGAAGAGCACCTACCGGATCGTCGTCGGACGATCCAAGTCGGTTACCGGGCCCTACGTCGACCGGGACGGGCACGACCTCATGAACGGGGGCGGCACCACTCTGTTGGCCTCCTCAGGCAACCAGATCGGGCCTGGCGGCGAGTCGATCGCGGGCGGTGTCCTCGCCTATCACTACTACGACGCCAAGGCCAATGGTGCTGCCCGGCTCGGACTGCGCACCATGCTCTGGACGCCGGACGGATGGCCGCAGCTCGCACCCGGTCTGCTCACCCCGAGCGCGCCGATCCAGCCCTGAGGCCGCCTCCCTGCGAAACCTCCGCCGCCGTGCGAAACTTTCCTGACGCTGACGGGGAACGGAGGCACAATGACCGGCGACCCGCGGGACGACCCTGCACGGCATCAAGGTTCGTCGACGCCTGCGCCGAGTGGCGGCCTGTCCCTCTCGGCGGTCTCTCGCCAGACCGGCATCAGCGTCGAGACCCTGCAACTGTGGCAGAGCCGGTATGGACTGGGGCCTGCGCTCACCGCTCCCGACGGTGACCGCCGTTACACCGCGGGCGACCTCCAGCGCGTTCGCCGCGTGCACCACCTCGTCTCCGAGGGCCTCACCACGAGCGAGGCCGTCCACGCGGTGCTCGGCGCGGCCCGCAGCGAGCTGGGGCTCCCACCCGACGTCGACCCGCTGGCGCACCACATCGGCGCGGCGGCGCTCGAACTGGACGGCCCGACCGTACGCAGGCTCATCGACGAGCATCTTCGCCGCGGCGATGTCGCCGACACCTGGGAGGCCGTGCTGCGCCCCGTTCTGGTCGCCATCGGCGACCGGTGGGCGCGGCTGTCCCTCGGCGCCGCCGTCGAACACCTGGTTTCCCACATCGTCATCGAGCTCCTCACCAACGCCATAAGCGGACGCAAGAGCTACCGGGCCGACAACGCCGCGGCGGCGCACGCCGCGACCCGACCGGTCGACGGCGTTGTGCTTGCCTGTACGCCCGGCGAACTCCACGACCTGCCCCTGCTCGTCCTGGACGCCACCCTTCGCCCGGACGGGATCATCACCACCCGGATCGCGGCCCCCACCGCAGGCACGACCCTGGACGAGGCCGTCGCCCGGCTGCGGCGGCCGGTGATCGCGCTGAACGCCATGGCCCCTGTGTTCGCCGACCCCGCGGTCTTCGACGGCCGTCCCGCGGGCAGCACGCTGCTCGCCCTCGGACCCGGTTGGCAGCCCGAGCAGCTCCCGCCCGGTGTCGCGCACGTCAACACGCTGGCAGGCGCCCGCGAACGCATCGCCTCCCTGGTCGGCGTCCGCGTCGAGAGTCGCCCCGGCCCCCGCCTCGACACGGGCACGCCATGACGAGACGCCCTGTGCCGGAGAAAGTCGGTGCCGGGCAGGAGTCCGTCTGGGACTATCCCCGCCCACCGCGAGCAGAGGCGGACTCCCGGCGCGCCGTCATCCGCCACCACGGCGTGGTCGTCGCCGACACCGACGACCTCGTCCGCGTGCTGGAGACCAGCCACCCGCCGACCTTCTACCTGCCGCGCTCCGCGTTCGGGGAGTATCTGCAGCCGGTGGACAGGACGACCCACTGCGAGTGGAAGGGCGTGGCCCGCTACGTCGATGTGATCGTCCCCGGCGCGCCCGCGTTGCGGAACGTGGGCTGGTGGTACCCCGAGCCCGACCGCCGCTACCCGGAGCTGCGCGACCGCGTGGCGGTCTACGCCGCGCCGTTCGACGCGGTGACCCTCGACGGCGAACCGGTGCAGGCCCAACCCGGGGAGTTCTACGGCGGCTGGATCACCCGCGAGGTCGTCGGCCCATTCAAGGGCGAACCCGGCTCCTGGGGCTGGTAGAGCCCCTGCGAAGCCTTCGGGCCGGGCGACTGATGATCGTTTGACGACGCGGGCGGCGCCAGGAGGGCCGAGCGGTCATGAGACCGACAGCGGACCCACCGGTGGAGTTTGCCGCGAGTTTCCCGCTCATGGCGTACCTAGGAGATCAATTGTCGACGTGATCCCTGGAGCCCTCCCGTATGACGAGGTCGAACCTGTCCCCGCTCTCATCACGCCGAATCCGCAAGCGCCCGGCCCGCATCGTGGATCGGCTGGCCGAAACCGGTTGCGGGCGCGTCCTGATCCTCACCGCCGCCGTCGGGGCCGGTCACGACGGCGCCGCGTACGAGCTGGCCCGCCGACTCGGCCACCACGGCGTGGACGTCGACGTGCGGGACTGGCTCGACGCGTTGCCCGGCCTCGGCCGGTTCCTCGCCCGCGACTGCTACGGCCCGGCGGTCCAGCACGCGCCGCAGTTCTTCGACTGGCTCTTCACCGGCATCGAGCACCGCCGGTGGGTCCGGTTCGCGGTCGTCAGCTTCTGTCGACTGTCCGAGCGAACGGTGCGGCGGTGGTCCGCCGGTGCGGACGTCGTCGTCTCGACGTACCCGCTGTCCAGCCAGACCCTCGGACGGCTGCGCGTGTCCGGGCGGCTCGAGGCGCCTGCGGTGACGTTCCTGACCGACCCCGCGGCGCATCGGCTCTGGTGTCATCCGGCGGTCGACCTGCACTTGGCCGTGACCCGGGCGACCGTGGAAGACGCTGACCGCTACGGGGTCGTCCTGCAGGCCGTCGGCGCGCTGACCCAGCCTCGGTTCTCCCAGGGCGGCAACGACGCCGAGCGCTCCAGGGTCCGTGGCGAGCTCGGGGTGGTCGGGACCGAGCCGATGGCCCTGATCAGCGCGGGGTCGCTGGGGCTGGGATCGGTCCACGACACCGTCATGGCGGTCTTGCAGCACCCGCGCGTGCAGGTCGTCGTCCTCTGCGGGCGCAACGAGGCACTGCGACGCGGGCTTGCGGGCCTGCCGCGGGTCATCGCGCTCGGCTGGCGCGACGACGTTCCGGAGCTCATGGCCGCCGCCGACGTCCTCATCCACAACGCAGGCGGTCTGTCGTTCACCGAGGCGCTGGTGGCGGGCCTGCCCGCCATCACCTACCTCGCCATCCCCGGTCACGGCAAGGCCAACGCCAGGGTGCTTGCGGGCGCCGACCTGGCCGCCTGGCCGCAGAACCCCGCCGAGTTGGCCGCGGCCATCGACAACGCGGTCCTCCAGCCGCGGCCGCGGCACCTGGTGGCGGCGCAGCGATCCGGGCCGGACGCCACCGCGGTGCTGCTGGAGCTACTTGATCTGAACGGGTTCGCAGCTGCTGGGTGAGTCGCCCCATGATCGCCAGATGCGGCGGATGCCGTGCGTCAGCGCATAGAATCCGCCTGATCCGGCGATCATGCGGCCTGGACCGCGCCAAGGAGGAGCCCGATGCCCACTGCGCGGGCCGCGACCCTGATCGCCCCCCGCCAGATCGAGATCCGCACGTACCCGGTGCCGACCGAGCTGGAACCGGGCGCGGTGCTCCTGCGCATGATCGCCTCAGGCATCTGCGGCACCGACAAGCACACGTTCCGCGGCGAGACCGTCCAGTACGCCGGAACGGCCATGGAGCGCAGCACGCCGTTCCCCATCATCCAGGGCCACGAGAACGTCGGTGTCGTCGAGGCTGTCGGCCCCGGCGGCGCGTTCGCCCATGACGCCACTGCGCTGAAGGCGGGCGACCGGGTGGTGCCCGCGCCCAACCGGGCCTGCGGCACGTGCCGCCCCTGCCTGCGCGGCTTTCCCTACTACCTGTGCCGCAACCTCGAGAACTACGGCAACTCACTCAGCTGCGACGAGCCCCCGCACCTGTTCGGCGGATGGGCCGAGTACCTCTACCTCAAACCGGGCACCGCCGTCTTTCGCGTGCCGGACGAGCTTCCGTCCGACGTCGCGGTCCTCACCGAGATCTTCGCCGTCACCCACAGCCTCGAGCGCGCGGCGGCCCTGCGTCGTCCTGGCGGGTTCCGGCCCGGCGACAGCGTCGCGGTGGTCGGCGTGGGGTCGCTCGGCATGGCGCACGTGATCAAGTCGGCCTTGATGGGGGCGGGTGCGGTGATCGCCGTCGACCGCTCCGCGAAGCGCCTGGCGCTCGCCGGTCATCTCGCCGCCGCGCACACCGTGCTCGACCGGGGCGCCGACAACGGTGGGGACACCGTCGCCGAGGTCCGGGACCTGACCGGCGGCGAAGGCGCCGATGTCGTCGTCAACGCCACCGGCTTCCCCGGGTCGTTCGCCTCCGCACTGCACATGGTCCGCGACGGCGGCACGGTGCTGGAGGTGGGCGCGTTCGTGGACATGGGCGCCGAGACCGTCAATCCCGCGGAGATCTGCGGGCGCAACCTGACGGTCATGGGCACCGGCGGCGAGGACCTGCTGGCCTACGCAGGAACCCTGGCCCTGCTCGCCCGCCACCGCCACGCGATTCCGTTCGCCGAGATGGTGTCGCACCGGTTCCCCGTCGTCGACGCGGCGCTGGCCCTGCAGACCTCGCTCGACGCCGATGCGGCAACGAAGGTGTTGATCTCCGACAGCCTGGCCGGACCCGCGTGACCGCAGGCCGGGCGCAGGTCGGGCAGATCGCGCGCGCAGCCGGTGACCGCGCTACTTCTCGCCAGCGGCAATCGTCTCGGCGGCCGACAGGATGAGCTCCGTGACCTCGTCGGGGTGGGAGACCATCGCGACGTGGCCAGAGGCGACCTCGACGGTCTTCGCCCCCATCCGCGCGGCGAACTGACGCTCGGCGTCCGGCGGGATGGCCTCGTCGTTGGCCGAGACGAGGAACCAGGTCGGAAGCGATTTCCACGCGGGGACGCCCATGACGTCGCCCAGGGTGCTCGCGGCCAGCGGCTGCTGCACCGCGAACATGTACCGCGCTGTAGCAGGGTCGATGTCGCCTGCGAAGTGGCTGACGAAGTCGTCTTCCGGCAGCCACGCAAATCCCAGGTCGTCGATGTCGAGGTGGGCGAGCGCGGGCGTCGGCGGCCCCTGGGTGAGCAGTTGACCGATCGACTCCCCCTCGTCGAGCCCGAAGGCGGCGATGTAGACGATCCCTGCGACGTTCGGCGCGTCGGTGCCGAGGGACGTGATGATCTGGCCGCCGTAGGAGTGGCCCGCGACGAGCGTGGGGCCCTCCTGGCGCTTGAGCACGTGCCGCAGCCGAGCGACGTCATCGGCCAGCGAGGTTTCGGGGAACTGCGGCGCGATGACGTGGTACCCCGCAGCCTGAAGTCGCTGGATCACGCCACTCCAGCAGGAGCCGTCCGCCCACGCCCCGTGGACAAGCACGATGTTCGGACGACCGCTCATTGGCGACTCCTTCGTGTGACGACGGGTGGTCGATCGCCAGCCTGTCCCTGGGCAGGCGCACCGTCAACGTCCACAGGTGAGCGTGCAGGTGTCGAACGCGCGACCTCAGGTCGTCCTCACGCCTCCACCCTGGGCCGCGCGGCGGCGGTCCGATGGACCGTCCAGCCGAGGGCGACGAGGCTGACGACGGCGACGATCGCGGTGCCGAGCAATGTCGTTTGGCTGTCCCATGCGGTGTGCAGGGCGACGGCGAGGATAAACGCGCCCAAGAACCCACGGATCCTCCGGCCCTCCCACCCCGACTCCGCCGCGCCGTACAGCGCGGTCGCGGCGATGCCCGTCCACGCCATGTGCCCGGCCGGGCTCATGATCCCGCGCAGCAGCAGGACGTCGACGGTTTCGGTGATGCTGCCCCGCGACTCCAGCAGCGTCACGAACCCATAGCCCATCGTCTCCAACGCGGCGAAACCCGCTCCCGCCGCGACGCCGATGAGCAGTCCGTCGGCCCTGGTGCGGTACTTGCGGAAGAAGATCAGCACCACGATCGGGATGAGCAGCTTGCTGGTCTCCTCGATCACACCGACGCCCAGCATCGGAAGGAATCCGAGGTCACGCTGGGCGTCGTACTCAAGGGTGCCTGCGACGACCGTGCCGATCACCCCGCCGAGGAACGCTGCGGTAGCGACGACAGGCAGGCCGACGTCGTAGGCGAGCCTGCGGCCGTAGACGAAGGTCAGGAACGCGGCAGGAACGATCGCCGCGCCGACCAGGATCGCGGACGGGACGAAGTTGGGGTTGCCGGTGGCGACGAGCGTCCGTTCGACGGCGATGAACAGGGCCGTGCCGACGACGAGCACCAGGATCCAGGCGTGTCGGCGGGCCGCGGTCAGTGCGACCGGAGCGGCGGCGTAAGACATGGCGATCCTCTGTTCGTAGGCATCCGACTCCCGTGCAGGCCCAACGGCACCCGCAGCGGCATTGTGACTCGGCGCGGCGCGCCCGGCCAGAGCACCGGATCTACCGTCCGCAGCGCACGTTTTCCGCACTCGTGGGCATTCTTTGCCGTAGGCGGCGAATAGCCGTCCCGAGCGCGCGAGCGGCTTGGCCGGAAATGGTTCCCGCAATTGATTTTCTCCGGACAGCTCGACGTCGGCTGGCCGGGATCGATCCAGTCGCGGATGATGGCGGTGTGGTCGATCTGCGCCTGCCCGGAGTCGGCTCGCTCGACGCCCGGATCGCCGAGTTGCGTGCGCGGCTGGGCGCCGACGTCTTCCACAAGGTCGCGGGCGACGAGGGGCCGGACAGGCGGGCGCGGATCCACAGCGCGCCCGGCCCACGCTGGTTCACGCAGGACCGCCCGATCAGACAGGTGCACGGCGACGCGTCCATGTTCGTCGGCGGTCTGCGGGCGTTGCTGCTGCAGTCGCTGCATCCGCTGGCCATGGCCGGGGTCGCCGGTCACTCGGGGTACCGCGGCGACCCGTGGGGCAGGCTCGCGCGCACCAGCTACTTCCTGGCGGCCACGACGTTCGGACCCGAAGCGGAAGCGCGGGAGACGATCGAGCGGATCAAGGCCGTGCACGACCGGGTGCGGGGAAGGGCGCCGGATGGTCGGGCCTACTCGGCGGGCGACCCCCACCTGCTGGAATGGGTGCACATCGCGGAGATCGACAGCTTCCTGCGCGCCCACCAACGCTACGGCTCACGCCCGCTCGACCCGGCGGGCCGCGACGGATACGTCGCCGACACGGCGCGCATCGCCCGTGAGCTCGGCGTCCTCGACCCGCCGGTGACCGAGGCGGCGCTGGCGAGCCGGATCGCGGCCTTCCGACCCGAGCTGGCGGGCACGGCGCAGGCCCGCTCGACCGCCCGATACCTGCTGTTCAGCCCGCCCCTCGCGCTCGCAGCGCGGGCGCCGTACGCACTGCTCGCCGCAGCGGCGGTAGAGCTGCTGCCACGCTGGGCCCGGACACCGCTGCGGCTGCCCTACCTACCGGTTGTGGAGCCGATGCTGGTTCGTGGCGGTGGCCAGGCGGTGACCCGCGGCATCCGCTGGGTGATGTCGTAGGACCGGACATCCGGGCTGAGAGTGACCTTCGCCACGTCGTCTCGACGATATGCTCGGGATGGGCGAGCGGCGGGGGGTCGACGTGACGAGGGACGAGCTGGTGGTCGCGTTCGCGTTGACCCGCCTGGATCACCCCGCCGTCGAGCTGGACGAGGTCGCCGCCCTGCTGGTGCGACGCATGGGTGACGAGCAGATGCTGGAGCTCGCCGCGCAGAACCTGGCCGCCCGTGACGAGCTACGGGGCGACGCCTTCGCCGCCGCCGTCGAGCAGGTGCTCAGGACCGTGCTGCTGCTGCGCGACGGCGCCGACGACTGAGCGCGTTCGGCGTCGTCGACAAGGGACGGCCGAAGCGAGCTTCGCAAGCCGCGCATTTCCCGCAGACGAGCAGATGAAGCCCATGTGGTAGCACCAACGGCCCACCGAAAGGCGCCCTCCAACTGGGTACGTCTAGGATCTGTAACACCTATCTGATCTACAACGAGTGACGTGGTAGGACCGGTAGGTATGAACGGCTTTACCCGGTTGGGAGATGACGTCAGCCGCGTAGAGCCGTTGTGACTGGGGGAAGTACGTCGCAAGCTGACTCGGGGGATCGACGTGATGCAGTCGGGTCGTGTCCACGTGGCTGTCGTGGGCTACGGATATTGGGGGAGCAAACACGTCAGGGTGCTAAGCGCCATGCCCGACGTGACGGTGTCGGTCGTTGACACCGATGTGGAACGGTTGCAGGAGGCGGCAGTTCTCCAACCATCGTTGGGGAGGATCGTCAACAACCTCGACGAGGTGTTGGACGACGTGGACGCGGTACTCGTGGCCACATCGCCTGCGACCCATGTGGAGGTCGGCCTGCAGGCCTTGAATGCGGGAAAGCACGTCTTGATCGAGAAGCCGATGGCGACGAACGTCGAGGACGCCGAGAAGCTCGTTGCCGCCGCTGCTGCGGCCAACGTGCAGTTGATGGTGGGCCACACGTTCGAGTACAACCCGGCGGTGCGGCAGCTGCGCGACATCATTCGCGCAGGTGAGCTCGGTCGCGTGCTCTCGATCGACACGGCGCGGCTGAGCCTCGGCCTGTACCGCAGCGATGTGAACGTCATCTGGGACCTCGCTCCCCATGACATCTCGATCACCTCGTACCTGCTCGACGAGCTGCCGATCTCGGTGTCGGTCTGGGCGCAGCGCAACGTCGGTCCGTGGAACGAAGACGTCGCGTACCTGCGGCTGGAGTTCCCGTCGACCCACGCGTTCGTGCACGTGAGCTGGCTGAACCCGAACAAGGTCCGCCGGACCACCGTGGTCGGGGAACGCCGCATGGCCATCTTCGACGACATGTCGGACAACGAGCGGATCCGGATCTACGACATCGGCGTGGACCCTCGCGAGATCGACAGTCCGCACATGGCGCACGAGATGCCCGTGAGCTACCGGACCGGCAGCATCACCTCGCCTTTCGTTCCGTTCAAGGAGCCGCTGGGCGTCCAGGACCGGGAGTTCATCGAGGCCATTCTGACGGGATCGCGGTCACTGACGCCGGGCGAGCGCGGGCTCGACATCGTCCGGGTCCTCGCGGCGAGCGACCAGTCGCTCGCGTCCGGCCGTCCGGCCGCCGTCCGGCCCGGCCTGCAGGTGGCAGGCTCCCAGATCGAAGGTCGCTCATGACGCAGCCAACCCGGATTCCGTTTCTCGACCTGGCCGGTCTGCACCGCGAGCTGCGCGAGCCGCTCGACCTGGCCTGGCGTTCGGTGGTCGACCACGGCAAGTTCGTCGGCGGCCCGGAAGTAGCGCGGTTCGAGACCGCGTTCGCGAACTACTGCGAGGTCGGGCACTGCGCGGGGGTCGGCAACGGCACCGACGCGATCGAACTGGCGCTGATGGGGCTCGGCATCGGCGCAGGCGCCGAAGTGATCGTTCCGACCAACACGTTCGTGGCCACCGCCGAGGCCGTGTGCGCCGTCGGCGCGACGCCGCGTTTCGTGGACGTCCTGCCCGACACGCTCCTGCTCGACCCGGCGGCCACCGAGGCCGCCATCGGCCCGCGGACAGCCGCGATCATCGCGGTCCACCTGTTCGGGCAGATGGCCGACGTCGTGGCGCTGTCCGGGCTCGCCGAACGCCACGGCCTGCACCTCATCGAGGATGCGGCGCAGGCCCACGGGGCCACGTACGCGGGTCGCAAAGCGGGCAGCTGGGGGTCGGTCGCGACGTTCAGCTTCTATCCCGGCAAGAACCTCGGCGCCCTCGGTGACGGAGGGGCGGTCGTCTCCGACGACGCCGAGCTGATCACCCGCATACGGCGGTTGGCCGACCACGGCCGTTCCGAGAAGGACCGGTACGCCCACATCGACGTTGGCCGCAACAGCAGGCTCGACACGGTGCAGGCCGCGCTTCTGCTGGCCAAGCTCCCGAGCCTCGACCAGGGCAACAAGGCCCGTGCGGCAGCCGTGGAGCGCTACCGCGCCGGGCTGCCCTCGTGGTGCGTGCCTGTCGCAGAAGACCCGCAGGCCAAGGCGGTCTACCACCTCGCGGTAGTCCAGGTTCCCGACCGCAGTAAGATCATGCGTGCTCTGGACGAGGCTGGCATCGGCTGGGGAATCCACTACCCGGTGCCGTGCCACCTGCAGCCCGCCTATGCGGAGTTCGCAGACGGGCCGTTGCCGGTTGCGGAGGCCGCGGCGGAGCACATCCTTTCGCTGCCGGTCTTCCCCACGATGGGTACCGACAGCACAGACCGGGTCTGCGAGGTGCTCGCCCGTGTTTGACAGCCGAGCCATCGGTGCGGTCGACACGGGCACGACGCCCTTGGCGCGACGGCGCATGCCCCTCGGCACGCCCGTCGTGCTCATGTACCACTACTTCGGCGAGGCGCCCGGCGCCGACCCGGAGAAGCTGTTCGTCACGGAGCAGGCCCTCGCCGCGCAGCTCGACTACCTGCGGCGGCGGGGGTGGCAGGCGCTGAGCCTCGACGGCTACCTCGCTGCACTGGCCGGGAAGCCGACACCGCGGCGCTCCTACCTGTTCACCATCGACGACGGACACGAGTCGGTGGCCCGGATTGCGCCCGTGCTGGCGGCGGCGGGAGTTCCCTCCGTGCTCTTCGTATGTCCCGGACTGCTCGGGGACCGGGCGCGATGGGCGGAGGCCTACCCGAACGAGCGGCTCCTCTCCGCCGAGCAGCTCCAGAACCTGATCAGCTCAGGCATGGAGATCGGCGTACACGGCTGGGACCACACCCGCATGTCCGGAATGGACGAGGGCACACTTCGGCGACACGTCACCGATGCGCGCTCCGCGGTGGAGGCCGCCACCGCGGTGCCTGCGCGCTCCTTCGCCTACCCCTACGGCACGCATGACGCCGCGGCCCGCCGCGCCGTCGGCGAGGCGGGCTACGCCACCGCGTTCGCCGTCGCGCGCGAAAACGGTCGCTTCGCGGTGGACCGGGTCTTCGTGCAAAGCACCGACTCACTGCTCACCTTCCGGCTCAAGCTGAGCCTCGGGTACCGGCTCCTTTCCCGCTTGGGCGGTCGCTCATGGCGTCTGCGGCATGCCGTTCGCCCAGTGGTCGCGCACCTACGCAACAGCATTCAGCGAGGCGTTTGATGGCTTATCTTCGTTCGTCCCGAACGCGAGCGCGGGAGTACGCGCCGCGCCACCGTGCCACCGCCACCGCTGTCGCCCGGTGCTCGAGCTTCGACGTCGGTCGCCGCTCCACGCCCGAGGACGCCCGCCGACGGCGGTCCTTCGCCGACGTCGTCCGACGCACGGCGGACTTCTTCGTCGCCGTCGTGCTGCTCGGTCTGTTCTCGGGGCCGATGCTGGTCATCGCGATCGCCGTGTGGTGCGGCGACCGCGGCCCTGCGCTGTTCCGCCAGGAGCGCGTTGGGCTGGGCAGAAACCAGTTCACGATGCTGAAGTTCCGCACGATGACCGTCGGCGTCGGCGACGACATGCTCCGCGACCTGATCGGGCGCGAGCTGCGCGGCGAGGTCACCGCGGTCAACGGCAGCTCCAAGCTGAGCAACGACCGCAGGGTGACCCGCGTCGGCGCCTTCCTGCGCCGCACCAGCCTCGACGAGCTGCCGCAGCTGATCAACGTGCTGCGGGGCGAGATGGCGCTCGTCGGGCCACGGCCGTGCCTGGAATGGGAAGCCGAGATGTTCCCGGCCGAGTACGCGCCGCGGTTCAACGTCCGTCCCGGCCTGACCGGCCTCTGGCAGGTCAGCGGGCGTAGCACGCTCGGCACGCTGGACATGCTGCGGCTGGACGTCCACTACGTCCGCACCCGGAGTCTCTTGACGGACACGCGCATCCTGCTGCGCACCGTGCCCACGCTCCTGCGCAGCGACGGAGCGCGATGACGACGGCGCTCGTCGCTACCACCGGCGGTCACCTCACCCAGCTCGTCAGCCTCGCACAGCGGATCCCACCCGACACCGAGTCGGTATGGGTGACGCACGCGAACGAGCAGAGCACCTCGCTGCTGGCGGGCCAGGACGTGGAGTACATCCCCTACGTGGGCGTGCGCGACCTGCGCGGCGTGTTGCGCTGCGTGGCGCGCGCGAGCTCGCTCTACCGGCGCAGGCGACCCACGCGGGCCGTCTCCACCGGCTCCGGCATCGCTCTGGGCTATCTGCCCTACCTCGCGGCGCGCGGCGTCGAGTGCCACTACATCGAAAGCGCGGCCCGGGTGGGCGGCCCTTCGATCACCGGCAAGCTCCTGCGGTGGGTTCCGGGCGTACGCACGTACACCCAGTACCGACACTGGAGCGACGCGCACTGGCACTACGGCGGCAGCAGTTTCGACGCCTACGAGCCGGTCGCCGCCGACCCCCAGCTCGGCGAGCGCTTGCAGGTCGTCGTCACGGTGGGCACCGCGGCCGAGTTCCCGTTCCGCCGCCTGATCGTCGCGTTGGCGAAGCTGCTCGGGCCCGGCGGCGATCTGGAGACCGCGGCAGGCAGGCCCGTCGACGTGCTGTGGCAGACCGGCTGCACGCCGGTCGACGACCTGCCGATCCAGGCCACGCCGTTCCTGCCCGCCGCCGACCTGTCCGCGGCGCTGGCCGCAGCGGACATCGTCGTGAGCCACGCGGGCACCGGTTCGGCCCTGGCCAACCTCACGGCAGGCCGGTTCGCGGTGATGGCCACCAGAGTCGCTGCTTTCGGCGAAGCGGGTGACGACCACCAAGATCAGCTGGCGCAGGAGCTGGCCACGCGTGGTCTCGCCCTGCACCGTTCCCCTGACGCGATCACCGTCGAGGATCTGCTGGGTACGCGCAACACCGCCATCCAGCGGCTGACCGACGTGCCACCGTTCGCGCTGCGGCGAAGGACCGGGAAGCGATGACCGGCACTCCTGCCGTCGTCGCCGTCGATCCACGCACCGACCCGCGGTGGGCGGCGTTGGCCGCCCGCCCCGACGCGAGCCTGTTCACGTCGCCGCCGTGGATCGCGGCGGTGTGCGGGACGTACGGCTTCGTCCCGGAGGCGCGGGTCGCCCTCGACCCCTCCGGCGCCGCGGTAGGTGGGCTCGCCTGGGTACACGTCGACGACGCGCGCGGCAGCAGGCTGTTGAGCCTGCCGTTCTGCGACCGGGCCGACCCGCTCGTGCCCGACCTGCCGACGTGGAACGCCGTGTCCGACGCGGTGATGTCCGGCGCGGTGTCATCTGGCGCGGCGCCGTTCACCTTGCGTTGCCTCAACGACTCCCCCGCCGTCGCCGATGAGCGGCTGCGCGTCGTCGGCGAGGCGGCGTGGCACGGCACGCCCATCGACACCGACCTCGACGAGCTGCGCGGCCGTTTCGCGTCACAGTCGCGCCGCAACCTCGCCACCGCCGAGCGGTCCGGGGTCAAGGTGGACGTCCGCGACGACCTCGACGCGGTGCGGGCCATGCACCGGCTGCACGTGCGGCTGCGCAAGGCGAAGTACCAGCTGCTCGCACAGCCGGTCGCGTTCTTCGAGCGCATCTGGTCCGAGTTCGCCGCGGCCGACGGCTGCGTCACGCTGCTCGCCCGCGTGGACGACGAGGTCATCGCGGCGGCGGTGTTCCTGGAGTGGGCGGGCGTCCTGTACTACAAGTTCGGCGCATCGGCGTCGGAACACCTGCGGGTGCGCCCCAACGACGCCATCTACTGGACCGCGATCCGGTACGCGGCCGAGCGCGGCCTCCGGCTCGTCGACTGGGGCCTGAGCGACCGGGACCAGCCGGGCCTCGTGGCGTACAAGCGCAAGTGGGCCAGCGTCGAACGGTCGCTGGTCACACTGCGTGCGGGCGAGCCCGGCCAGCGGCGCGCCATCGACGCCGAGCTGGGCGAGCTGACCCGCTTGCTGACCGACGAGTCGGTCCCGGACGACATCACAGAGCGCGCAGGCGCCGTGCTTTACCACTACTTCTGCTGACGCCCGGCGCCAGCGGCACGGATCGGGGGATCGCAATCATGACAAGCGCACGCGACGGTCGGGTGGTCGTCATCGGCCAGGGCTACGTCGGGCTTCCACTTGCGCTGCGCGCGGTCGAGGTCGGCTACGACGTGGTCGGCTTCGACGTCGACAAGAGCAGGATCGACCGGCTGCGGCGGGCCGAGACGTTCATCGACGACGTGACCGACGCCGACCTGGCTGCGGCCTTGGCCACCGGCCGCTTCACGCCGAGCGACGAGCCCGCCGACCTCACGGGCTTCGGCACGGCCGTGGTCTGCGTGCCGACCCCGCTGCGCGACGGGCTGCCCGACCTGCACTACATCGAGGACGCCGCCCGACTGCTCAGCCGCTACCTGACCAGCGGCGCCCGCGTCGTACTCGAGTCGACGTCCTACCCCGGCACCACCGAGGAGATCTTCGGACCGCTCCTGGAGGCGGGCTCGGGCTTGCGCGCAGGCACGGACTTCCTCCTCGGCTTCAGCCCGGAGCGCATCGACCCGAGCAACCCGACATGGGGGCTCCGCAACACGCCGAAGATCGTTTCCGGTGTGAACGACGCGTCGACGGCTGCCGTGGCGCAGTTCTACGGCGACGTCGTCGACCACACGGTCACGGCGCCGGGCACCCGCGAGGCCGAGCTGGCGAAGCTGCTGGAGAACACGTTCCGCCACGTCAACATCGCGCTGGTCAACGAGCTCGCCATCTACTGCCACGACCTCGGCATCGACGTGTGGTCGGTGATCGACATGGCCGCGACGAAGCCGTTCGGCTTCATGAAGTTCACGCCGGGTCCCGGGGTCGGCGGGCACTGCCTGCCCATCGACCCGTCCTACCTGTCGTGGCAGGTCCGCCGCGCACTCGGGCGGACCTTCCGGTTCGTCGAGGTCGCCAACGACGTCAACGACAACATGCCGGGCTATGTGGTCTCGCGCGTCGTCGAACACCTCAACCGGAAGAGCCGCTCGGTCAACGGCAGCCGCATCCTGCTGATCGGGCTGACCTACAAGCGCAACTCCGGCGACGCCCGGCACTCGCCCGCCGCCGAGGTCGCCCATCGCCTCGCCGACCTCGGGGCCGAGCTCTGGGGTGTCGATCCCTTCGTCGCGCCTGCCGAGGTGCCCCCGGGCGTCACCCTCGTCGAGTGCACCGACGAGAGGGTCGAGGCGGCCGACATGGCGATCGTGCTCACCGACCACGACGCGATCGACTGGGATGTCCTCAACCGGCACAGCGCTGACGTGCTGGACACCCGCAACCGGCTGACCGCGCCGGGCGTCGACCGCATGTGATCAACCCGCTCGCGCACACCGTATGGAGCTCGCACACACCTTCCGCAGGGTGTGCGAGCCCCACGCGGTGTGTGCGGGCTCAGGGTGCGGCAGGCTGGGCGGCCCGGTCCGACAGGGCGGCGCAGATCCCGACGAGCGCGAAGAAGGCCCCGTACACAGGCGGGCCGGTGAACGCGACAGTGCCGACCGACTGCAGCACGAGCACCACCAGCCACCCGATCACGGTGAAGCCCGCCCAACGCGTCAAGGCGTGGCCGTTGCGCGAGAGCCGCCTACCTGCCCGGTAGATCCCGGCCAGGCCCAGCGCGAAGGCGATCGCGCCCAGGTACCCCGTCTCACCGAGGATCGCAGGCCACTCGGTGTCCGTGAGGAACCTCCCGTCGTCCTTACCGCGACCGAGGCCCCAGACGTGCGGGTAGCCCCTGGCGACGTACTCAGGGCTGTAGTTCTCCGCGGCCGTGGCCGAGCCGAAGCGCCCGAAGCCTGCGCCTGCGGGAAAGTGCTCGGCGGCCACCGAGAACGAGTCGACCGTCAGCACTGTGCGCGCTTCCGGCTCACCCGCACCGATGTAGTCCTGGTAGGTCGCCTGTACGACCTCGGCTGCGGAGCTGCCCAAGACGACGATGGCGATCGGCACGCACGCCACCAGCGCGACCAGCACGCGCACGGAGTGTTGCAGCCGCTGCAGCCACAGCCACGCCACGGACAGCCCCACCGCCGCCGTACGACGGCCGGTGAGCGCGGCGCCTGCGACCGTTCCGAGCAGCAGGGCCAGGGTGAGACCGGTCTTGCGGACCGACGAGCGCCATGTCGTGATCGCGATCGCGGACAGCGCCATGAACTGGCCGAGGTCAATGGGGTGGGTGAACGGCCCGATCAGCGACGGCAGGAAAGACCGCGGTGCAACCGCGTTCTTGTCGGATGCGAGCACCGCGTTCCAGGCGCCCGGGAACGCCAGGTTCACCGCCATCGCCACGAACGAGAGAAGGATCACAACCGTCGTGGCCCGGGTGGCGCGCAGCAGATGCCGGTCCGACCAGTCGAGCTGGGCCACCGCCCAGGCCAGCAGCAGACCCTTGCCGATGATGTACGTGCCGGTCAGGAAGATCACGAACGGTACCTGGGCGATCAGTGAGCTCAGCAGACCGACGGTGAGGAATGCGACGAACCACCACTGGCCGGGGAACGTGCGCAGCGGCTTGCGGTCGAGCAGGCGACGCAGCGGCAGCGTCACGACGCAGAGCGCCACGAGCGTTTCGTCCAGATAAGAGACGGCCGGGACGGGTACGAGCTGCGCCAGCGGCCGGACGAAAAGGATGGCGAGGACGGCGAGCCCCGCGGTCAGCCGCGGCGCGAACAACGCCACCGCCAATGCCGCCACGGCGAGGAGGCCGAGCAGCGTGGGCACCGGCGCCGCCATCGCGCCTGCGCCGACGAGCAGCGCAACCAGCGGCCACACCACGGCAACCTGTCGCCCTCGCCAGGGAACGGCCTGCGTACGGGTAGCCGCTGCGGGCTCAGGGGCAGTAAGATTTCGCCTCACCACGACCGCCACACTGCGCCCCCAAGCACCGCCCAAACCGCCCAAACCGGTCGGTCTGACCGTACGCGGCCGACGCCGCGTCGGCCACGGCGGCTCCGGGCCTATGCTTGACACTGGGGGACAGGGCGATAGCGGGGGGTAGAGCATGGGCGTCAATGAGGCGCTGCGGATTATCGGGGAGCGCTGGCGGGTCGTTCTGATCTGCCTTGTGCTGGGCCTGCTGGGTGCAGGCGCGGCATTGCTGGTGATCCCGCGGCAGTACACAGCGGACGTGACGCTGTACGTGTCACTTCAGGGCCGTGCCGAAACCTCGGATGACGCCTACAAGGCCAGTCAGCTCGCGAAGGACCGGGCCACCTCCTATGCGCCGCTGATGCGTGACGAGCGCATCACGCAGGCCGTGGTCGACCAGCTCAAGCTGCCGATGACGGCGGCGCAGCTGTCGTCGCACCTCGCGGTGACCATCCAACCGGACACGGCCGTCATGACCGAGACCGTCACGGACACGTCGCCGCAGCGGGCCTCGGCGATCGCGAACGCGGTCGCTCAGCAGTTCGTCTCGCTCGTGCAGCAGTTGGAGCAGCCGATCGGACCCACGGCGGCGGCGGGGCCTGTCGGCGTGACGCCGGCCGCACCGTCCGTAATCGGCGTGCAGGTCATCCGGCAGGCCACGTCGTCGCCGATCCCGATTTCGCCCAACGTTCCGTTCGGCATAGCGCTTGGGGGCGCGCTCGGCCTGCTCATCGGGATTGCGGCGGCGTTCGTGCGGCACGCACGCGACACCTCGATCCGCGACCCTGAGCAGCTGCATGCCCTCACCAACGCGGCCCTGCTCGCCGAGATCCCGGCCGATCGTGACGCGCGGATCTCCCCCATTGCCGTCGACCAGGCTCCGGGGTCGCTGCGAGCCGAGGCCTACCGCAGGCTGCGTACCAACCTGCAGTTCCACGACGGGGCGCCCGAGCAGCGCCGTCGGGCCAAGGTCATCGTCGTGACGAGTGCGGTCCTCGGCGAAGGAACCTCCGCAACGGCGTGCAACCTGGCCCGCACCCTCGCCGAGGGCAGCCACGTCATGTTGATCGACGCGAACCTGCGCCACCCCCAGGTCGAGGCGTACTTCGACCTGGAGCCGGGACCCGGGCTCACGACCGTGCTCACCGGCAGGCTGATGTGGCCGTTCGCCCGCCGCAGGCTGCACGAGGTGCCGCTGGACGTCCTGCCGTCCGGTCCGGTCGCCCCGCGGCTGGGCGAGCTGCTCACCTGGCGTGGGATGGACCACCTGCTCGAGGACCTGCGCGCGCGCTACGACTTCGTGATCATCGACGTGCCCGCGCTACTGCCCGTCTCCGACGCCGCAGCCGTCGCCGCGCGCGCCGACGGCGTCGTCCTCGTGGTCCGCTACCGACGCACCACCGAGGAGCAGGTGGCCGCCGCGGCGTCGGCGCTCGAGGCGGTGTCCGCGCCGCTGATCGGCACCGTGTTGACCGTGACACCCGCGCGGCAGGCCCGCCGCAGGCGGCTGCGTGCCTACCCGGAGCGGCCCGCGTCCCTCCTGCCGCTGTTGACTTCGGCCCCGCAGGAGCCCCAGAACGGGCATCCGGCAGAGGCGGGCCAGAACGGGCGTCCCGCGGAGGGCGCCGTCAACGGGGGGGCCAACGGAGCCACGCACAAGGTGGCGGTGGAGCCCAACGGCAGCAGCAACGGCAGCAACGGCAGCAGTGCAGGCAACGGCAGCAACGGCAGCAGCGGCGCCGTTGCTCCGGGGGATCGGACGAGCGAGCTGCCGCGGGCGACAACGCCCGATGAGCAGGCCGACGACCCCTCGCGCAGGCCGTCGCCGTCCCCTTCGCCGCGGCGCTGAGCCGGTAGTCCCGCCGCACCCCGAACCGGGTGCGCCGTCGTGCTCGTCAGAAGTGGTGGGAGAGGCGCATTTCTGCCCCTCTGGCACCACTCCTGGCGGTCACCGCCGCGTCGCGCCCCAGACGGATCAGCTAGTCCTGGACGACGTCGCGGCCGATGGTGGCCGGGATGACGCTGCGCAGCAGGTACAGGTAGACACCCGCCATCGTCCACCGGAGCACCACGGTGGAGACGATGATGCCGATCGAACCCAGGAAGAAGAAGAACAGGCCGTCCAAGATGGCGTTGAGGATCGCCGTGGCCCCGGCGATCCACAGCATCATGTTCTGCTTGCGCCCGATCACGAGCATGCGGGTGCCGACGACGTTGAAGAGGTGCGCGGGCAGCGAGAGCATCACCAGCGAGCCCCACAGGAAGCCGGTGCGCCAGTCGGACGGCAGCAGGCCGGACGCCAGCGCGGCCAGACACACCACGACGCTCCCGATCGTGAGCGCGACGACCAGGCCGCCGAGGGTGCGGGCGTCGCCGCGCAGCAGCAGGCGGGCCCGCTCGACGCCCATCGCGGGCAGCTGCGCCCACACGGCCACCCGTCGGAAGATGAACGTCATCGTGAAGAACTGCGAAGCGGCGTACATCAGCCGGTCCGACATCTCGTAGCTGGAGATGTCGCCCTCCGTCGCGGACGAGAGGAACACGCGGTCGACGGCGGGGCCGAGCTGCGTCACCCCGGAGGCCAGCGACTGGGCGACCAGGCCGTAGGGCGCCAGTTCGCCGCGCTCCTCCGCCGCGTGCCGCAGGCGCAGGCGGCGACAGGCCACGGCGAGCACCACCGCCCGTACCGCTTCACCGACCGGCAGCATCACGGCGAAGACCACCAGCGCGGCGCTGGGCCAGAGGAGGAGGCACACGGCGGGCACGAACGAGCGCATCGCCTGCACGGCGATGGGCACCACCGGAGCCCCCCTGGCCACGCACTCGCCCGACAGCGTGCTGGCGAACGCCGCCACGACCGGGGTCACGGCCACCGCGCAGGCCAGGAGGATGAACGTCGAACGGTCCGGTGAGCGGCTCGAGTAGGCCACCACGAGCACGGGCACCACCAGCACCGTCAACGTCGCCGCGAACCGGAGGACCCGCATCTGGAACGACCGCAGCGCCGCGTTCGTCGGTCCGAGACCCTGCCCGAGGAGCCTGCCGAACTCGGCCACCGTCGTCAGCTCGACCGCCGAGCTGACGACGATCGAGGGGGTGATGCCGACCGAGAGCGCCAGGAGCAGGAGGTCGGACTGGCCCGCAGGCAGCACGAGCGCGGCCGCGAAGGGCAGGGTGAAGCCGGGAAGCGAGCCGACGATCGCCGCTACCGCACTCGCGACGCTCGAACGACCGGCGAGCGCGGAAATGTTCAGGCGAGGGAGGCTGCGACGCACCGGTACTGTTCCTCCAGGCCGACGCGCAACGCGGTTTGCGGGCTCCAGCCGGTGGCGGCGTGGAGGGCCTCCGTGCTCCCCCCTGTGCGGGTCGCGTCGCCCGGCATGATGCCGCTGTGCTTGACCAGCACCTCCTTGCCCGCGATCTCCCCGAGCAGGTCGAGCACCTCGTTGATGGTGGTCTCCACACCGCCTGCCACGTTGAACACGGATCCCGGCGCGATGTCCGCCGTGGCTACCCGGACGTTCGCGTCTACGACGTCGTCGACGTAGGTGAAGTCGCGCACCTGCTCGCCGCCGCCGTAGAGCTCGATGGCTTCGCCCAGATGAACGGCCCGGCTGAACCGCGCGAAGCCCATGTCGGGACGCTGGTGCGGGCCGTACACGGTGAAGAAGCGCATGGCGACCGTCGGCAGGCCGTGGTTGGCCGTGTACGACAGGCAGAGGTGCTCGGCGGCCAGCTTCGTGACGCCGTACGGGCTGAACGGCTGCGGCCGGTCGGTCTCGAGGGTCGGGTACCGCGTGGCCGCACCGTAGATCGACGACGAGGACGCATAGACGAACCGGGACAGCCGCGGCGCGTGCAAGGCCGCTTCCAGCATCCGCTGCGTGGCGTCCACGTTGTCGCGCGTGTAGCGGGTGAACTCACTCCCCCACGACGACCGGACGCCCGGCTGCCCTGCGAGGTGATACACGACCTCGACGTCGGCGAACAGCGGGTCGAGGTCGAGCTGGTTGATGTCCCCCTCGACGAAACGCAGGCCCGAGCCCGAGATCCGGCGCAGGTTCTCCCGTTTGATGCGCGGGTCGTAGTAGTCGGTGAACGCGTCGATGCCGACGACCTCGTGCCCCTCCGCCAGGAGCCGACTCGTCAGCGTGCTTCCGATGAAGCCTGCGGCCCCCGTGATGAGAACCTTCATCCCTCACCCCTCCCCGAGGCTGCTGCCCCCGACTGGATCACGTCAGCGAAGAACACCTCGCGCACCACCTTGGGCGCGCTGAGGTCGGAGACCACCCCGGCGACCGTGGTCCGGTCGAGGGTTCGTGCGGCGCGCAGGCCCGCCGCCAGCGCCGCGGGGTCGCGACCGTGCACGGAGCCCGAGACGTCCGGTCGGACGAGGCCACCGGTGTCGCTCCCCTCGGTCACCACCGCGGGGAGGCCGCAGGCCAGCGCCTCCACGAGGACCCGCGGAAAGCCCTCGTAGCCTGCATGGGACGTCATGAGCAGCACCCCGGAACGGCTCCGCACCTCGGCGAGCTCGCGGGGGGAGAGCCGCCCGCACAGGGTGATCCGCGGGGCGACGGCCTGCGGAAGCTCGGCGATCTGCTCCTCGACGACGGGCCGCAGCGAGCCGGATCCGACGATCCGGAGCGTCCACGGCTCGTCGGGGTGGGCGAGGGCGAGTTGCGCGAACGCGCGGACGGCCAGCTGCGGGTCCTTCGGCACCTCGAGCCTTCCGACCCACACCACCGCGAACGGGTCGGTGGCCTCCGCGAGGAAGGCGGTGTTCGCCGGGTCGAACCAGGTAGGCGCGGACACGGTCCTCGGGTTCCACTCACGCACGCGCTGGGCGTAGTCGGGATTGAAGACGATGACGCGCCTCGCCAGCCGGGCTGCCATCCGGTCGAGCCGCTCGTAGAGGCCTCCGCCCGCGAACCGCCAGAACGAGTCCGAGGTGCTCCCCATCAGCCCATGGCGCTGCGTGTGGATGCAGTACACGAGGGGCGCGCGGAACAGCAGCCACACCGCCAGGGCGACGTCCAACCGGTGCGCCTGCGCGACGCGGGGCGTGGCGATCGCGCCGCGGTAGCGCAGCACGCCCGCGATCAACCGCAGTGAGCTCGGGACGAAGCGCCGCGGCCGAGCGCCGTCGATCCGGGCCACAGGCAGGAAGCGGACGACGCTTCCGCCGCGCCGGTAGCTCTCCCATCGACCGAGCACGCGTCCCGGCACCGAGCCCTCGTCCACCCCCACGATCGCGATCTCGACACCCGGCGGGGCGTACTCCAGCAGCCCGCGGATGCACGTGTCGATGCCGCCGATGGTGACAGCGCGGCCGATGTCGTATTGCTGCACGATAAGTCGGTCGACTTCGCCGGGGCGAGGCGCCCTGGTGGTCGATTCGAGCTCAGACGTTCCGTTCCGCGTCACCGACGTCGCGCCACTTCAGAGCAGCATGCCAAATCAGACACCTTGTTCCTCCCCCCGGAGGTGATCCCACTCTTCAGCGGGCACCACATAACATCTTCATCCTCGCATCGCAAGCACACATCGGCCCCAACGCCCCCCGCTAACACCGTCCGGCCTCGTGCCGGAGAACTCTCCGCACCGCCGCTCGGCTCGACAGTCGCTTCGGAGGCCGACGGGAGGACGGTACGCCGCGCAGGTTCGCGGGCCGACAGATCCCGGCAGCGCTCGTCCGACCTCGGCTTGATCGAGTCCTCCACCGGGGACACCGCCCCAATTGGCCGGTCAATCGCCTCTGTCGGGATATCGCCATGGGCAATTGACCGCTATTCGTCACCGACGCGTACTCTCCCCCCGTCGTCGCCGCAGACGATCTTTCTGTGACCCTTTGTAGCTTAGAGATGACTGACCGTAACAGGCCACTCGGCAGATAGTGTGGAGACGCGACGGGCAGGAGCGGCGGCGATGAGCTGCTGCCAAAAGGGTAGTTTTGACCTTCACTGCAGCGACGCGCGGAAAGCGATGTAGAGCCAGGGGGATGCGGGAAACGATGCTGTCCAATGTGACGTCGATCAACGTCGAGGATCAGGGCCTGTCGGCCGCCGAATCGGTCTTTACGTCTATCTGTACGCAGATCGCTGCGTGGGCGAAGGACAATCCGGACGCCATCGCCCTCGCTGACTCCGCGGGCACGTTGACCTACGGCGAGCTCGTGCGACGCGCGGGCAGTGTGGCGACTCGACTGCGCACGGCGGGCGTTGCGCCGGGCGACTGCGTCGGGGTGTTCCTCGACCGCTCCCCCGACTTCGTGGTGGCGGCGTTGGGGATCTTCCTGGCCCGTGCGGCCTACCTTCCGATCGACATCACGAGCCCGGGTGAGCGCGTCGCGTTCGTCCTCACCGACGCGGCCGTGGGGACGGTGGTGACGTCGGCGAACCAGCGGCCACGGCTGCCGGAGGGCCAGTGGGGCTCGCTCGTGCTGGACGTGCCGGAGCCGCGCACGGGGGACCAGCACGCCCCGCTCGCGGAGCCCGGTCCCGACGACCTTGCGTACGTCATCTACACCTCGGGCAGCACGGGGCGGCCCAAGGGCGTCGAGCTGACCCACGCGAACCTGGCGAACCTCGTCCAGTGGCATGTGACGGCGTTCGGCGTCGGCCCCACCGACCAGGCGGGCCAGGTCGCGAGCGTCGGCTTCGACGCCGCAGTGTGGGAGATCTGGCCGCATCTCGCCGCAGGCGCGACGTTGCACTTCCCCGACGACGACACGCGCAAGCAGCCGCAACTGCTGCGCGACTGGATGATCGAGCAGAAGATCACCATCAGCTTCGTCCCGACCGCGCTGGCCGAGCAGGTGATCCACCTGTCCTGGCCCGCGGGCACCGCGTTGCGCACGCTCCTCACCGGAGCGGACGTCCTGCACCGCCGTCCGCCTGCCGACCTGCCGTTCCAGCTGGTCAACAACTACGGGCCCACGGAGTGCACGGTCGTCTCCACCTCCGGCGCCGTGGCGACCGACGCCGAGACCCAGACGACGCCGTCGATCGGACGCCCGATCGACGGCGCGACCGCACTGATCCTCGACGACGCGCTGCGCCCCGTGCCTGCAGGCGAGCCCGGTGAGCTGTGCATGGCAGGCCCGCTCGTGGGCCGGGGCTACCGCAACGACCCCGACCTCACGGCAGCCCGCTTCGTCACCGTGGCGTGCGGCGACGAGCCCTACGCGCGGACCGTGCGCGTCTACCGCACAGGCGACCAGGTCCGGCTGCTGGAGAACGGTGAGATCGCCTTCCTCGGGCGGCTCGACAAGCAGGTCAAGATCCGGGGATACCGCATCGAGCCCGCGGAGATCGTCGCCGCCATCGACCGCTTCCCCGGTGTCGCGGCCAGCGCCGTCGTCGCGCAGCTGCCGTCCGACGGCGCCGAGCCCGAGCTCGTCGCCTACGTCGTGGCCACGGGCGGCGACTACCCCCGTGCCGCCGACCTGCGCGCCTTCCTCGCGTCGAAGCTGCCTGAGTACATGGTCCCGGTCAGGTTCGTCCGCGTCGACGCGCTGCCGATGACGATCAACGGCAAGCTCGACGAGTCGGCCCTGCCCGGGAAGGCCGCGGAGAACCTGCTCCCAGCAGGCGGCGATCCAGCAGGCGGCGATCCAGCAGGCGGCGATCCAGCAGGCGGCGTGCCGGAGGGCAGCGACTCGGTACAGGCGCAGATGGCCGCGGTCGTCGCAAGCCTGCTGAAGCTGCCCGCGATCGAAGCAGACGAGAACATCTTCCTCGTCGGAGGACACTCGATGCTCGCGATGCAGCTCGTCCTGCGCATCCGGCAGACCTTCGGCGTGAAGCTGGCACTGCGGGAAGTGTTCTCCGCACCCACGGTGGCCGGGCTCTCCGCCGAGGTCGCTCGTCGGCAGTCAGCGGACACGACGGCGGAGGGCGCTCGATGACTACTCCAGCGACCCACGCAGACGCTCCGCTGAGCCTGTACCACCTCCTCGATCCGGAGGTGCTCGCCAACCCCTACCCGCTCTACCAGCAGCTGCGCACCGAGAGCCCCGTGTTGTGGGATCCGTACCTGCACGCCTGGATCGTCACGCGCTACGAGGACGTCGCGACGGTCTTCCGCCGGTTCTCCGCCGACCGCACGCCGCCGCCCGAGTACTTCGAGGCCATGGGCGTGCCGGAGGTCGCGCCCGTCGCGCGGCTCATGGTCCAGCAGATGCTCTTCCTCGACGCGCCCGCACACACTCGCCTGCGGCGGCTGGCCGGTGCCGCCTTCCAGCCTGCACAGGTGAACAAGCTCCGCACGCACATCCAGGACATCGCCGACCGGCTCATCGACGACGTCGTGGCCCGCGGCGACGGGCGCATGGACGTCTTGGCCGACTTCGCCGAGCCGCTGCCCGCCATGGTGACCACCGAGCTGCTCGGCGTCGACGTGGAGGACCACGTCGCGCTCAAGGAGTGGTCGGTCACATTCGCCGAGATGCTCGGCAACTTCCAGCACAACCCCGACCGGCTCACCGGGGTGCTGGGCGCGGTCGAGAACCTCACCGCGTACTTCCACGACGCAATTCGCGAGCAGCGCCGCAACCCGCGCGAGGGGCTGGTCAGCGAGCTGCTCGCCGCCGAGGTGGACGGCGACCGCCTCACCGACGAGGAAGTGGCGGCGAACTGCATCGTCACGATGGTCGGCGGGCTGGAGACCACGACCAACCTCATCGGCAACGGAATGCTGTCCCTGCTGCGCAACCCGGCAGACCTGCAGCGCCTCCGCGCGGAGCCCCAGCTCATGCCCAGCGCCGTCGAGGAGCTGCTCCGGTACGAGAGCCCCAGCCAGCACACCGCGCGGATCGCCCGCGACGATGTCGTCCTCGGTGGCGAGCAGATCCGCAAGGGCCAAGCGGTGATCGCCGTCATGGCCGCGGGCAACCGGGATCCCGAACGGTTCCCCGACCCCGACCGGCTGGACCTCGAGCGCCCCGACAACCGGCATCTCGCCTTCGGCTGGGCCTCGCACTTCTGCTTCGGTGCGCCGCTGGCGCGGCTGGAGGCCGAGATCTCGTTCCGGTCGATCCTGACCCGGCTACCGGATCTTCAACTCACCGAGGAACCACTGGTGTGGCGGGAGAACCTGGGTCTGCGTGGCCTCAAGTCCCTGCCGCTGACCCTCCCGGCTCCGTGAGCGCCGAAGGTCAGACCTCCACCTCTGCGGTGGCCGCGCCTGCGCCTCCTCCGCTGCTGCGTGAGGCGCGATTCGAGGACTACCCGCAGATCTACCGGCTCGAGTCCACGTTCTTCGACGACAGTCTGCCGCCCGCTGAGCGGCAGAGCCTGTTCGTGGACAACCCGCTGTGGCCGCGGCTGCGCGACACCTGGCCGATCGGCTGGGTGCTGGAGAACGCCGACGGGCAGATCGTGGGATCGGTCAACAACATCCCGTCCTCGTACCAGTTCGCGGGCGAGGAGCTCATCTGCGGGAACGGGCACTGCTGGGCCGTCCTTGACGGCTACCGCGGCTACGCGACGATGCTGATGGACGAGTACTTCAGCCAAGTCGGGCCCGACCTGCTCATCAGCTCGAAGGTCGGGGCCGACGCCGCCCCGATCTGGAGCGCGTACGCCCACCGCGTGCCGGTCGGCGACTGGTCCACCGCCGCCTACACGATCACCCACTACGCGAGCTTCGCGCGAGCGGCGCTCGCCCGTAAGGGTGTTCCGCTCGCGCGCGCACTGGCCCTTCCCGCCGCGGCAGCCCTGCGGCTGAAGGACGCCGTCGCGGCCAAGGCGCTGCCCGACGGTCCACGGGATGTCGAGTTCCGCGAGGTCGACGGCTTCGACGCCCGGTTCGACGCCTTCTGGCATGAGCTCGTGGCGCAGGATCCGAACCGGTTGACGGGCGTGCGGGACGCCGCGACGTTGCGGTGGCACTACGGCATTCCCCTGCGCAGGGGACGGGTGTGGGTCGTCGCCGCCCTGCGCGACGGCCTGCTCCGGGGGTACTGCGTCCTCAAGAAGCACCACCGGCCGCCGGACGTGAGCAGCATGAAGATCGTGGACTTCCAGACGCTGGAGCCGGGCAGCGACCTGCTTGCCGGGCTGCTGAAGCCCGCGCTGCGGCGGTCGGCTGCCGAGAACTGCTCGTTCATCGAACATCACGGCGTCGGGTTGCCGAAGCTGGCTTCTTTCGAGGCCATTGCCCCGTACCGCGCGCCCAAGCCCAGCTGGTCGTTTTTCTACTACACCGACAACGCAGCGCTCGAGGGACGGCTCGCCGATCCGGACGTATGGGACCCGTCCGAGTACGACGGAGATTCGGCCTACAAGTAAACGAGGGGCGCACGACGAGCGCGGACGATTGGCCCCGTCCACACGGCTCGGCATATACCACCAGACCGCGGAGCGACTAATAGGCCATATGGTGTAGCGGGCCCTAGGCTATTTGCAAGAATGCTCCCATGGGGCACACCACCGTCCGGGTCTGTAGAACGGTCCATCCCTGCTGGGACCAGTTGGTCGAAAGTGCGCCGGGCACCGATGTCACACAGCTTCCGGCGTGGGCGCGGGTGCGGGGACAAGCCGGGTTCACCCAGCTCTACCTCTTCGCCGACATCGGCGGCCGACTGGTGGGCGGCGGCCAGATCCTCGTGCGCGCGCTGCCCGTCGTCGGCCGCGTCGGATACCTGGCGTACGGGCCGCTGGTCGCGCCGGACGCCCCCGATCCGACCGCCGTGCGCACGGCACTCGTCGACGGTCTCGAACGCGTCGGTCGGGAGATGCTGAGCGGGCTGTTCGTCCAACCGCCCGAGGACGCCTACTCGATGAGCGCCGACCTGCTCGCCCGCGGCTTCCGCCGGTCGGCCGCGGGCATCGCCCCTGTCGGGTCCATCCGGATCGACCTGACCGAGTGCCTCGACACCATCCGCGCGCGCTTCGGCAGGCGGCTGCGCTCGTGGACGAACCGCTGGGCGGACCGGGGCGTCGTCGTCCGGCGGGGCGACGAGCGCGATCTGCCACTGCTGTACGCGCTGTCGGAACACTCGGCGGCCGCGCAGGGGTACCGGCCGATGACCCCGACCTACGTCGAGACGCTTTACCGCGAGCTGGCCCCCGAGCACGCCGCGCTCTTCGTCGGCGAGCTGGACGGGGTCCCGCTGGCGGCCGATCTCGTGACCCGCTGCGGCGGCCTCGTCCGGGGGCGGATCTCGGGTTTCGACCGGTCGGGGCCCGCGGCACAGGTCAGCCTTCCGGCCGCGGTGCGCTGGGAGATCCTGAAGTGGGCCAAGGACCAGGACTGCCGCTGGCTCGACTTCGGCGGGTTGACCGAGCGGACCCTCGACATCCTGCTCACCGGCGGCGAGCGACCCGACGAGGGCTGGCCCGCGGTCGACCAGCCGAAGCTGACCTTCGGTGGCACCGCGTTCCGGTACCCGCCTCCGGTGGAGATCATCAGCTCGCCGTCGCTCAGGACGTTCTTCGACATCGCGCAACGCTCACCCCGCGGACAGCAGGCGTTGGACCTGGCGGCGCGGCTGCTGCGGAGCGGGCGGAGCGCCCTGCCTCAGGGAAGGGGATCCCGATGAGGGTCGTCTGTGTCGGCGGCGGCCCCGCAGGCCTCTACACGGCGTTGCTGGCGAAGCTGCGCTACCCCGGGCACGAGGTCCGGGTCCTCGAACGGGACTCGGCACTGGCCACCTACGGGTGGGGTGTCGTGTTCTGGGACGACCTGCTCGACGGGCTGTTCGCCCACGACCCGGTCAGCGCGAACCGGATTCGCCAGGCGGCCGTCCTCTGGAACGGCCAGCGGGTGCAACTGCCGGGCCAACGCCCGGCACACCTCGGCGGTTACGGGTTCAGCATCGCCCGCACGGCGCTGCTCGGGATACTCGCCGAACGCGCCGAGGGCCTCGGTGTCGAGATCCAGTACGAGCAGCCCGTCCACGACCCGGCCGACCTGCCCGACGCCGACCTGGTGGTGGCCGCGGACGGCGTCCGCAGCGCGTTGCGCGACCGCAACGCCCACCGCTTCGGCACGACGACGCAGGAGGGCCGGAACCGGTACCTCTGGCTGGGCACCTCGAAGGTCTTCGACGGCTTCGTGTTCGCCTTCGCGCCGACCCAGCACGGCTGGGTATGGATCCACGGCTACCCCTCGGCGGCCGACCGGAGCACCTGCGTCGTCGAGTGCGCACCGGACACCTGGCGCGGGCTCGGGCTCGACGGCCTGGGAGACGCAGCGGCGATCCGGGTTCTCGAGGAGGTGTTCGCCGACCTGCTCGGCGGCCACAGCCTCCTGCAGCGGGCTGCACGGACCGGCGGCCCCGCGGCCTGGCAGACCTTCCGCGAGGTCGTCAACCAGACGTGGTACGACGGCGCCGTCGCGCTCGCGGGCGACGCGGCACACACGACGCACTTCACAATCGGGTCGGGCACCAAGCTCGCGATGCAGGACGCCATGGCCCTTGCCGACGTGCTTCCGGCCGACGCCGCAGGCCTTCCCGCCGCGCTGCGGGCCTACGACGAGCGGCGCCGCTCGGCGCTGCAGTCGGTACAGCGCGGCGCGCACCGCAGCATGGCGTGGTTCGAGGAGGTCGACCGGCACCTCGGCCCCGACCCCGACGGCGTCGAGTTCGCCTTCGAGCTGTGGAAGCGCCGCGGCGACGCGCCCGAATGGCGGCACCGGCTGCACACGGCCACCCAGAACCCCGGGCTGCGCTGGGTGCGGCACGAGGTGAGCAGCGCCCGCCGGATCATGCGGGCGCGGCGCCGGGGCTAGGGTCCCGCGCTATCGGTAGCGGGGGCGGCTGTCGGCCGTCCTCGCAGCGCGGCGGGCCACAGCGGGGCCACAGCGGGCCCGAGGCGGGCTACTGGCCGGGTGTGGGGCCGATGTACCCCGGTGCCTCGTCGCCGTCGTCGAAGGTGATCAGCTTGCCGATGCGCGGAGAGAGCTTGTTCCCGCCGACATGCGCACCGGTGGACGCGAAGGCGAGTGAGATGGCCTTGTTGTTCCCGCCGTCGAAGAAGTTGTCGACGACCGTGACGTTCTTGACGTCCTTGAACTGCACCGACTGCACCGCGCCTGTTTGGCAGTAGTTGTCGTAGAACGTCCAGCCGACGCTCTGCCCGGGCCCGTTGACGCCTTCACCCGGCAGTACCGGCCCCTCGCCGATGAGGCACTGGGAGGCGGCGTTCTCGCAGCGGTTGCCCTCGATGGTGATGTCGCTGCTGGTCGGGTTGGTGTCGTTGTAGTAGGTCTGCATGCAGTCCGGATGCGGGCCGTTCCCGCAGCCGTCGTCGTTGCAGTCGGCCCCGTCGTTGATGTCGGTGATGGTGTTGTGCACGATCCTGATGCTGTTGCCCCAGAACCGGAGCCCGTCGGTGTCGTCACCCGCGTTCACCGGATGCTTGATCGTGTTGTTCTGGAACGTGACGTTGTTGCCGCGGAGCGACGCGCCCATGCTCGCCGCGTCGGTCGAGGTGAAGCCTTCTACGACCACGTTGTCGGCGGCCACGTCGATGCCCCTGACGGTCGAGGAGCCCCCGCCCGAGTAGACGATGGGCGCCTGCGCCGTGCCGCCTTCCTTGATCACCAGCCGCGACGACGAGTTGCCCGTCAGGCACACGACATCACCCGGCCCGGTGTCGGGGATCTGGTCCACGTCAGCGGTGACACTGCACTTGACGCCCGTCAGCGGCCGGACACCCGCGTCGGACGCGGGGTCTGCGCTCAGCGGCGCTCCCGCTGTCGCCGTCGCGGTCGCACTGACGGGCCCGACGTTCACCCGCACGTTCATCGGCCCCTGGAAGCCCGCAGGCACCGGGATGCTGGTGTTGACCCGTCCGCCGTTGTCGGTCATGGCGTTCACCGTCATCGTCCCCTTGGGGGTCGTGCCGGTCACCACCGCGGGCGACGACACCGAGAACCCGGAGCCGCCGACCCCCACGAAGGTGTTGCCCAAGGGCCGGGCGGTCGCCTGCGGAACCGATCCGCCGCCACCGGTTGCCGCCGGACCCGACGGCGCCGAACCCGAAGGACCACTGGAGCAGGCTGCCACCCAGGACGCTGCCAGCAGGAGCACAAACGGGCGAAGCCAACGCGCTCGACGGCGGGAAACCATAACGGTGCTGACCCCGTGCATTCCTGTGCGAAACCCGACCCCGGCAATCCGCGCTGATGCCGTCATTGGGGCTATCTAACCACCGACGCTACGCAGCCCTGACTACCGCCCATGTGAAGCAGCGCGACGTTCACGCTTCCGTGGCGCCGACGGCAGGCTCATCGAAAACGGGGTCGGGGAGAACGGGCCGGGCGGCGGCTGCGCCTGCCCTGGCGAGCCGGACGGGCCGGACGACGACGACCAGCACGGCGAGGGCGAGCACCAGCCCGCCCGCGACGACGAGGCCCATGGCCGCGGCGTCGTCGCCGAGGATCCCGACGACCGGGGACACCAGCGCGCCCACTCCGAACTGCACTGCCCCGACCAGTGCGGCGGCCGTGCCTGCGGCATGACCGTGGCGGGCCAGCGCGAGTGCGGGCGCGTTCGGCATGGCCAGCCCGATCGTGAACAGCACGGCGAACATCGGCACGAGGACGCCCAGAATCCCGCCCACGCCGGTCGCGGTCGTGCCCACGAGGACCAGTCCGGCCAGTGACCCGCCGATCAGTGCGGCGAGCAGCAGCGTGCTCGGCTCGAACCTGCGCAGCAGGTACGCGTTGAGCTGCGTGGCGGCGATGAGGAAGACGGCGCCTGCACCGAACGCCAGCCCGAACTGCTGCTGGTTGAACCCGAACTGCTGTTGGAAGACGAACGAGCTGCCCGCGACGTACCCGAACAAACCCGCCATGATCAGGCCCGCGACCAGCACCAAGCCGACGAACGTGCGGTCGTGCAGCAGTCCGGCGTAGGTGCGCAGCGTCGAGGCGATGCCCGCTGGACGCCGCTCGGCGGGGGGCAGCGACTCGCGCAGCGCGAGCGCGGCCGCCACCAGCACCAGCACGCCGTAGACCGCGAGCGCCACGAACACACCCCGCCACGAGGTGACGCTCAGCAGCTCCCCGCCGATGGTCGGCGCGAGCACCGGAGCGACGCCCATGACCAGCATCAACCGGGAGAACATGGTGGCGGCAGCGCGTCCCTGGTAGAGGTCGCGCACGATCGCGAGGGCGATGACGGCGCCTGCCGCCGCGCCCATGCCCTGCAGGACCCGCAGCACGCCGAGCACCGCCACGTTCGGGGCGACGGTGATCGCGAGCGAGGCGACGACGTGCAGCGCCGCACCCGCCAAGAGCGGGCGCCTGCGGCCGACCGAGTCCGAGAGCGGGCCGATCACCAGTTGCCCCAGCGCCAGGCCGACGAGCGTGCCGGTGAGCGTCAGCTGCACTGCCGACGATGTCGTCGCAAGGTCCACGGTCAACGCCGGGAGCGACGGAAGGTACATGTCAATCGTGAGGGGACCCAGCGCGATCAACGCTCCGAGCACCAGGATCATCGTCAGACGCTGGCTCATGAATCGTTCAAGGGCGAGGTTCCCGAACATGTTCCCGCCGCCCCGCGAAGGCGAGGATCGCCACAAAGCGGCGAAGCCCGCGGTGCCGAGCATGCCCGCAGCGAGCGCGGCCGCCAGCAGCCCCACCGCCAGGTTGCCGTCGTCGTGAGTACGCCGCCGACCAGCCCGCGGAGGTCACGGGTGTTCGCGCCCGTGTTGTGGTCAGCGCACCAAGGGCTGCTACCGCCGGTGCGGCGCTTCGCGACAGGGCCCGCGCTGACCTCGCAGAGCCGGTGGTGTCCCCGCAGAGGGTCGAGGCCAATGCCGGTTACTCAAGGCGTCCGGCATCCGGCGTCCCGACCCGATCCGCCCGGGTTCGAGTCGAGTGTCCTGCCACGGATCGACCAAACTCGGCGCAGCGAGTCCGAGGTTTCGGCACGGTGGGTCCGGCAGTGCGGTACACGCGGGTGTGGGCGCGCGTCGCCGCGGCGCGGAACGCGTCGAGCGCCTGCTCTCGGTGCTGTCGGCAGGCATCCGGCCGTAGGCGCCGCCGCCTGTGGGGGCCGGATCACCGTCCCCGTCCGGCGCTGTGGTTGACTGGTTGAGGTCGTTCAGTTTCGGTGTTCGTGTTTGCACGCCGCGTGAACCTGATTTGGTGACGAGGGTCTGCATCGACAGGATGCCGATCTCCTCGCCGCCGAAGGTCGGCCGGGCACCGCACGTTGCGGGCCCACCCACCTGCGAGGAGCAGAAATGGCACAGGGAACTGTGAAGTGGTTCAACGGCGAAAAGGGCTTCGGCTTCATCGCCACCGACGGTGGCGGCGCTGACGTCTTCGTGCACTACTCCGAGATCGACGCAGGCGGCTTCCGCAGCCTCGACGAGGGTCAGCGCGTGGAGTTCGAGGTCGGCCAGGGCGCCAAGGGCCCCCAGGCCACCGGAGTGCGCGTCATCTGACGCCGTCCGCTTCGACACGAGCCCGCTCGCCCTCTGGGCGGCGGGCTCGTGTCGTTCCCCCTTCCGCCGCTCCGCTTCCCGGGCAGCGGCAGGATCACCGCATGACCGCCTACGTGATCTCCGACGTCGAAGGCCTGGATCCCGAGCTCGTAGCGCGCTACCGCGAACTGGCGCGAGCCTCGATCGAATGCTACGACGGGGTCTACCTGACCGGCGTCGGCAACACCGTCGAGCGCATCGAGGGCGACTGGTCGCCGACGAACATCGTGCTGGTGCGCTTCCCCTCGATGCACCGGGCCCGCGAGTGGTACGCCTCCCCCGACTACGCCCCGGCCCTCGTCGTGCGCCGAACCGCCCTGCGCCGCAACCTCATCTTCGTCGCGGGGGTCGACGAGCCCTGACCGGCCGGTCGCACCCGAATTCGGCTACCAGGCTGCGAACCGTTCGGCGGCCTGCGCCGAATACGACCGCGAACGACCGTCCCTCCGCCGCTCGAACAGAATGAGGCGTCTGCGACGTGAACGCGACAGACCTCCCGGCCACACCGCGGCCTCCCGGAGGCGCCCGGCCCGACTGCCCCGGCTGGTGCCGAGACCACCTCGACGACCGAGCCAACGGCGGCGCCGACGTGCATCAGGCGCGACTGGGCACGGCGGGCCGGTTCCGGGTGGACGTCTGGCAGGAGGTCGGCGGGTCGGTCAACGTCGAGCTGCAGATCCCCGGGGCCAAGGCCGAGCTGCTGTCGGCCGAGGACGCCGCGGCGCTCGCCGCGTTGCTCGGCAAGGCCGCGGCGGTCCTCGGCGAAGGCGCCGACGAGCGGCCGCGGTAGCGGCGCGAACGTCGCGGTCAGTACGGGCCCGCCGTCAGGCTGGGCAGATCGGGGCCCGGCACCTGTAACGACGATGCACGCGATAGTCGGCCACGCCCATGACGACGATCAGGTACCTCGTGGGCCGCTCCGGATGTGGACAGCGCAGCCAGAAGCGCTCCAGCGACGCCTGGCGCCACCGGGTCAGCCACAACCAGGTGGACCACCCGGTGAACTCGTGTGTGCCATCACGCCAGTCCAGCCGGATGCAGAAGCCGAGGCGGTCCGTCTGGAGCGGGTGGATGTTGCGGATGTCGGGGTTGTGGACCGGCCCGTGGGCACCAGGTCCTCCTTCAGGGTTGGGGAGCTCTGAAAGCACCGATTCAAGAGCGGACGCCCGCGCTTCTGATACATCGCCGCCCTGCCATCGCGCAAGTGGCACTCGCCCAGCCGGACAGTCACCAAACAGGACCCCTTGTCTGAACCGTCCGGGCTGGTGTGTCATTCTCTTGGCCGATCAGTCTGTTACTGGGGGTGATCGCTGTCGGTATGCCGGTCTACAGGGAGTACATGCCATGCCTGAAGCGACCTCGCTCAGTGAAGACGAACAGCGCCTAGCTGAGCTGGGCTACAAGCAGGAGCTCAGCCGATCCTGGTCGGGCTTCTCCAACTTCGCGATCTCCTTCTCCATCATCTCCATCCTGGCGGGCTGTTTCACGAGCTTCGGGCTGGGCTGGAACAACGGCGGCCCGGCGGCGATCGCGTGGGGCTGGCCGATCATCGCCGCCTTCATCCTGGTGATCGGCTTCTGCATGGCGGAGCTGGTGTCGGCGTTCCCCACCTCGGGCGGCATCTACTGGTGGGCCTCGAAACTCGGGGGCGCAAAGGCCGGCTACTACACGGGCTGGCTCAACCTGATCGGCCTGCTGGCCATCGTGGCCTCCGTGGCCTACGGCTGCGCGACGTTCCTCGACCTGACCATCGGGACCTTCGACTCGAACTGGACCTCGGGCGACCTCAACACGATCTTCCTGTTCTTCCTCGGGATCCTCGTGATCGCAGCCGTGATCAACATCTTCTCCAGCCACCTCCTCGCCGTGATCAACAACGTCTCGGTGTGGTGGCACGTGGCAGGCGCGCTGGCCGTCGTGCTGATCCTGCTGCTGATCCCCAGCCAGCATGCGAGCCTGTCCTCGGTCTTCACCCACACCGTCAACAACACGGGCTTCTTCGGGGGCGCGAACAGCGGCCCGGCGTTCCTGTTCGGCGTGCTGCCGCTCTCGTTCATCCTCACCCAGTACACGATCACCGGCTACGACGCCTCGGCGCACCTGTCGGAAGAGACCAAGAGCGCCGCCAACGCGGCCGCCAAGGGCATCTGGCGCTCGATCCTGTACTCCGGCATCGGCGGCTGGATCCTGCTGCTGTCGTTCTTGTTCGCCGTGCAGGACGAGGACAAGATCACGGCGGGCGGCGGCGGCGTAGCGCTGATCATCAACCAGGCGCTGAGCAGCAACTGGGCCGGAACGGTCCTGTTCATCTCCACCGCGGGCCAGTTCTTCTGCACGGTGGCGTGCATGACGAGCACCACGCGCATGCTCTTCGCGTTCAGCCGTGACGGTGCCGTCCCCGGGGGCCGCTACTGGTCGCGCCTCAACAGCAACCGGGTGCCCGTCTACGGCGTCATGCTCACCGCGGTCATCGCCGGGATCCTGACGCTGCCCGCGCTGGCCAAGGTCGACATCAACGGGGCGCCGGTGCCGGTGGCGTTCTTCGCCGTCGTGTCCATCGGCGTCGTGGGGCTCTACCTCGCGTTCGCGATCCCGATCTACTACCGCTGGAAGGCAGGCGACGCCTTCCAGTCCGGCGGCTGGACGCTCGGCGCCAAGTACAAGTGGATGTGCATCGTGGCGATCGTCGAGATCGCCATCACCTCCATCGTCGCCCTGGTCCCGACCTCTACCGGTGGCGCACCCTGGTACCCGGGATTCGACTGGAAGTACGTGAACTACACGATCCTGGTCGTCCCGGGAGCCTTGATCCTGCTCTGGATCTACTGGCACGTCTCGGTCAAGAACTGGTTCACCGGGCCGAAGACCACCATCGACCAGCCGGTTCTCGCACCGGAGGCGTGAGCCTGCCCGTCCCCTTGATCGCCAGAAGTGGTGTCAGAGGTGCATTCCTGCACCTTTGACACCACTTTTGCCGATCTTGGACCTTTTGCGCGCATATCGCTCGTGTGAAGCGGGTACCTCCACAGTGACTGTCCGTGTCTCGATCACCCGGTCGGGAGGACATTCGACTCGTCGACGAGGAGGTCCGAGCGATGTTCGACAGCGGAGCGTGTGCCGGTGTCGCTTTCACCGCCCACCCGAGCGCGGCGGCCGTCCCCCGCCGCGTCGCCGTCGACGCGGTCCGGTCCCGGGCCCGCAGCTTGCTCGCCGACATCGCTGACAACGCCGCCCGTGCCCGTCGGGCACCCGGCCTCGCCGCCGCGCTGCTGGCCATCGTGTGCACCTCGGCGTGCCACTCCACCGCGGTCGACCGGCTCAACGTCCGCGCCGAACCCACCACGGCCAGCGCCGTCATCGACAAGCTCGATCTCGCCGGGACATCGGTCATGGTCGACTGTTTCGTCCACGGCGAGGTCATCCACGGCAACAGCATCTGGTACCGCATCGACCAGCCCCAAGGGGGCTACGTCAGCGGCTACTACGTCAAGGCGGACGCCAACGACGCCGCGCCTTCATGCTGAGTGCGGGTCCGTTCGCGACGCTCTTCCGCCCGCTGCCGGTTCAGCCGTAGGGCTCACGAGATCGCTTCGCGCGTAGGCTGCCGCAGTTACGCCCGGCAGGCCTCAGAAGGGTTGTTGTGGGAGAGCTCGACGGAAGACGCGACTTCAATCCGTTGCTCGACGCCCGAGACCCGAGGGCGGGAGACGAGCGGATCACGATCGCATTGCAACGGCACGGTGACGCCGTCGTGGTCGTCGTCGACGGGGAGGTCGATCTCGCCACCGGAGCCCGTATGAACGAGGTGCTGGCAGCGGCGGTGGCCGCCGCCCCCGCCACGCTCGTGGTGGATCTCGAACGTGTGAGCTTCTTCACCTCGGTGGGGCTGACCGCGCTCGCGCTGGGCCAGCGCGCGGCGGTCGAGGCCGACATCGCCTTCCGGGTCGTCGCGACCGGCCGCGCGATATTGCGCCCGCTGCAGATCACGGGCATGGCAGCGGGCATCGCCATCTACCCGACGCTGGCACAGGCCCTGGCGGGAGATCGCGGTGATCCGCCGAACTCCGCGTGCCCGCCGCAGGACGGATGACCCGGTGACCGCGGGCGGGTTAGCGACGCCCGGCGACGGGAAAGCGAACCCGTGACCCCGCCGCCGGAGGACCGCCAGACGGCCACCGCTGAGCTCGTTCGGCGAGGCATCCCGGGCGGAGCCGCCCACCTGGCGCTCGTCCGCCGTGAGCTGAGGGCGTGGGCCGCCACCGTCGGACTGTCCGTCCAGGACATCGACGGACTGCTCCTCGCCTCGTACGAGGCGCTGGCCAATGCCGCCGAGCACGCCTACAGCGGGGATGGCCCACGCTTGGTCGATCTGGTCGCGACGCAGCACAGCGGCGGCTACGTGCAGGTCGTCGTCCAGGACTACGGCAGTTGGCGGCCGGAGCCTGCCGATCCCGGCTTCCGCGGGCGTGGCCTCGTGATGATCAGGAACCTCGCGCACGACGCGGAGATCCGGAAGGAAGCGGAGGGGACCACCGTCGTGATGCGGTGGCGGCTCACGCCGGACCGCTGACCTCAGAATTCGGCTTCGGCGGCCTGGCGACGGAGGACGAGCAGCGCGATGTCGTCGAGTCCGATTCGGCCGAAGCGCTCCAACAGTTTCTCACACAGCTGCTCGGCGCCCATGTCGACGGTGGAGAACGACCGCAGCTCCTCCAGTGCGACGTCGAGATCGCCGCCGGGATGCTCCACGAGTCCGTCGGTGATCAACACGACGGACCACGACGCAGGCAGCCGCAGCACCGTGTCGGGCGGCCTGCGTCGGCGCAGCCCCAGCATCGGGCCCTCGACGTTCAGGTAGCGGGCGCGCTCGGCGCCGGTCGCCGCGGGGTCGATCAGCAACGGCGGCAGGTGGCCCGCGTTGGCCATGGTCAGCTCGTTGCGGTCGGGATCGAGCAGCATCAGGGCGAGCGTGGCGAACTCGCGTGGGTGGTACTGCCTGAGCATGGTCTCGAGCCGATCGAGGATCTCCGTCGGTGCGTGGCCTTCCACCGCGTAGGCGCGCAGCGCATGCCGCAGCTCGACCATGATCGTGGCCGCGTGGATGGAGTGGCCCGCGACGTCGCCGATGGCGACGAGAAGCCTGCCGCTGTCGAACTCGACGAGCTCGTAGAAGTCGCCACCGATCTCGGTGTTGTGCGCGGCGGGCACGTAACGGACGGCGATCTCCATCCCGGGCCGACCCGTCGGCAGCGTCGGCAGGAAACTGCGTTGCAGTGTCAGCGCGAGCGTGTGCTCCTCGGTGTGCAGGCGCAGCGAGTCCGACGCCAGCACGGCGGCGTGCCCGAGCTGGGCGAGCAGGTCGGTCTCGTCGTTCACCTCGGCCACGTCGACCACGATGGCCAACGGCGATCCGCTGCGTGAGCCGAACAACGCCGCAAGCGCAGGTGTGTCCGCGCTGGCATGGGGCGCGACGAGCTGCCACGGAACCTCGAACGTCGCGCCGCTGCGGACGCCGGGCGCCCTTCCCTCGAGGTCGCCCATCACCGCGACCGGCGCGTCGGTGAGCGTGGTCGGGGCGGCTGCGGTCGGGTCGACGAAGGCGCGCCGCAGTCGCCCGTCGGGCGCGGTGAGCATCGCGACGGCCGCGCCGTCGACGATTCCGGCCGCGCCTTCGGCGATCGCCACCGCGAGCCCTTCGAACGTCGTGGCCGCGTACATCGCGAGCGTGGCCGCGGTCAGCCCGGCGAGCTTGGCTGCGAGCCGTTCCGCCGCGGCTCGCGCCCGGTAGTAGCGCAGCACCGCGCCGACGGTGGCGACCAGCTCATCGGGTTCGACAGGTTCGACAAGATAGGCGTCGGCACCGCGGGTCAGCCCCTGAGCGCGGTCGACGCCGCGGATCGCGGTCGCCGACATGTGGATCACCGGCAGGGCCAGGGTCGGGTCGTCCTTGATCCGTTCGCAGACGTCGAACCCGCTCATGTCGGGCAGCCCGACGTCGAGCACGACGAGGTCAACCGACTCGCGGGCCAGCGCGGCGAGCGCTTCGGCGCCGGTACCCGCCTCGATGACCTCGTGGCCGTGTCGACGCAGCCAGCTGCAGGCGATGTAGCGCCCTGCCGTGTTGTCGTCCACGACGAGGATCACTGCGGGCTCGTCGAGCGCGGGCGCGCCGCTCGTCTGCGTCATCACGGGCTCCCGACAAGCGCCGCCGCGAGCTGGGCTGCGGCGTTGAGGACGGTGGAGGTGAGCTGGTTCTTGCCGAGGACGGCAGCGGTGGCACTGAGCTGCCGCCGTTGCGCCGGATCGAGATCCGCCGAGGTCACGATGACGACGGGCACGTCGCGCAGCTGCGGGTCCTGCCGCATCTCGCTCAGCACCGCGGCACCGTCGGGGGCGGGCATGTGCAGGTCGAGCAGGACCAGGTCGGGCCGCAGCTCCCGCAGGGCGCGCAGCGCGCCGACGCCGTCGCCGACCTCGCTGACCCGTTCCGGGTCGCCGCCGACCGCGGCACGCAGCACCGTCCGGAACGCCGGGTCGTCGTCGACGATGAGCACGGAGGCGAACCGTCCCTGATCCTCGCTGCCTGCGTAGTGGTCGGCGCCCAGCGGGAGCCGAAGCGTCACGGTCGTGCCGCGGCCGGGCGCGCTGGACAACTCCAGGGTGCCGCCGAGAATCCCGGCGAGGCGCCGCGCGTAGGGCAGCCCGAGCCCGGTCCCGCCCGCCGCGACCTGAAGTCGTCCCGGCACCTGGTAGAACTCCTCGAAGACCCGGCGTTGGTGCTCGGGGGGGATCCCGATGCCGGTGTCGCTCACCACGATCTCGAGGCTGTCGGTCGCCACATCGGCGCGAGCCCGGCACCGCACCTCCCCGCGCTCGGTGAACTTCAGGCTGTTGCTGATGAGGTTGCGCACGATGCGCCCGAGCAGCGCGGGATCGGTGCGGACGAGCGGGGACGTGTCCGGGCGCTCCACGGTCAGCGTCACGCCCGGAGTGCTTGCGAGCGGCCGGAGCGCGGCGCGCAGCTCGTCGAACAACGCGGCGAGGTCGGTGGCGACGAGCTCGGCCTCGATGCGTCCCGACTCGGCCTTCGCGACGTCGAGCAGTTCGTTGACCAGCGCTAACAGGATCGCCCCTGAGTCGCGGATCATCTCCACCTGGTAGCGCTGCTCGCCGCTCAGCGGCTCCGAGTCGGCGTCGAGCAGGAGGCGGGACAACCCGAGCACCGAGTTGAGCGGGGTCCGCAGCTCGTGGCTGACGTTGGCCCAGAAGCGCGTCTTGCTCGCACTCGCCTCCCGCAGCTTCGTGGACGCCTCGTCCAGCTCGGCGTAGAGCGCGACGACGCCACGGTTGGTCTGCTCCAACTCGTCGGACAGCTCCGCATGCAGCGCCATGACGCCGCGGTTCGTCTCCTCCAACTCGGCGTTCACCTGGACGAGGTGCTGTTGCTGGACCTGTAGCTCCTCCAGGGTCTGCAGAAGGTCCTGGTTCTGGCTGCGCAGCGCGTCGAGCGCGCTGCCGGGCCGGGAATGGCGCAGCGTGTCGCGCATCTCGGCGATCCGCATCGCGGTCGGCGGCACGCTGCCCGGGGGCAGCCGCTTGGTCAGCACCACGGTCCCACCGTGCTCCTGCCGGTGCACCGCGCACGTGTCCACGAGCCGGGCGGCCGCGGCAATCCCCTCCCCTGCGGCAGGCTCCACCGTCCCCGCGGCGCGCGGGAGATGCCCCGCCCACTCCGCGTCGATCAAGAGCGCGGGCGGCGGGCCCGCGGTCAGCGACAGAGTGATCGTCGCCGGTGCTGCCAGCGCCGTGAGCTCCCGGCTGAGCTCGCTCAACGCGGTGGCCACCCGGATCTGGTCCTGCTTGTCCAAGCCCGCGAGGGCCGCGACTTCGCGGCCGCGTTGACGGGCCAGGAACACGTCCTGCTCGTCGGCGATCCGCAGACGCAGGACCTCACCGTGACCGAGCCTCATCGCTGCACCCGGCCGACGACGACGCACGCGTCGTCCTGACGCAGTCCGGCATCCCGCAGCAGCGTCGCCGCGATCATCAACGGCGAGCTTTCCAGTACTCGGCCCAGCTCGGCGCCGTCCCAGCGCGTGCGCACCCCGTCCGAATGCAGGACGACGACGGCGCCGGGCGGCAACGGGTAGTCGAACGCCCGCACCGTGGGCGTGCGATAGCCCGCGATCCCGCCGATCGACACCATGCTGCGTTTCCCGTCCGGACCCACCACCGCACCGGCGACATTCCCCACGCCTGCGAAGCGCACCACTGCCCCGGCCCGGTCGAGCTGCGCCACGGACACGGCCCCACCCCGCGTGCCCGAGAGCGCTGCGTGGATCTGCCGCAGCGCCGATTCCGGCGTGGGGTCGGCGATCCTCTGGAAGACGCGGACGGCCTCGCGCGACGCCGCGGCGGCCAACGGTCCGTGCCCGGATCCGTCACAGAGCATGAGCGTGGTGCGCCCCTCCTCGACCCGGACCGCATAGGCGTCGCCGCACACCGGTTCCCCGCCGAGGGCGCGGGTGATGCCGTCGGCGAGCAGAGCAGCGGGCGCGGTCGCGGCACGGCGGTCGGCCGCGAACCGCGCGAGCACGACGGTGCCGCGGCCGGGCTCGGAGCTGATCTCGACGGCGTCGGCCAACCGGTCGACCGCACCCATGCCGATGCCGAGCGTTCCTGCCGTGGTCCGGCCGTCGCGCCGGGAGCGTGCGACGTCGTCCATCCCGGCCCCGGCGTCGATCGCGACGATCTCCAACGTGGCCGTGTCGTGGGTGCGGACCGAGCGCAGCAGCAACGCGCCGCCGCCGCCATGGTGGTGGACGTTGGTCGCGATCTCGGTGACCGCGAGCCCGGCCTCCGCGATCCGACGGCTGGGCAGCCCCAGTCGGTCGGCGAGCTGCTCGGTCGCGCGACGCGCTCCGCCCGCCGCACTCTGGTCGTCCAGCGCGAGCCACACCATGTCCTCGGCCTGCGCCGAGCGGGTCACCGGGTCCATTTGACGACGGTGACGACGGTGCCGCGCCCCACCTCGGTGTCGATCTCGAACTCGTCCACCAACCGCCGCGAGCCGCTCAACCCGAGCCCCAGGCCGTCGCCGCTGGTCCATCCGTCGGTCAACGCCTGCTCGAGATCGGGAATGCCAGGGCCCTTGTCGATGAACGTGGCACAGATGCCTTGTCTGCCGTTGCGCGCCACGGTCTGCACACGCACCGAGCCCGACCCGCCGTACACGAGGGTGTTGCGGGCGAGCTCGCTTGCGGCGGTCACCAGCTTCGTCTGGTCCACGAGCGAAAGCCGCACCGCCTGCGCACGTGTTCGCACGAGCTGGCGCACCCGCACCACGTCGTCCCCGGTGCGGATGGGGATCTCCTCAACCGAACCGGGCTCGGTCACGGCGTGGAGGCGGCGGGCCTGGCCCGGCCTTGATCCGAGACCGTGGCATCGACGGCCACGTCGTCGTCCAGCACCTGCCGCAGGCCGCGCTCCTGCGCGAGCCTGTTCAGTATCGCGAACCCTTTCTCCACGTTGAGCGCTGTGCGGACGTTCTCGAGGGAGAGCCCGAGCTCCACCAGTGTGATCGCCACGGCCGGACGCATGCCGACCACCACCGTCTCGGCGTCCAGCACGCGCGACAGCGCGGCGATCGAGGCGAACATCCGCCCGATGAACGAGTCGACGATCTCCACAGCCGAGATGTCGATCAGCACGCCGCGGGCGCCGGTAGCCACGATCCGCTCGGCGAGGTCCTCCTGCAACGCGAGCACCGACTCGTCCTGCAGATCGACCTGGATGGACACCAGCAGCGCGTCACCCAGCGACATCAACGGCACCCGGTCCATCAGATGCTCCGCGGCCGCTGCCGCCGGACGACCTCGACCCCGGTGCCGCGCAACGCGTGCAGCAGCGCGTCGGCGAGCGACGCCTTGGTGGGAATGTCGCCGAAGTCGATCCCCAGCGCGACGATCGTCTGCGCGATCTGCGGGCGAATTCCGGAGATCGTGCACTCGGCGCCCATCAACCGCGCCGCGACCACGGTCTTCAACAGGTGTTGGGCCACTTCGGTGTCGACGGCAGGCACGCCCGTGATGTCGATGATCGCGTGCTCGGAGCCCGTCTCCACGAGCGCCTGGAGCAACTTCTCCATGACGATCTGGGTGCGGGCCGAGTCGAGGGTGCCGATCAGTGGGACCGCCAGGACCCCTTCCCACAGTTTGACCACGGGTGTGGTCAGCTCCAGAAGCTGCTCGGCCTGCTCGCTGATCACACTCTCGCGCGTGCGGGCGTAGCTTTCGAAGGCGACGAGCCCGAGCGCGTCCACCCAGCGCGACACGGCGACGACGGTCGCGAGGTCGACCTCCTGCGCCGCGCCGAAGAGCGCCTCTTTGAGCGCGAAGATCGCGGACGTCGTCTCGGTGGGGGTGAACCCGCGGCGGGCCCAGTCGCGCGAGAGCTCCGAGAGCAACGCGCGTGCGCCCGCATAGGCGTCGGCGCTGACGTCGGCACCGGTCTCCAACGCCTCGACCAGCAGTGCCAACAACTCGGCGCAGGTGCGCTCCAACTCCGCCGCGGACAGCCTGCCGCGCAACGCGTCGGCGGCCGTCGCGACCCACAGCCTGCGTATGCTCTGTTCCTCACCCCGTATCAGAGCGGCTACGCGCTTGCCGTCGTCCTCCACCATCTCCGACCTCCACCTCGATGCGTCGCGACCCTAGCCCATGGGTCACCGGGTGCGACGGCACGCGAGGCCAGGAGGACCTGCTTCACGCAGGCGCGCGGGCGTGGACGAGCTCGCCCGCGATCACTGCATCCCTGAGCAACCGACCCAGGCGCTGCTTCTGGTCTTCGGCCTCCCGGTAGCGCGGGTCGCCTGCGTGCTCGCGCGCCACCGCCTCCTGGACGCGGTCGGCGCGTGCCGTCCACGATGCGGGCGCGGCCTGCAGCGCGTCGAGCCTGGTCCGGTCCATGAAGACCAGCCCGGCTGCGCTGATCTGCCGCTCGAGCTCGGCCGAGTCGGGGAAGTCGTTGCCCGCAGGCGCGTCGGGCACCTCCGCCGTCTGTTTCACGAAGACCAGCAGACCGACCGAGCCGCCTGCGCGGAGTACCCGGCGCAGCTCGGCGAGCACGGGAACGCGGTGTGCGGTCGTACAGAGCACACCGAGGCACCACGCGACGTCCAGCGCTCCGGTCGCCACCGGCAGCGCCTCCCCCGTGCCGACCACCGCGGACAGGCCGAAGAGGCTGCGGGCGTACCCGCATGCGCCCGGCATCGGATCGACGAGCAGTGGCCGCGCGCCGAACCGGTCGGCGGCGTACGCGGCGGGGCCGCCGGTGCCTCCGCCGACGTCCAACAGCCCGGTGCCCTCGGTGAGGTCGCACGCGTGCGCGAGCCAGTCCAAGGCAGCCGGGCTGGCGCTGCCCTGGCAGGCCGCGGGAAGGGCGTGCTCTTCGCCCAGCTGCCGGACGGCCTGCCGCGTCCACTCCGCGAGCAGGTCGAACTCGACGTCCATCGGCGTGGCGTCGTCGTCCGCGATCATGGCATGTCCCGGCGGAGCTCGGCGCCGACCGCCGCCTTGATCTGCGCGCCCGCCCGTTCGCCGCGGGCGGTGGCGGGTCCGGACAGGTTGACGCCGACCACCCCTTCGACGGCGAGCGCGGCCCGCGCCTCGCGCACCGCCTCCGCGCAGCCCGCGGCCACGGGGTCCGTGGCGTCGAGGACGTGCGCCACCCGTTGCGCGTCGAGGTGCAGTCCGGGGAAGCGCTGCAACACCGCCGCCGACCGTTCGTCGGTGTAGACGGCCACGCCCGCCACGAACGGCAGGCGCACCCCCGCCGCGCGCGCCTGCGCGACGAAGGCGGCCAGGCGCTCGACCGAGTTCACGTGGTTGAGCACCGCGACCTGCGCCCCGGCCTCCTGTTTGGCCAGCAGTCGGCCCGGCCGCAGGTGTCGCGGCGGCGCGTCGGGCGCCTCCGGCACTCCCACCCGCAGACCGGCGTGCGCCGCCATGCCCGCCAGCCGCGTGCCGTCGATGTCGAAGACCTGCGTGACCTCGTCCCGCACCCCGGGGGCCCGGCCATCTCCGGTGGCACACAGGACCGCGACGTCGCCGAGCGCGGCGAGCCCGTGCAGCTCCTGCTCCAGCACGACGCGGTTGCGGTCGCGACAGGTCAGCGTGATCCAGGGGCGCACGCCCCGTTCCTTGATCAGCGCGGCCATCAGCGTCGGCGGCAGGTCGGGCCTGCTCTGGTGCTCCCCGACGAGCACCGCGTCACACGTGGGCGCCAGCACGTCCACCAGTTCGGCTACCGCGGCCGGGTCGTAGGCGGGCACGCTCAGGTCGGTCAGGACCACGCTCGCGTTCCCGTCCGACGGCAGCTCGTGCGGTGGCCGCAGCGGCGGTGGCGACCCGGTCCAGGGCGGGGGCGCATCGAGCACTGTGAACGGACAAGGGTGGTCGGCCATCTCACAGCTGCCGTCCTCGCGCACCCCGCCGCAGGGCCCGTAGTGCATCCGCTTCGGACACGTCGGCTCAGTCACGGCCTTCGGTTACCCCGGGGCGCGCGCCCTCACGCCCCGCTGGCATGCCGCATCGCCCGGTCCCGACCCGGACCGCCGATGATCGCCAAGTTCGGGACATGAGCGCTATATACGGCGCTCATGTCCCAGTTTCGGCGATCATCCAATCCCCTCGCCGGGGCCTGCCGAGCGGACTTCAGAGGGCCTCAGCCGCCCCGCCGCACCGCCCCGCCCCACCCGCGCCCCCGCACCCGTCGCCCCCTGCGCGCCCACCGCGCCGCCGCGCCCCCGCACTCCCGCGCCGCCCCCGCTCCCCAGGAGCGCGGACCCGCTCGGCTGCCTCACTCCACCCCGAAGCCCTCCGGTCGAATCGATTCGATCCCTGGCGTAGCGTGGCACTCGGCCTGCTCGACGACGACACCGGGCCGTCCCAACGTCGCACGTCTACAGGGGTACCGCTGTGCCGATCGCGATCTTCGCGCTGGCGCTGGGGGCGTTCGCCATCGGGCTTACCGAGTTCGCCGCGATGGGTCTGCTTCCCGACATCGCCACCGACCTGGCCGTCTCACTTCCCGCTGCGGGCAACCTCGTCACCGTCTACGCCGTCGGCGTGGTGGTGGGGGCGCCGCTGCTGAGCATCGCGGCCGTCCGGCTGCGCCGACGCACGGCACTGCTGCTGTTCATGGGCCTCTTCGCGCTGGGCCATGCGCTCGCGGCGGTCGCGCCGAACTTCGGGCTGCTGCTCGTGGCGAGATTCCTGTCCGGGCTGCCGCACGGCGCGTTCTTCGGCGTCGGGGCGCTGGTGGCCGCGTCGCTGGTGCCGCGGGAGCGCAGGTCGTCGGCCGTGGCGTCGATGATGCTCGGCCTGACGCTGGCCAACCTCGCAGGCGTGCCCGCCGCGACCGCGCTCGGGGGGTTCGCCGGGTGGCGCCTGGTGTTCTTCCTGATCGCCGGGGTAGGGCTGCTGTGCATGGCCGGGATCTTCGTCACCGTCCCCCGCGTCGCGGTCACGGAGCGCCCGAGCCTGACCGCCGAGTTCGCGGCCCTCCGCAAGCCCGCCGTGCTCCTCGTACTGGGCACCGTGGTGCTCGGCGCCAGCGGCCTGTTCGCCTTCTACACGTTCATCACGCCGATGTTGACCGACCTCGCGGGTTTCCGGCCGACCACCATCCCGATCCTGCTCGCGGTGTTCGGCCTCGGCATGACCGCGGGGACGATCGCAGGCGGCCGGTTGTCGGACCGCTTCGACCCGCGCCGCGTTGTCGTCGGCCTGCTCGCCGTACAGGCCGGGTTGCTGGTTGCTGCGGTGTTCGCGGTGCGCTCGCCGATCTTCGCCCCGCTGGTGGTCTTCGGCGTGGGCGCCCTCGGCCTCACCTTCTTTCCGTCCGTGCAGAGCGTGGTGATGGAAGCGGCGGGAGACGCGCCCGCACTGGCGTCGGCGACGATCCAGTCGGCGTTCAACGTGGCCAACGCGCTCGGCGCGGCGCTCGGCGGCCTGGCCCTGGCGGCAGGTCTGGGCCTGGCCGCACCGCCCGGCGTGGGTGCCCTGCTGTCGACCTTCGCTCTGGTTCCGGCGCTGCTGGCCGTGGTGCTGGCCAAGCGGACGCGCAGGCGCGCCGTCGCGGTACCGGCGTAGCTACCGCACGACCCCCGCCTCGGGACCCCAGCGCGCCAGCAGCGCGGTCTCCACAATCGTCATCACCTCGTAGAGCACGATCGAGACCAGCACCGCGAGCGCCACGATCGTCCACACACCGCCGTAGTTGCCCTGGCCCTTGTAGCCCGAGAGCACGCCGCCCATGCCCGCGAACCCGACCAGCCACTCGGCGAGCATGCTCCCCACGATCGCGCCGGGAACCGAGATCCGCGCCGAGGCGAGGAACTGCGGCAGCGCGGCCGGGATCCGCACCTTGACCAGCGCCGAGAACGCCGAGCCGCCGTTGACCCTCACGACGTCGAGCGCAGCCTGCGACGCCGACGAGAGCCCGAGCACGATGTTGACCAGCGCCGGGAACAGCACCACGATCCCGGCGATCACGGCGATGCCGGGCTTGCCTTGGCCGAACACGAGAAGCAGCAGCGGCGCCATCGCGACGAGCGGCACCGAGCGCAGCAGCATGGCGATCGGCATGAACGCCACCTCGAACGGCCTCCACAGGACGAACGCGACGGCGACCACCGTCGCGATCACCATTCCGGAGACGAATCCGATAGCCGCGTTCACCAGCGTGGTGGCGAGCGCGCCGAAGCTCGCGTCGCGGGCGGCCGCGGCGCTCAGCGACGTGGGACGCACACCGCGGGCAGGCGCATCGGAGAACAGATACTGCCCGACGTCCAGCGGCGACTTCCCGACGAACGTGGAGACGCCGAACAGCTTCAACAACGCCGTCCAGAGCACCGCGAGCACCACGACGGCGATGACGATCGTCAACAGCGACCGGCCCGCCTGCCGCAGCACGGCGTGGGCCGCGGAGCCGCCGACATCGTCGAGGCCTGCAGGGCCTGCGGCAGTGGCCGCCCCCGTGGACGCGCCCGTCGTCGTGGCGGTCACCGCACACCACCGGCCGTGCGGGTGTCGGCGCCGGTCGTCCACGGCGCCACGATCCGCGCCACGACGCCGACCAGCAGATACCCCACTCCCGAGATCAGGCCGCTGATCAACGCCAGGTACCACAGCTGCGGGGCGTCGGACTGGGTCTGCGCGGCGATCAGCGCCCGACCCAGCGTCGCGTCACCGCCGCTGCCCAGGTATTCGGCGAGGATCGCGCCGAGGAACGCCGCAGGCGCCGCGATCTTCAGCGCCGCGAAGAGACTGGGCAGCGCAAAGACCAGCTGCACCTTCCGCAACGTGGTCCAGGCGGTGCCGCCGTAGGCGCGGACGAGGTCGATGCTCGCCCGCGGAGCCGCCCGCAGCCCGAGCAAGCAGCCGACAACCGTGGTGAAGAAGCAGCTCATCGCGGCCAGCACCACCGAAGCGCCTGCGGGCGACTGTCGTCCGGCCACGATCACGATGACCGGCCCGATCGCCACGAGGGGGATGCAGTACGTGACGATCGCGATCTGGTTGGCCAACGGCTCCAGCCGCGGCATCAGCAGAACCACCACGGCGAGGGCGATGGCAGCCAGGTTGCCCCACAGGTAGCCCTTGGCCGCCGACGTGACGGTCGAGGACGCGTTGTCGAGGGTGGCCGCCCACTGGCTGCCGTCGAAGAACTTCACCAGCACCGACGGCGGGGTCGGGATCGAACCGCTGCCCTGGAACAGCAGGACCGAGGCGATCCACCAGACGGCCACGATCACGGCGACGCCGACGAGCCCGCCGACGCGGCTCCTGGTCACTCCTGCGCCCCCGCGCCGAACAGGATCTCGGAGATCCGGTCGACGTAGGCGTGGAACTCCGGCGTGCGCGTCAGCTCCGGCTTGCGCGGCCGCGGCAGGTCGATGTCCACGACCTCGACGATCCGCCCCGGCCGCGCACTCATCACGGCGACGACGTCGGAGAGGAACACCGCCTCGGAGATCCCGTGGGTGACCATGAGCGTCGTGGCGGGGCGCTCGGTCCAGATGCGCAGCAACTCGCCGTTGAGCCGTTGGCGGGTCATGTCGTCGAGGGCGCCGAACGGCTCGTCGAGCAGCATCACCGTCGGCTGCACCACCAGGCAGCGGGCGATCGCGACGCGCTGGCGCATGCCCCCGGAAAGCTGCGCGGGCTTGGCCTTCTCGAACCCGGTGAGCCCGACCAGCTCGACCAGCCCTTCGACGAGGCCCGGCTCCGGCGTGATGCCGGCGACCTCCAGCGGCAGCCGGATGTTGCCGGTGACACTGCGCCACGGCAGCAGCGCGGCCTCCTGGAACGCGATGCCGAGCTCGTGGTCGCGCTGGATCTCCCGCGTCGAGCGCCCGTTGATCAGCGCGGTGCCCGACGTCGGCTCGTCCAGCCCCGCGAGGATGCGCAGGATCGTGGACTTGCCGCAGCCGGAGGGGCCGATCAGCGACAGGAACGAGTTCTCGACGGTGCCGAGATCGACAGCGGCCAGCGCCTCGAGGGATCGGCGGCCCAACGCGAACCGCTTCGTCAGGCCGCGGATGTCGATACCCGTCGCCGCAGTGGGCTCCGACGGCGGCGAGACCGTCGATACCCCCGTCTGCACCCCCGTCTGCGCTGTTGTCGTTGGGGCCGGGGTCATATCCACCACCTGCTCATCCTCCCCCGATGGGCCGCGCGCGGGCATCAGCTCCCGGTCTTCAGGTTCGGGTTCGCGGCGTAGACCTCCTTGAGCAGGCTGAGGTCGAACAGCTGGTCGGCGGTCACCGTGATGCCGATCGAGGCGAGCGACTTCACGTTCGCCGCCACGGCGGCGTCGCTGATCGTGAGCAACCCGTTGGTCTTCGTCTCGGCGCTGCTGACGAGGTCGTTCTGGGCCTTGGCCTGCTCGGTCTGGCCGGCCAGGTCGAGCTTGAGGTCCTTGCCGTAGTTCTGCACGGCGAGCTTGGCCACGCCTGCGGGGTCGGCGATCGCGTCGTTCCAGCCCTGGATCTCGGCCTTGAGGAAGCCCTTGAGCTTCTCCCGGTCCTTGTCGATCGTGTCCTGCGTGACGCACAGCGTCTCCGAGGCCAGCGGGAGGCCGTTGTCGGCGAACGACAGCGTGACCGGGGTGAAGCCCTGCTGCTTGACCAGGAACGGCTCGTTGGTCAGGAAGGCCATGAAGCCGTCGACCTTCTTCTCGGTCAGCGGCGTCGGCTCGTACTGCACGACGACCTGGTTGACCGAAGCGGGATCGATGCCGTTGGCCTTGAGGAACCCGGCGAAGATCTGCTGGTTGGTGCCTGCCTGGATGCCGACGGTCTTGCCTGCGAGATCGCCGAGCGTGCGAATCGGCTTGCCCTGCTCCAGGGACAGGATGCAGAACGGGTTCTTCTGGAACGTCGCCCCGATGATCTTCAACGGCGCGCCCTGCTCGGTGATCAACCGCGCGGTGGCGTCGGGCGCCGACACGCCCACCGTCACGTTGCCCGCCACCACGAGCGCGTCTGCGCTGTCCACCGGGCCGGTGACCAGGTCGACCTTCGACAGACCCGCCTGCGTGTAGTAGCCCTTCGAGTCGGCCATGTACTCGCCGCCGAACTCGATGTTCTTGATCCACGATAGCTGCAGCGAGAGATCACCCAACGAGGCCGCCGCAGCGGAGGCGCCCGCGGACGGCGCCGCTGCACCGCTGGAGGAGCCGTTTCCGCAGGCGGCCAGCGCGAGGCTTGCGGCCCCGAGCCCGCCGAGGCGCAGGAGGTCGCGTCGACTCGGGCGGTATGAGCTGGTCGGCTGGTCGAGCAGCGCCATGAAGTACGACTCCTGATGTGTCGGGTCCGAAGATGCTCGACGGGTCACACCCCCGAGCCGCCGACCGGTGACCCTAAGCGACGGCATGTGCCCCAGTGGTTGCGGTGGCGTTACAGGCGTGCGACGGACCGGCTCACCGCGCCGACAAACACCCCATGCGCGATCACGGACGTTCCGGCCCGCTTGCTTTCCGTGACCGCGCGCTCGCCGTGTCGTCCGGGTGGTCCGTGTCGTCCGGGTGGTCCGCGGGACGCCGGGCCGTCCACCTGCTGCTCGGCGCCCCCGCGCCGTAGGCTCAGCCGGTGCCCGATCAGCAGAGCGCAACCGCCGCCGGTTGGGTCGGGCACGTCGTGGCGGGACACCGCATCGACGCGCTCATCGGCGAGGGCGGGATGGGGGTCGTCTACCGGGCGACGCACCTGCAGCTGCGGCGCACGGTCGCGCTCAAGGTCCTGCCCCCGATGCTTGCCGCCGACCAGGAGTACCGGCGCCGGTTCGAGCGCGAGGCCGCCATCGCGGCCAGCTTGGAACACCCGAACGTCGTCCCGATCTACGACGCGGGCCACGCCAACGGCGTCCTGTATCTGTCGATGCGGTTCGTCGAAGGGGAGGATCTGGGCGCCGTCCTGCGTCGAGAGGGCAGGATCGGTGTCGAGCGCCTGTGCGCGATTCTCGGCCCGATCGCCGATGCGCTGGACGCCGTCCATGAAGCCGGGCTGGTGCACCGCGACGTGAAGCCGGGCAACGTCCTCGTGGCGCGAGCCTCGCCGCCGCGCGGCGGAGAACGCGTGTACCTGTGCGACTTCGGCATCGCCAAGCAGGCCGCCTCCGCGGGGAGTGAGATCACCTCGGCAGGCCAGTACATCGGCACGCTGCACTACTCGTCCCCCGAGCAGATCGAGGGCAGGTGGTTGGACGGGCGCTCCGACCAGTACGGCCTGGCGTGTCTGGCGTTCCGCAGCCTGACCGGCAACGTGCCCTACCCCCGCCCCGCAACGGCCGCGGTGCTCTACGCCCACCTCGCGGCCGATCCGCCACGACCGAGCACCCACCGCCCGGACCTGTCGCCCGCGGTGGATGCCGCCGTCATGCGCGCCACCGCGAAGCAGCCCGACCGCCGCTTCCCGAGCTGTGCGGCCTTCATCGCCGCGCTGCAGGCCGCCCAGGCGGCGCCGCCCCGCCCCCACCCGCACCCGCGCCCGCCGCTGCCCAAGACGCTGCCGCTCCCGGCGCCGAGGAGCCCGGACGAGTCGACCCGCAAGGTCGCGCGAGGCGAGCTGTTGGACGCGCCCGAGCCTGCCCCGGCGGCCGCGCCCGAGCCCGTGCCCGCGCCGGTCGACGTACGGGCCGAACGCGGCGCCGACGACCCGTCGATCACGGTCACCTGGACGGCGGGCGGACCGCAGGAGTTCGAGTACAGAATCAGCCGACGCGCGCCGGAGGGCCGATGGCAGGTCATCGGACGCACCCACGCGACCTGCATCGTCGACGGCGCCGTAGCGCCCGACGCCGACGTCCCGGCCTACGCCGTCATCGCCCGGCTCGGATCAAGGGCCTCCGAACTGGTGTACTCGCCCGCGCGGACACGGGAGACCGTTCTCCCCACGCCTGCCGCGACGCACCTGCCTGCCGCGACGCACCTCACGGTCTCCACCGCCGACACGCTCGTGTTCGCATGGCCCTCGGGGGTCACCGAGGCGATGGTGGTGGTCCGCCACGACCGGCCCCCCGAGAAACCCGACGACCCGGCCGCCACCGCCTGGAAGATCACCAACATGCGCTATCAGCTCGACGGCGGCCTGCAGCTCCCCACCTCCGTCGCCCTGCCCTGTCACGTGGCGGTGGCGTCGTGTCGGCGCGAAGGCAGCACCCTGGTCGTGGCGCCGACGTTCGACCTGGTCGTCCGCCCCGCCGCCGGGGTCTGATCCGGTCGGCGGTCAGCCGTTGCTGCTGAACGCGGCGTCGAAGGCCGCTGCGGGCGGGTCGAAGGCCAGCCTGCGCACGAACTGCAGGGCCTCCGGCGCTCCGACCAGCCGATCCATGCCCGCGTCCTCCCATTCGACGGAGATGGGCCCGGCATACCCGATGGTGTTGAGCATCCGGAAGCAGGCCTCCCACGGCACGTCCCCGTGACCGGTCGACACGAAGTCCCAGCCGCGCCGAGGATCGGCCCAGGCCAGGTGGGAGCCCATGCGTCCGTTGCGGCCGTTCCCGGTCTGCCGCTTCGCGTCCTTGCAGTCCACGTGGTAGATCCGGTCCCGGAAGTCCCACAGGAAGCCGACCGGGTCCAGGTCCTGCCAGACGAAGTGGCTGGGGTCCCAGTTCAGGCCGAACGCCTGCCGGTGCCCGACCGCCTCCAGCGCGGCCACCGCCGTCCAGTAGTCGTAGGCGATCTCGGAGGGGTGGACCTCGTGGGCGAACCGCACCCCGACCTCGTCGAACGTGTCCAGGATGGGGTTCCAGCGGTCGGCGAAGTCGCGGTAGCCCTCGTCCACCATGGACTGCGGCACGGGCGGGAACATGGCCACGGTCTTCCATATTCTGGAGCCGGTGAAGCCGACGACGGTGTCGACGCCGAGCTTGGCCGCGGCCCGCGCGGTCACCTGCATGGCCTCGGCGGCCCGCCGTCGCACACCTTCCGGCTCGCCGTCTCCCCAGACCCGGGACGGCAGGATGGCCCGGTGCCGCTCGTCGATCGGGTCGTCGCAGACGGCCTGGCCGGTGAGGTGGTTGGAGATGGCGTAGACCTCGAGGCCGTGCTTGGCCAGTATCTCGCGGCGGCCTGCGACGTAGGAGTCGTCCTCCACAGCGGCCCACGGGTCGAAGTGATCGCCCCAGCAGGCGATCTCCAGCCCGTCGTAGCCCCACTCGCCCGCCAGCCTGGCCACCTCCTCGAACGGCAGGTCCGCCCACTGGCCGGTGAACAGGGTGATCGGTCGTGCCATCAGCTACTCCTCCTCGACGGATCGGCGGACCCGACAGCCGCGCCGGATTCGCTGGACTCGGCGGACTCGGCGGACTCGATCGCCTGCCAGCCGCTGCCCCCCGCCGCGGAACGGGTAACCGCGTCCAGCACCAACTGCACCTGCAGGCCGTCGGCGAACGACGGGGCCGGGTCCCGGCCCGCGGCCAGGTCGGTGACCAGGTCGACCACCTCGTGGGTGAAGGAATGCTCGTAGCCGAGAAGATGCCCCGGCGGCCACCATGCGCCCGCGTAGGGATGGGTCGGCTCGGTCACCAGGATGCGCCGGAAGCCCGCGGTCTGCTGGTCCTCGCCGCCGTCGTAGAACGAGAGCTCGTTCATCGACTCGAAGTCGAAGGCCAACGACCCCGCGCTGCCGTTGACCTCCAGCCGGATCGCGTTCTTGCGGCCCGTGGCGAACCGGGTGGCCTCGAAGCTCGCCACCGCCCCGCCCGCGAACCGGCCGATGAACAGCGCCGCATCGTCGACGGTGACCGGGCCCCGTTCCGTGCCGCCCGCGGCGGACAGCCCGTTGGCCGCCGCGGCCAGCGGCCGCTCCTTCACGAACGTCTCGGTGAGCGCGCTGACCCCGGCGAGCCGGTCGTCGATGACGAACTGGGCCATGTCGACGATGTGGGCGCCGATGTCGCCCAGCGCGCCTGATCCCGCCTTCTCCGCCTGCAACCGCCAGACCAGCGGGAACTGCGGATCCACGATCCAGTCCTGGAGGTACTGCGCGCGCACGTGCCGAACCTGCCCGATCCGACCCTCGGCCACCAGCTGGCGGGCCAGCGCCACCGCGGGCACGCGCCGGTAGTTGAACCCGACCATGCTGCGCACCCCGGCCGCCCGCGCCCGATCCGCGACGGCGACCATGGCGCGAGCCTCCGCGACCGAGTTGGCCAGCGGCTTCTCACACAGGACGTGCTTGCCCGCCTCCAACGCGGCGATGGCGATCTCGGCGTGCGTGTCGCCGGGGGTGCAGATGTCGACCAGTCCGACGTCGTCCCGGGTCAGCAGCTGTTTCCAGTCCGTCTCCACCGACCGCCAGCCCAGCTTCTTGGCTGCGGCGTCGACCGCGGCGCCATCCCGTCCGCACAGCACGGCCAGGTCGGGCCGCAGCGGCAGGTCGAAGAACCGGTTTGCGGTGCGCCAGGCCTGGGAGTGGGCTGCCCCCATGAAGGCGTAGCCCACCATGCCGACCCCGAGCGCGCCTCCCGTGTTCCCCGTCATGTGATCAGGACTCGAAGCCGAGCGGCAGGTAGGTGTCGACGTTGTCCTTGGTGATCGTGGCCGAGGCCAGCGTGATCGAGGTCGGCACCCCCTTCTCCACCAGGTCGCTCATGCCCTTGTTCTGCGCGATGAGCCGGGCGAGTGAGATCGCCGAGGAGGACATCGTCGGGCTGTAGGTGACCGTGGCCTTGAGCACCGTGTTGTCGGCCTTGATGTCGCGCATCGCGTTGGCCGATCCGGCGCCGCCGACCATGAAGAACTCGTTGCGCCCGGCCTGGTTGATCGCGGCCAGCACGCCGATGCCCTGGTCGTCGTCGTGGTTCCACAGCGCGTCGAGCTTCGGGGCGGCCTGCAGCAGGTTGGCGGCCACCCGCTGGCCGCCCTGGGCGGTGAAGTCGGCGGCTTGGCGCGGCCCGACGGAGAAGCCGTAAGACTTCAGCGCGTCGGCGAATCCCTTCGAGCGGGCCTGGGTCAGCGGGAGGCTGTCGATGCCCGCGATCTCGCCGATGATCGGGTTGGCCACGCCCTTGGCCTTGAGCTGCTGGGCGACGTACGTGCCTGCGCTGACGCCCATGCCGTAGTTGTCGCCGCCGATCCAGGTCCGATAGGCCAGCGGCGTGTCGAAGACCCGGTCCAGGTTGATCACCGGGATGCCTGCGGCCATGGCCTTCTGCCCGGTCGAGGTGAGCTGGCTGCCGTCGTTGGGCAGCAGCACGAGCGCGTTGACCTTCTTGTTGATCAGAGTCTCGACGGCGGCGATCTGCTGGGTGATGTCGTTGGTCGGGTTGACCGCCTCGAACGTGACGTCCGGGAACTGGGCGGCTTGGGCCTTGGCGTTGTTGGCGATCGCGGCGATCCAGCCGTGGTCGGCCGCGGGCGCGGAGAAGCCGATGGTCACCGGGGGGCCCGACGCCGCGTTCGCGCCCGCGCTGGGGGCGGCCACGTTGGCGCTCGGCGCGGAGGCAGCCGGGGTGTTGCTGGTGCAGGCGGCCAGTGCGGCGCCGGTGCCGAGCCCGAGCGCGCCCAGGAGCACGCTTCGTCGGCGGAGGTCGGGAAGTGGGATCGACTCGGACATGGGTGAGCTCCTTCGTTGGAGGGTCAACCGGTTGAGAAAGAGGAACGGCGCGCGCGACCCTGGATCAGCACGGCGACGACGATGATCACGCCCTTGGCGATGTTCTGGACCTCGGTCGCCAGGTTGTTCAGCACGAACAGGTTCGTGATCGTGGTGAACACCAGCACGCCGAGGATCGACCCGACCAGGGTGCCGCGGCCCCCGGAGAGCAGGGTGCCGCCGATGATCACCGCGGCGATCGCGTCGAGCTCGTAGAGCGTGCCGTGGGTGGACGAGCCGGTCGTGGTCAGCGACGAGATCATGATCGCGGCGATGCCACAGCACAGGCCGGACACGACGTAGAGGGCGATGGTGTGGCGGCGCACGTCGAGCCCGGCGAGCCGGGCCGCTTCCGGGTTGCCGCCGATGGCGAACGTCCGCCTGCCGAAGGTCGTTCGGTTGAGCACGACCCAGCCGACGGCCACCACCGCGGCGAAGATGTAGACCAGCAGCGGGATGCCCAGCAGCCGGGTGTTGGCGATCCCCGCGATGGTGGGGTCGGTGACGATCTGGCTGCGCCTGCCGGAGATCTGCTCGGCCAGACCCTGGGCCGAGATGGCCATGGCGAGCGTGACGATGAACGGCACGATCCGCCCGTAGGCGATCAGCAGCCCGTTCACCAGTCCGCACCCGGCCCCGACGGCGAGCGCGCAGAAGATCATCACCACTGGCCCGTAGGACTGGGTGGCCACCGTGGTGCTCCACACGGAGGCCAGCGCCATGACCTTGCCGACGGACAGGTCGATGCCGCCGCCGATGATCACCATCGTGACCCCGACCGTGATCACGCCGATCACCGAGGCCGAGGTGAGGATCGTCAGCAGGTTGGACCGGGTGAGGAACGTGTCGGCGGTGGAGACGCCCACAATGCCGAGCAGCACCAGCACCGCGACCAGCCCGAGGTTGCGGGCCGGGGCGCTGTCCAGAAGCCTGCTCAGCGCGTTGGGCGGGCGCCCGGCCTCGCGGGCCGCCCGCTCCACCCGCTTCTGCTCGTCGACGGCGGGCACTGCCGGTGCCGTCAAGGGGGTCTGCGGTGGGTCAGCCATGCACGGTTCCCTCCATCACCAGGTCGAGCACCCTGCTCTCGTCGAGCTCGGCGCTCGGCGCGGTGCGCACCACCCGGCCCTCGCGCACGACCAGCACGCGGTCGGCCAGGCCGAGCACCTCGGGCACCTCGCTGGACACCAGTACGACGGCCACCCCGGAGTCGGCCAGCCGCCTGATCAAGGCGTAGATCTCGCTGCGGGCGCCGACGTCGACCCCACGGGTGGGCTCGTCGAGCAGCAGCACGTCACAGCCGCGCAGCAGCCAGCGGGCCAGCACCACCTTCTGCTGGTTGCCGCCCGACAGCGTGCGCACCGGCCGGGTCGGGTCGGCGGGCCGCACGTCGAGCTGCGCCGTCACGGCACCGACCGCGGCCACCTCCGCGTCCCGGCCGAGGAAGCCCGCACGGGCGAACCGGCGCAGTGCGGACAGCGACACGTTGCGGGAGACGGGCTCGGCCATCAGGAGGCCCTGGCTCTTGCGCTCCTCGGGGCACAGGCCCACGCGTGCCCGCACGGCCGAGGGCACCGAGCCGGGGCGCAGCGCCCGCCCGTGCACCCTGACCGTGCCCGCTGCCGGTCGGCGGGCGCCGTAGACGGTCTCGAGGATCTCCGAGCGCCCGGACCCGACCAGCCCGGCGAGACCCACCACCTCCCCGGACCGCACAGTGAAGGAGACGTCGGCGAACTCGCCCGGCCGCGTCAGCCCTTGGACGTCGAGCACGACCTCGCTGCCGGGCGCGGCGCCGTGGGGTGGGAAGACGTACTCGATGGACCGCCCGGTCATCAGCCGGATCACCTCGGCCGTGGGGGTGTCGCGGGCAGGAAGGTTGCGCGCGACCGTACGGCCGTCCTTGAGCACCGTGACCCGGTCGCCGATCTGCCGGATCTCGTCGAGGCGGTGGGAGATGTAGACGATCGCGACGCCTTCCGTGGTGAGCTCGCGGATCACCCGGAAGAGGTTCTGCACCTCGTCCGGGTCGAGCACGGCGGAGGGTTCGTCCATGACGATCAGGCGGGCGTCGCGGGCCAGTGCGCGGGCCATGCTCACCACCTGCTGCCCGGCCGCGGACAGCCTGCCCAGCTCGCGGCGGGCCGGGATCTCCGGATGCCCGAGCCTGCGCAGCAGATCGCGGGTGCGCTCGTCCCCTTCGCGGGGCCGGGTGAAGCCGAGGCGCGCGGGCTCGTGCCCGAGCATCACGTTCTCCGCAACGGTCAGCCCGGGAACGAGGTCGAGCTCCTGGTAGATCGTGGCGATGCCCGCCTGGTCCGCGGCCTGCGGGGACCCGAACGACACCGGCTGCCCGTCGAAGGTGATCTCTCCGGCGTCCGGCTGGTGCGCGCCTGCCAGCACCTTGATCAGCGTCGACTTGCCTGCGCCGTTCTGCCCGAGCAGACAGTGCACCTCACCCGGCGCGACGTCGAGGTCCACTCCGTCCAGGGCGCGGACGCCGGGGAATTGCTTCACGATGCCCCGCATCGTCAGCAGCAGCGGCGCCATGGTCCCCCTCCCCCACATCGATGTGCGTGGTCGACCAGCGGGGTCAACCTAGGAGCGTTGACCAGTGCCGTACAACGACGGAATAATGCGGATTCTCGGTATTTTTCCGACGAAATCGAGCCGTGATGCTGACACCTTCGCTGCTGCCGCCACTGCGCCTGAGCACGCCGCCGCTCGCGGCCAGGGTGGACGCCGAGGTGACGCTCAGCACGGTGGCGCGGCTGATCGCGTCCGGAGCCGCCCAGAGCAAGGCCGACCTGGTGCCCGCAGCGGGAATGGCCCGCACCACGGTGAGCGCGGCGGTCGACGAACTGCTGAGCCGCGGGGTCGTGCGGATCGCGGGCACCCGGCCGACCGCGGGTCGCGGCCGCCCCGCCGACCGGCTGGCGCTGTCCCCGGGGGGCGGACACGTGCTCCTCGCCGACGTGGGCGCCCGCGGTGCCCATCTCGCGGTCGTCGACCTGAGCCAACAGGTGGTGGCCCACGAGCACCTCGGCCTCGACGTCCGCGACGGCCCGGCACGGGTGCTCGACGCCGTCGAGGCCCGGCTGGCCGCGCTGCAGGCCAAGGGTCCGTCCGAGGTGCCTGCCAGGGCGGTAGTGATCGGACTGCCCGGCCCGGTCGACGGCAACCTCGGCAGCCCGGTGCGGCCGCCGATCATGCCGGGATGGCACGCCTACCCGGTGTCGGCCCGGCTGCAAGGCCGGTTCGACTGCCCGGCGATCCTGGAGAACGACGTCAACCTGCGGGCGCTCGGCGAGGCCAGGGCGCTGCCCGCGGACCAGGCGCCGCTGCTGTTCGTCAAGATCGGGACGGGCATCGGCGGCGGCCTCATCACCCGCGAGGGCGTGCTGCACCACGGGGCCGATGGCGCGGCGGGCGACATCGGGCACGTCCGGGTCCGCGGCGGCCCCGACGACCCCTGTGTCTGCGGCAACGTCGGCTGCATCGAGGCCGTCGCGTCGGCGTCCGCCGTCGCTCGTCGGCTGGCCTGCGCAGGCCCCGACGCCGCACCCGACGCCACCGGGGTCACCATCGCGGAGGTGGCGGCCCGGCTGGCCAAGGCAGACCCCGCGGCCGTCGCGTTGGTGCGGGAAGCGGCCGCGCACATCGGCGAGGTCGTGGCCATGCTGGTGCACTTCTACAACCCGGCACGGGTGACGATCGGCGGCTCCCTGACCGCGGCCAGCGACGACCTACTGGCGGGCGTCCGCAGCGTGGTCTACCAACGGGCGCTGCCGCTGGCCACCCGGAACCTGGTGTTGGCGGCCAGCGTGCTCGGCGAGTACGCCGGGCTGGCAGGGGCCGCGGTCCTGGGCATCGAGCAGGCGCTCTCGGCGCAGGAGATCGGCGCCCTCACCGCCTGATCCCCCTGGCTCCGGTGGGTCGCGGTCACAGATCGCGGATCGCTGCTTCGGTGCTGAGCGCTCCGGCTTTGATGAAGCGCAGGAGCGCCCTCAGCTCGTCGTCGGTCAAGCCTGCGAGATCGTGTCGGTGCAGGTTGTTGAGCTGGTCGTAGAAGCCGCCCACGCGCGCGACCGCGTCGGGCAACGGCTCGATGAGGACGCGGCGGCGGTCCTTGCGATCGGGGACGCGACGCACGAACCCCGCCCGCTCCAGGCGGTCGATCATCCGCGAGGCGGCCCCGGTGGTCAGGTTGACCCGCCGAGCCAGATCCGTCGGGGACGCCGGACCGTGGTTGGCCAACACGTAGAGCGCCTGAAGATCGGTCCAGCCGACCCCGACCTTCTCGGCGACCATCCCGTTGAACTGCACGATCGGGATCTGCCACGCCGCGAGTGACACCAGGACCTCGGCGACGAGGGCGTCGGCTTGCTCTCCGCCGCTCACCGGGACCACCGCATGGTCGACATCGTAGTGCGGCACACATTTACTGCGCTGTGCAGTTACTGCATGACACAGATAGAATGCCCGGCATGACCGACCACCACACAGTGCCCAGCCCGTTCCGCCACGCGGTCCGGCCGCTCGATGCGCCGGACCCGGCCCGGGCCTGCCTCCGTACCGCAGGCCCATTGGTGCAGCTCGACGCCCCCGCAGGGGGTCCGGTCTGGGTGGTGACGGACGCGGCACTGGCCCGTCAGGTGCTCGCCGACTCCTCCTTCGCGAAGGACCCGGCACTGGCTCCGCCGGGATGGGACCGCCGTTCGGCGGGCCTCGAACCCAGCGCCGCCGAGCAAGCGTCCGTGACGACGCTCGACGGGTCGCAACACGCCGCGCTGCGCAAGACCTTCGCGCCGCTGTTCAGCGCCCAGCGGATGCACAGCGCCTATGGTCGGATGCGGGCCATCGCGCACAGACTCCTCGCCGACAGTGCGACCGAGCCCGTCGACCTCGTCGCGGACTTCTCCATCCGCTACCCGCTCACCATTCTCTGTGATCTGCTCGGTGTCCCCGCCGAGCGTGTCGACGACGGGATCAGCGCCTGCAGGCTGATGCACGTGGACTACCCCGCCCATGTCGGGGAGGCGATGACCGGCTTCGCGGCTCTGGCCGACGCCGCGCTGGCCTGCGACGGCGGCCTCGCCCGCGAGCTGGCCGAACGACTGCCGCCGGGCAGCGGCGCAGGCGACCTCGGGTACCACGTCTTCACCCTGCTCTACGCGGGCCAGCTCACCACCGACCCCGCGATCGGCTTCCTCGTCGCGCGCCTGCTGAACGACAGCGGGACCCTCGACCACGCCGCTCTCGTCCGCGACACCCTCGCCGAGCACCCACCCGCGCCGTTCAGCCTTTGGCGTTTCACGACCACCGATCTCGAGCTCGCCGGAACCGCCCTGCCCGCTCGTTCACCGGTGCTGGTCGACATCGAAGGCATCAACAGCCTGCTCGGCCCCGACGAGAAGAACCTCACGTTCGGCGCCGGACCGCACTACTGCATCGGAGCTCAGCTCGCCCAGCTCGAACTGCAGGCCCTCGCCGAGACCCTCACCGCCGACTACCCCGACGCGCGGCTCCTGGTGCCCTACGCCGACCTCCGTCTGCACAGTCCGGGCGGCATCATGGGCAGCAGGCTCACCACCCTGCCGATCGTGTTGACCCCGAACCTGCGACGAAGGGCGATCGAAGATATGTTCGGGTCGTGAGCACTCCAACGAACAGCAACCCCGAGAAGGACCCCGCGGACTGGACGACGGGCGACGAGCCGATGACCGGTCCGCAACGCTCCTACCTGCACACCCTCGCCCAGCAAGCAGGCGAGGAGCCGCCCGCGGACGACCTGACGAAGGCGGAAGCGTCCAAGCGGATCGACGAGCTGCAAGACCGGGCAGGCAGGCACGGCGGCACGAGTGGGTGAAGTGACCCTCCCGACGGCCACGCCGTTGGTGGGCGAGCGGGTGCGGCTGGACGTGCTGGGTGAGTCCGACGTCGGGGAACTGTCTTCCCTGCTCGATGACCCCGACGTCTACGCACACGGCTACGTCATGCACGGCCGTCCCGCCTCGACGGAGGACGGCCGTGCACTGGTCAGGAGGCAGTTCCTCGGCCGACCTGGTCGCACCACCTACGCGATCCGACTCGTCGGCGACGGGGTGCTCGGTGCGGCGGGCACGCTCGTCGGCACCTCGTCGCTGATGGACGCCGACCTCACCAACGAGCGCATCCACCTCGGCGCAACCCTGTACGGCAGGCGCTGGTGGGGCACGACGGTCAACCCCGAGGCCAAGCTCCTGCTGCTCGCGCACTGCTTCGACGACTGCGGCTACGGCCGCGTCAAGATCCAGACCGACGCGCTGAACACCCGGTCCCAGTCGGCGATCGCCAAGCTCGGCGCGCAGCGCGAGGGCGTGTTGCGCCGCCACATGCGCCGGGAGGACGGCACGTTCCGCGACACCGTCGTCTTCAGCGTCCTCGTCGACGAGTGGCCCGCTGTGCGGTCAACACTCCAGACCCGACTGGCTGCCGCATCCGGCTGACCTGCGCTCAGGCGGCGGAGCGCCGGCCGAGGCGGCGGAGTTGGCCGCTGAGGTAGGGGCGCGCCCTGCGTCGGCCGCCCCGCTCGGCGATAGCCCGCTCCAGCGCGACCAACGCGCCCGCGACGGCGTCGACGTCGGGCTTCCAGCCGCGACGTTCGCATTCGTCGATCCAGTCGGTGGGGCTGAGGTGCCCACGTTGCCGGTTGCACCGCACACAGGCCAGCACCTCGTTCTCCAGCCACGACGGGCCGCCTTTGACCTTCGGGACGAGGTGGTCGGTGGTCGGGCGGACCGCGCCGGTGCAGAGGCGCCGACACCACACGCACCGGGGCCCGTCCCGTTCGACGGCAGCACGCAACCGCTCGCGGCGACCGGGTTGGCTCTCCATCGCCCTTCATTTTCCTCCGGTGCGGGCGATCGCGCCTGCGGCGCCGCGATCGACGGGCGGTGCGCCTGTGCCACCACTCCGGTGAGCACTGCCGCGTGGCGCACCGGACCCGGGCGGCACCTAGGGGCGAGGTCGGGCCGCGGGCGCGCACGCGTACCGTGGCCCGCGATCGACAACCGAGGCGAAGGCGGTGGCATCCGTGTCCGACACATCCGAGTCGAACGCCGCCGACGGTCTTGACGAGGAGTTGGCCCGGCTGCGCGCCGACCGTCGCAGGTTGGCCGCCAGCCTCGCGGGTGAGGATCCCGACGCGCCCGACGTCGGCGACCAGGGCGACCAGGCGCAGTCGCTGGAGGGCGACGCCGACCTGGCCCGGATGGATCGGCGGATCCGCGAGGTCGAGCACCTGATCGCCGATCCGGACGCGGCGATCCCGCACGACGCGCTCGCCGACGGCACCGTGGTCACGCTCCGGTTCTCGGGAGGCGACACCGCGACGTTCCGGGTGGTCGTGATCCCCGAGGAAGCGGACGGGGACGCAGGCGCGGAAGAGGCAGAGTTCCTCACCACCGACAGCCCTCTCGGCCGGGCGCTCGCCGGACGCGGAGTGGGCGACACCGTCACCTATGCAGGCCCGGACGGCGACCTGCAGGCAGAGGTCCTCGAACTGCAACCGCCCGCGTGACACCGGTTGATCGCTGAAATTGGGACATGAGCGCCGCATATAGCGCCCATGTCCCCATCTCGGCGATCATCGACATTCGGTGGCCGACCCCGACGGCGGCCATGATCGACCAGCAATCCGCACCCTCGTCCAGATCGTCACGAACGTACAAGAGTCGTCCGGCGTCGACGACCACGCTCGACGGCATGGCCACCCTGCCGGCACCGGTGAACCTGCCCCGGGCCCTTGCGTCGTTCGACGAGATCTACAGCCCGCGCATCGTGGGCCGCGTCAACGACTACGACGTCCGCGTCGCGCACACCCATGGCGAACACGTCTGGCACGTCCATGCCGACACGGACGAGTTCTTCCTGGTCCTCGAGGGACAGTTCGACGTCTCGCTGCGTGACGCGAACGGCGAGAGCACGGTGACGTTGCGCCAGGGCGACATCTTCGTCGTGCCCAAGGGCACCGAGCACAAGCCTTCGTCGCCCGGGGGCGCCATCCTCGTCTTCGAACCGACGGGCACCTCGACGACCGGTGACCGGCACGAGGGAGCCATCCCCGACCACGTGCGCAGCACCGCCGGACAAGAGCTTGCGCCGGGCGTGGCGTAGCAGTCGACGACGCCCATCGTTTACCCGCCGTCCACCTCGCAGAGCGCGCATCGGTTCGGCTGCACCGTTAGGTTCGGCGTGTCCACGGCCGCCACGCCTCCGGGAGAGTCATGTCCGATGACGAGTTTGCCCTGCTGGACGCGTACTGGCGCGCCGCGAACTACCTCTCGGTGGGGCAGATCTATCTGTTGGACAACCCGCTGCTGCGCGAGCCGCTGGTGCCCGAGCACATCAAGCCCCGGCTCTTGGGGCACTGGGGCACGACGCCGGGACTGAACCTGATCTACGCGCACATGAACCGGGCGATCCGGGCGCGCGACCTCGACGCGCTGTTCGTCACCGGCCCCGGGCACGGCGGCCCCGCGCTGGTCGCCAACGCCTATCTCGAAGGCACGTACTCGGAGGTCTACTCGAGCATCGGCGAGGACTTCGACGGGTTGCGGGCGCTGTTTCGCCAGTTCTCCTTCCCGGGCGGAATCCCCAGCCACGTGGCGCCGGAGACCCCTGGCTCGATCCACGAGGGCGGGGAGCTGGGTTACGCGTTGGTGCACGCGTTCGGGGCGGTGTTCGACAACCCGAACCTGCTGGCGGTGTGCGTGGTGGGCGACGGCGAGGCCGAGAGCGGGCCCCTGGCCGCGAGCTGGCACTCGAACAAGTTCCTCGAGCCCCACCGCGACGGTGTCGTGCTCCCGATCCTGCACCTCAACGGCTACAAGATCGCGAACCCGACGGTGCTGGCCCGCATCCCGCAGGACGATCTGGCGGCGTTGCTCCGCGGCTACGGGTACGCGCCCCGATTCGTCTCGGGGCACGAACCGAAGGCCGTGCACGAAGAGTTCGCCGCGACCCTGGACGAGGTGCTCGACGAGATCGCCGCGATCAAGGCGGACCCGCCCGCCGCTCGACCGACGTGGCCGATGATCGTGCTGCGAACCCCGAAGGGCTGGACCGGCCCGAAGGAGGTCGACGGCCAGCAGGTCGAGGGCACGTTCCGGGCTCACCAGGTGCCGCTGGGCGCCACCCGCACCAACGCGGGACACCGGGCGCAGCTCGAGCAGTGGATGCGCAGCTACCGCCCCGAGGAGCTGTTCGACGACGAGGGCCGTCTCATGCCCGAGCTCCGCGCGTTCGCCCCCGAGGGCCTACGGCGGATGAGCGCCAACCCGAACACCAACGGCGGGCTGGTGCTGCGGGCACTGGCGATGCCCGACTTCCGCGACTACGCGGTGGCGGTCGAGCGCCCCGGCCTCGCCACGAGCTCCGCGACGACGGTGCTGGGCGAGTTCCTCCGCGACGTCATGTCCCGCAACACCGACCGGTTCCGCCTTTTCGGCCCGGACGAGGTCGCGTCGAACCGGCTCCAGGCGGTGTTCGAGACCACCGACCGGACCTGGGTGGCCGACATCATCCCCGGCGACGACCACCTGGCCCCCGAGGGGCGGGTCATGGAGGTCCTCTCCGAGCACCTGTGCCAGGGCTGGCTCGAGGGCTACCTGCTCACCGGTCGCCACGGCCTGTTCACCAGCTACGAGGCGTTCATCCACATCGTCGACTCGATGCTCAACCAGCACGCCAAGTGGCTCAAGACCACCAGGACCATCCCCTGGCGGGCGCCGCTCGCTTCGCTGAACTACCTGCTGTCCAGCCACGTCTGGCGCCAGGACCACAACGGGTTCAGCCACCAGGACCCGGGGTTCCTCGACCACGTGATCAACAAGAAGGCGGAGATCACCCGCGTCTACCTGCCGCCGGACACCAACACGCTGCTCTCGGTCGCTGACCACTGCCTGCGCAGCAGGCACTACGTCAACGTCATCGTCGCGGGGAAGCAACCCCAGCTGACCTACCTGTCGATGGACGAGGCCATCGCGCACTGCACGCGCGGCGTCGGGATCTGGGAGTGGGCAGGCAACACCGAAGGAGAGCCGGACGTCGTGCTCGCCTGCTGCGGCGACGTACCGACCCTGGAGACCCTCGCCGCGGCGAAGCTGTTGCGCGAGCACCTTCCCGACCTGAAGGTCCGGGTGATCAACGTGGTCGACCTCATGCGGCTGCAGCCCGACCACGAGCACCCCCACGGCCTTTCCGACTCCGAGTTCGACGCGCTGTTCACCCCGGACAAACCCGTCATCTTCGCCTTCCACGGCTACCCGTGGCTGATCCACCGGCTCACCTACTCCCGCCGCAACCACGCGAACCTGCACGTGCGCGGCTACAAGGAGGAGGGCACCACCACGACCCCCTTCGACATGGTCATGTTGAACGACCTCGACCGGTTCCACCTGGTCATGGACGTGATCGACCGGGTGCCGAGCCTCGGGTCGCAGGCCGCGGTGCTGCGCCAGCGGATGGCCGACGACCGCCTCGCCGCGCGGGCCTACACGCGCCAATTCGGCGAGGACGACCCGCGGATCGCGGACTGGACGTGGGAGTGACGAGCGTACTGGTCGTCAACGCCGGGTCGTCGAGCCTCAAGCTGCGCCTGCTCGGCGACGACGACAGCGTGGAGCAGGCGGCCGACGCCAAGCCCGGCTCCGACCTCGCCGACCTCCTGCGCGAGTGGCGCACCCCCGACGCCGTCGGCCACCGGGTTGTGCACGGCGGCACCCGGTTCACCGATCCCGTCGTGATCGACGAGCACGTGCGGGGTGAGCTGGAAGCACTGACCGCGCTGGCTCCCCTGCACCAGCCCACGTCGCTGCACGGCCTCGACGCGGTGACGGCCCTGCTGCCCGACATCCCGGCCGTGGCCTGTTTCGACACCGCCTTCCACGCCACGATTCCGGCCGCGGCCGCCACCTACGCCGTACCGGAGGACTGGCGCAAGCGCTACGCGATCCGCCGCTACGGCTTCCACGGGCTGTCCCACGCGTGGTGTTCGAGCCGGGTCGCCACGCTGACCGGTGCCCGCCGGATCGTCACCGCCCATCTCGGCGCAGGGGCGTCGCTGGCCGCGGTCGTCGACGGCCGCAGTGTGGACACGACCATGGGCTTCACCCCGCTGGAAGGGCTGGTCATGGCCACCCGCTCCGGAACCGTCGACCCCGGCCTCGTGCTCTGGCTCGCCGAGCAGGAACACCTCGCCCCCCACGAGATCAGCGAGGCACTGGAGAGCCGTTCGGGGCTGCTGGCCCTCGCGGGCACGCCTGACATGCGCGAGATCACCGGCCGCGACGACGAGGCCGCGCACCTCGCCCTCGACGTCTACACCCACCGCCTCGCGGGCGCCGTCGCCGCGATGGCCGCCGCGGCGGGCGGCATCGAGGCACTGGCCTTCACCGGCGGCGTCGGCGAGCACTCCGCCCCCGTCCGCGCCAGGGCCGCGGAGCGGTTGGCCTTCCTCGGCGTCGCCATCGACGCCGCCCGCAACGACGCGGGCGCCGAGGAGATCACCGCCCCCGACGCCCGCGTCCGGACCCTGGTGGTACCCGCACGCGAGGACCTGGAGATCGCCCGTGGCACCCGCGCCGCGCTGAGCTGACCGCGTCGCGTCAGGCCAGTCCGCGTCGGAGCGCGTCGAGCCGGGCGGCCCAGATCCGCCTCGACAGCGCCGCCTCGGGGGCGAACCGCTCCGACCCGTGGTAGGCGCCTTCATTGATGATCAGCTGCGTCGGGATCCCGGCCTGCATCAGCCGTTGCGCGAAGGCGATGTCCTCGTCCCGGAACAGGTCGACGGTGCCGACGTCGATGAAGGCCGGTGGCAGGCCGGTCAGGTCCTCGGCCCGCGTGGGGGCGGCGTACTGGTCGGGCTTGCCGTCGCCGATGTACCAGGCCCACGCCTCGATGTTCCCCGAACGGTCCCAGATCCCGACGTCGGTGATCTCGTGGCTGGACGCCGTGGTGTTCGTGTCGTCGATCATGGGATAGATCGGCATCATGAACTTCACCGCGGGACCGCCGCGGTCGCGCGCGAGCAGCGCGGTGCCGAGTACGAGGCCACCGCCCGCGCTGCCGCCGTACAGCGCCAGCCGGGTGGGGTCGACACCGAGCTCGGCGGCGTTGGCGGCCATCCACCCGAGCGCGGCGTAGCAGTCCTCGACGGGCGCCGGGTGCGGGTTCTCCGGGGCCAGCCGGTACCCCACGGACACGACGACCGCGTTGACCTCGTCGCAGATCATGGCCGCGGTGTCGTCCTCGCCTGCGATGTCGCCGAGGATCATCCCCCCGCCGTGGATGTAGTAGATCCCCGGCAGGTCGGCGCGGGCGTCGACCGGCCGGTAGATGCGCACGGGCACATCGGGAGCACCATCGGGGCCCGGGACGCTGCGGTCCTCTTTGCCGACGCGGGGGTTCTCGGGCACGTCGAGCGCGGCGAACAGGGCGGTCACCGCGGCGCGGCGCTCGACGATGTCGGGGATGGCGTTGAAGCCACCGGGCATGGTTTCCAGCAGTTGGTCGAGCGGGACGCGTGACTCCGGGTCGATCCGGTCACGAGGGGACATGTTCGACTCCATCGGGTCTGTAGTGGACATTCGGTGAGCAGAAGACATCCGTGTCGTGTCGTGCCGCGGCGCCCAGCCCGCGGCGCAGGGCGTCGTGCAACGTGGCGTTCGCGCGAACCGAGATAGCGGCCGTCGGCACGAGGGTGGCGAACCCGTGGAACGCGCCGGGCCAGCAGTGCAGCTCGGTCGACACGCCTGCCGCGAGCAGCCTTCGCGCATACTCAAGGCCCTCGTCGCGCAGGCAGTCGAGCTCGTTGACCGTGAGGTAGGTGGGCGGGAGACCCGCGAGGTCCGCCATCCGTGCCGGAGCCGCGTAGGCGTCGGCGCCCGCGCCGCCGAGGTAGTGGCGCCAGCTCAGAACCGCCTGGACGTTGTTCCATCCCACGGTCTCCGCGCCCGCCAGCATCGAGGGGGTGTCGAGGCGGTCGTCGAGCTCGGGCTCGATCAGCACCTGCATGGCGACGGCGGGGCCACCGCGGTCCCTGGCCAGCAGCACTGTGGTGGCGGCAAGGCCGCCCCCCGAACTGTCGCCGAGCACCGCGATCCGCCCCGGGTCCACGCCGAGATCGTCGGCGTTGTCAACGAGCCACCGCAGAGCCGTGTAGCAATCCTGCGCGGGAGCGGGGAACGGGTGCTCCGGCGCGAGGCGGTAGCCGACCGAGACCACGACGAAGCCGGTCTCGCGCACGAGGTCGGCGTTGGACCCGTCGTCGAGCGCGACCGTGCCGATGGCGAAGCCACCGCCGTGGATGTCGAGCACAGCGGGCACCGGCTCGGTGCCCCGGCGCTCCGGCGTGAAGATCCGGACCGGAACGTCCGGGTCGCCCGGCGCGATGCGGTCCTCGACGATCGTCCCTGTCAGGTCTGTCGGCAGGCCTTCGATCAGGTCGGCCATGGTGCGCCGGGTGCGGTCCAGCTCGTCGAAGGGCAGGTCGGGAATGAGGGGCACGATCGCAGCGAGCTCGAGATCCACGCAAACTCCTCGGAAGGGTTGCCCCCGATCGTGCTCTCCCCCAGAGCGCCGCGATAACCGGCAGCCGGCGGGAAACGACCGCGGGGGTGTCCGCCAACTGGTGGTTTCTGATCCGGTTCCGGCTTGCCTGGTGGCCCGCTAGCGTGAGGCCATGCGAGCGCTCCTGCTCCGGCTCTCCGCCCTCGACGCCGACGCCGAGGGCGCGGTCCGGGTGATCGCGGTTTTCGACAAGCTCATCCAGCAGCATCTCGGCCTGAACGCTCTCGCCCACGCCACTGCACAGCTCGCAGAGTGTCCAGTAGGCCTCAGTGACGCAGCGGGACGGCTGGTTCGTCGCGCCCCTGACGGCCGTCGGATGAACGACGATCGTCCCGCGTCAGCGGCGACGCATCCGGTCGAAGGCGGCGGCCAGGTGTGGTTGGAGCGAAGTGGCCCGCCGTTGCCGCTCGACCAGATCGTCCTCGAACGTTTCGCCGCCGCGGTCGCCATTCAGCGGGACCTCGACGGGACCACGGCGCCGCGGCTCGGCGACCCCGCACTCGTCGAACTGGTGATCGGCGACGTCGCCACGGCCACGGAGCGCTCGCGGGCGCTGCATCTCATGGGTCTGCAGCCCAGCACCCCGACCCGCGTGCTGGCCGTGGTCGGCGACGCACCGCAGGCACCGCCGTACCCCGACGCGGTCGGGCACGCGACCGTCGAGAACACGCGCGCCGTGCTCCTGCGCGGCGGGGGGTCGGTCGGCGCGATCCCGGGCAGGCGGATCGGCGTCGGCTCGACCGAGCGCGCCGACGAGGCGTGGCGCTCGTGGCGGCGCGCTCAGGTCGCGGTCCGGTTCGCCGACGCCGCCGCGGCATCGGGCGCGGCGTGGCTGCACGGCGGCCCGGTCGTCGACTGGAACGACCTCGGCGGCTTCGCCGTGCTCGCGGAGCACGTGCCCGTGGAGGAGATCGCGGAGATCTCCGACGTACGGGCGCTCGACCGCCTCGCCGCGTCCCGGAGCGGGTCGATCGTCATCGCCACGCTGCACGCCGTCTGCGTCAACGACTCGATCCGCCACGCTGCCGCAGGGATGCACCTGCACCACAGCTCGGTCGCGGCCCGTCTCGAGCGGGCGGAGCAGGAGCTGGGCTTCTCGGTGCGCACGCCAAGCGGCCGCATCCGCCTCGCGCTGGCACTGACCCTGCGCCACCTGCGCCATTAGCCTGCGACTACGCCCCGCGTCCCATCCGAGACCGCCTCCTCGGCCTCCGGCGGCACGGTGATCATCGGCCGGAACCGCTCCAACAGCGCGAAGATGGCGAAGCCGAGCCCGCACCCGATGAACCAGCCGAAGTTGCCGATGCTGGTGAGCAGGCTGAGCAGGATCGCGATAACGCCGGTGACCGCCATGGTGATCACCGCGTTCGGGTTGAACCCGTTCTTGTACCAGTAGCGGCCCGAAGGGTTGAGCGAGTACATGTCGTCAACCGCGATCCGCTGCTTCGCGGCGAGGTAGTAACCCGCGATGAGGATGCCGAACAGCGGGCCGATCAGGCTGCCGAGGATGCCGAGCGAGTACTGGATCGCCGCGTCGTTGTCGTACCAGTTCCACGGCGTGAGGATCACCGAGCCGACGGCGGCGATCATGCCGCCGGTGCGCCACGAGATCTTCTGCGGGTTGACGTGGGAGAAGTCGAACGCGGGCGAGATGAAGTTCGCGACGATGTTGATCCCGACCGTCGCCGTCACGAAGGTCAGGCCGCCGAGCAGGATCGCGAACGGGGTGTCGATCTTCTGGACGGTCTCGATGGGGTCGGTGATGAGCGCGCCGAACACGGGCACCGTCGCTGCTGCGGTGATGACCGTGAGCAGCGAGAAGAACAAGAAGTTGACCGGAAGCCCGAGCAGGTTGCCGCGCTTGACCGCCTCGAAGCTGCGCCCGTAGCGCGCGAAGTCGCCGAAGTTGAGCATCGGGCCGGAGAAGTACGACACGACGATCGCGATCGCGGTGAGCATGACCGGGATCGAGGCCCAGAAGCTCAGCGTCGGGCCGCTGTGCAGGTTGAAGTCGATGTTCGACCAGCCCGCCTTCGAGACGAGGTAGATCGCCAAGATGACCATGACGACGTACACGGCAGGGCCCGCCCAGTCGATGAACTTGCGGATGGTCTCCATGCCGGTCCAGAACAGCGCGGCCTGCGCGACCCACAGGATCGCGAAGGAGATCCAGCCGAGCGCGTCGAGGCCGAGGAAGCTCACCTGGGTCAGCGCCTGCGTGGCGGGGATGAACTTCAGGAAGATGATGTTCAGCGACTCGGCGGCGAGGAACGTCTGCACGCCGTACCAGGCCACCGCGATGAGACCGCGGATGATCGCCGGGATGTTGGCGCCCTTCACCCCGAAGATCGCGCGGTTGATCACGGGGTATGGCACGCCGGTCTTCTGGCTCGGCTTCGCCACCAGGTTCACGAACACCTGCACGATCACGATGCCGATGAGCAGGGCGATGAGTACCTGCCAGCCCCCGATACCGAGCGCGAACAGGCTGCCCGCGGTCAGGTAGCCGCCCACGGAGTGCACGTCCGACATCCAGAACGCGAAGATGTTGTACGAGCTCCAGTTCTGCCGGTGCAGTGGCGCGAGGTCCTGGTTGGTCAGCTGTGGGGCGTAGCCGGGCTTGATGAGCCCGACCCCCGCCGGGTGCGTAGCGTCGGGGACCTGCTCGACCGCGTTCGGAACGGCGTCGGCGGACATGGAACTCCCTCGGGTGACGACGGGTGAGACGTCGACGGTAAGTCGGGAAGTTCCCACCGGTGCGGGCCGCAGGACAGGGTTCACGCAGTCATTGCACGGGGTAAAGAACTGTCAACATATATCCGCCTTGGCGATCTCGAAATCGGCGAGCAACCCGGTGTAGGGCTTCGGCAGCGGAGCGGTGAACTCGCCGTGCCCGCTCTTGCGCAGACCCATCGCCACCAGTGCCTCGACGGTCTTGGTCGCCGCCGCGACCCCGTCGACCACCGGCACCCCGACGGCCGCGCTCATCCGTGGTGCGAGGTCGGCCATCCCGGCGCAGCCCAGCACGATCGCCTCGGCGCCGTCGGCGACCGCCTCGCGGGACTCGGCGACGATCGCCGCGAACGCCTCGGATGCTGGGTCCTCCAGCGCGAGTACGGGAATCTCGCACGACCGCACGGCACGGCAGAAGCGGCTCATGCCGTAGCGCTCGGCGAGGTCCCACGCGCGCCCCTCGGTGCGCGCCAGTGTGGTGACCACGGTGAAGTGGCGGCCGAGGAAGCTCGCCGCGTGCATCGCCGCCTCCGCGATGCCGACGACCGGCCCTGCGGCCAGCTCACGGGCGGCGTCCAGCCCGGGGTCGCCGAAACAGGCGAGGACGAACCCGTCAGGTGGGCTGTCCCCGGCCTGCGCTCTGGCGATCTCGGCGAGCACACCGGGGACGCTCAGCGCCTCGTCGTAGTGGCTCTCGATCGACGCGGGCCCCATGTCGGGGTTGACCGCGCTGACCGTCGTACCCGGCGCGGCGACGGCCTCGGCCGACTCGCCGATCAGGCGGGTCATCGAGGCCGTGGTGTTGGGATTGATCACGACGATGTGCACGGTGTGCTCCGTCCGGGGTGCTCGATGGCGGGCGGTTCCGGCGACGGCTCCTCGGCGAACATCTCGGCGCCGGGGGGAAGGGTCGCGATGGCGTCGAGCAGGCGTCGGTGGTGCGCGCCCGCGCACGCCAGCAGGGCGGGCGCGTCCCCCGCGACGAACGCGGTCAGCATCTCCCGGTGGTCGGCGTGCAGCCGTTGCCGTTCGCCGTCGGTGAGGTGCGCCATCGGCCGGTAGGACTCGGTCAGGTTCCACGCCGACTCCACCATGCCCACGAACCGGCGCATCCGGGCGGGCGCGAGCAGCGCGAAGTGGAACCCGCGGCTCTCCCGGTGGTAGGCGCGCAGGTCGCCCGCGCGCACCGCCCGATCGAGCAGGTCATGCGACGCGCGGGCGTGGGCGTGATCGGCGGGGCCCGCGGTCGCCACCGCGACAGCCAGCACGGTGTTCTCCAGCACGCCGCGGGCGGAGTACAGCTCCAGCAGCTCGGAGCGGGCCAACCGGGCTACGGTGTACGCCCCGCGCACGTGCTGCTCGACCAGGCCCTCGCCGATCAGGATTTTCAGCGACTCCCGCACCGGGATGACGCTCATGCCCAGTACCGCGGCCACCTCGTCGAGGGGAACGACGGTGCCGGGCGGCACGTCTCCCGCGAGGATGACGCGGCGCAGCTCGGCGAGGACCGCCTGCTGGTTGGGAGTGCCGCTCAGCGGCGCGAGCCGGACGACCATCGGCGAGGACGAGTGCCGTCCACGACGCGTCATCTGCGTTGCCTCCGCTGCTTCTGCCTTCTCTGGCGGCAGAACGCGACGATAGGTGCGCCGTGTTGCGGTCGGATGAACGGCGCTGGATGAACGGCACAGGGGTCACGGCTCCCCGATCCGCTCAAGGGCGTCGACGACGAGCTGCCAGAAACGCGCATGGTCGAGGTCCACCGCCACCTGGGTGCGGCACTGCGGCGGCACCGGCCCGCGGAGGTCGGCCACGGTCATGCCGCGGGTGTGGGCACCGGACAGCTCGACGGTGACCGGCGTCCTGCGGGTCGTCAGCACGGCGGGGTCGATCACCCGCGCGACCGCGCACGGATCGTGCACCGGCGGATGCGGGAAGCCCTGCTCAGCGCGGTAGGTCGTGCCGAAGAACTCCAGCACCTCGGTCACGAACCGCGCCGGAGCGGTGCCGATCGCGGCGATGCGGGCCACGACGTCGGGAGTCGCCACGGCCTGGTGGGTGAGGTCGAGCCCGACCATGGTCACGGGCCAGTCCCCGCCGAACACGATGTGCGCGGCTTCGGGGTCGGTGGCGATGTTGAACTCGGCGGCGGCGCTCCAGTTGCCGCCCGTCACCGCGCCGCCCATCAGCACGACTTCGGCGACCCGTTCGGCGATCCGCGGCTCCTTGCGCAACGCGAGCGCGACGTTCGTCAGCGCGGCCGTCGGCACGAGCGTCACCGTGCCAGGGGCCTCCCGCAACACCGTCTCGATGATCACGTCCACCGCGTGCCGCGCGTCCAGCGTCCTGACCGGATCGGGCAGGACCGGTCCGTCGAGCCCGGTGCTGCCGTGGATCGCGTGGGCCGTCCGCAGCTCACCGACGAGGGGTCGCGCGCACCCCGCCGCAATCGGGACGTCGCGGATGCCGCCGATCGTCGCGACGATCAGCGCGTTGCGGCTGACGTTGGCCAACGTGGAGTTGCCCATCACCGTCGTGATCGCCAACAGCTCGATGTCCGGGTTGCCGTGGGCGAGCAGCAAGGCGATCGCGTCGTCATGGCCGGGGTCGCAGTCAATGATGATCTTCTTGGGCACACCCCACTATGGCGCTGTGCGCTGCCTGCGGGCCAGTACGTCCGGCGTCGACGGCCTGCCTCAGCCCACGGCGTTAATTACACGGCTGCAGTTCGCTGCGCAGCGTCGACGCCCTGCCACCCGTCGGCGAACTACCCCCGTGTAATTGTCAGTCGATGGAGAAGCCGCATTCGGCCCTCCTAGTCTTCTCCTCAACCGCGACGGCAAGGCCGCAACGAGGATTCTCAGCGCTGTGGACAACGCCGTTCCGCTCGGTTCGCCCATTTCCGAAAACAAGCCGGAGGGACTTTTCATGTCCGACGTCATCACGCTGCTGGCCGCAAACACCTACCGCGCGGAATCGATTTCCGATACGCCGATCTTCAGCGCGCTGGCCGCCGCGCACCCGTTGTACAACCCGCCGCTCGGCTCCGCCGACGCGACCCGGCGCCGGACGACCTCCCGCGAGCCCGCATGGCTCAGCCGCTCGTGCCTCGTGCCTGCAGGCCCGACGGGCGGGCGGCACCGCAGGCCCTTGGCGCTCGCCGAGCACACGACGCGCGGCGGGCACGCAGCGCGCGGCGGGCGACACCACCTCACCCCGAGCTACGCCTGAGCCCGACCCGGCCGCATGATCGCCGGATCAGGCGGATTCGGTGCGCTGACATACGAACTCCGCCTCATCCGGCGACCATCGGGGCATTTACCGCCGCCATTCGTCGAGGTCCCAGCCGGTGAGCTTCTCCACGACCGTGACCTCGTCGACGAACCCGGGCAGCGCGGCCGCGCGCTCGGCGGGCGTGGGGCCTGCCGTGCGGCCGGTGACCTCCGGCCGCACATTGCGCCGCGGAACGTCGGTCACCGCCCCGACGCGCACGCCCAGGAAGCGGCATACCCGATCGACCGTCGGGCCGGGGGCCTCGAGCAGCTCCCGGTAGCGCACCAACAAGACCTGCTCGCGCGCAAACAGGCTGAACAGGTGCTCCAGCTGCCCCCCGTAACGGCCCAGCCCCGCGTAGTGCCAGAACTGCGCCCAGCCCGCCGCGATCCGGTCGTCCTCGCGGTCCAGCGCGGTCAGGAAGTCCGCCTCGGCCTCCAGCCCCGCGCCGCGCAGGTGCGCCCAGTTCGAGTGGGCGCGCTCGACGGGATCGCGCAACACCGCGACCAGCCGGGCGTCGGGCAGCAGCTCGCGGATGCGCCACTGCGCGCCCCGGTCGTAAAGGTAGAAGGTGGTGGACTCGCCGCGAAGGACACCGGGCGGCGCGGCGGCGAACAGCGCCTCGTAGTCGGCGCGCCGCCACACGTGCTCACCCCACGTGGCCACGTCGCCCGGGCCGCCGCCCGCACTCGGTGGCGGCCCGTCGGTCAGGAAGAACTTGGGCTCCTTGGGCTCGGACAGGAACAGTTCCGGGTGCCGGGCCAGTGCCGCGTGCAGTGCCGAGGTTCCGCACTTCGGCGCGCCCACGAGCAGAAAGTCCGGAAGACCCATGCTCAGCAGGCCACGACCGGTGCGGGGCGCCCGTCGGAGACCCGCACCGGTGGGCGCAGCAGCTCGGTGCGCAGCTCGTGGGCGCCGTCGACGCCCGTCGCCTCGTAGAAGAGCCGGTAGCCGCCGTCGGGCAACGTCACCGCGCTGAGGTAGCGCAGTCCCGCACCCGGATGCGGCGACTGCGCCACGGGCGACGCGCCCTGCGCCGTGAACACCCCCGGCTCCGTCGCGCCGAAGGCCAGGCCGGTGCGCTCTTCCCAGTTCTCCGCCGCCGTGGCCCTGCCGTCGTAGGTGGCCGCCCAGCGACCGTCCACCCGGAAGACGGAGCTGACCCGAACCCCCCGCGCGTCCCAGCGGCCGGGCCGGGGCGCGAGGGCCGTGCCCCGCCACGTCCACTGGAGCCCGTCCGGGCTGGTCGCGTGCTGGGTCGTCATCCGGTCCTCGTGATCGACGATGTCGAGCGGGTGCACCGACGCCCAGAGGTGCCAGACGCCCCTGTGGTGCAGGACGACCGGGTCCTTCACCGCGTGCCGCTCGTCACCTGGCAGCACGGTGCGACGCGGCGCATCGGCAAGGCCCTCGGGCGTGTCCGCCTCCAGCACGTCCACCCACCAGTGCTTGGTGCCCGGCGTGGCACTGCTCACATAGAGGCGCCAGCGCCCGTCCGGGGTCGCGACGAGTGCAGGGCGCTCCAACGACTCGGCGCCGAACCGGTCCTTGGTGATCTCGGCGAGCGTCTCGAAGCGCACACCGTCGGCGGAGCGGGCGACGACGTTGGCCATCCCCCTGCCGTGCCCGATCGGCGCGCGCACCCGGTACGCGACGTGGAACACGCCGTCGGTCAGCACCGCGCTCGGCGCACCCGCCCAGTACCCCGCCCCGGCACCGGGCGGGGCCACAGCGACCGCTGCGTCGTTCCAGCGCGGCACCGGGAGCAGGTGGTTGTCGTCGTGGTCGGTCGTCATGATCAGGTTTCTCCTCGGGGAACGGGCGGGATCAACCCGCGCTCGGTCAGGTGCGCGAGCAGTAGCGCGACGGAGTCGTCGACCCCCTGCTCGTGGGTCGGGATCACGAGGTCGGGCAGCAGCGGGACCTCGTACGGGTCGTCGACACCGGTGAGGCCGGTGATCTCACCGGCCCGCTGTCGGGCGTAGAGGCCCTTCACGTCGCGGTCGCTGGCCACCTCGACAGGCGTGCTGACGTGCACTTCGATGAACGCGGTGGCACCTTCGACATGACTGGCCCGCACCTCGTCGCGCACGTCCCGGTAGGGCGCGATCGCCGAGACCAGCACCAGCACCCCGTTGCGGGCCAACAGCCGCGCCACCCACCCGATCCGCCGGATGTTGATCGCGCGATCCTCACGGGAGAACCCGCGCGCCGCGGCGAGGTGCGGGCGCACCGCATCCCCGTCGAGCACCTCGACCCGCAACCCGAGCGCGCGCAGCGCAGGCTCGCACCGGTGCGCGATCGTCGACTTGCCCGCACTCGGCAGCCCCGTCAGCCAGACGGTGGCACCACATTGCGTTGAGGAGAACTGCCTCAGAGGAACGTCGGACACCACAGCTCCAGGTGTTCGGCGGAATCGGAAGAAGGGTCGCGTCGGCCACGCACGAGATGGCGTCGTCGGTCGACGCGCGTGGCCTACCGACAGAACTGGTCGTAGGCGTGCGCGCGGCGGCTCGGCCAGAACGGCTCGAGCAGGCTCCTCGTCACGGCTTCATAGTCGTCCGCCGCGGACGCAGCGGCAACACCGCCGCTGGGGGCTGTGCAAGCCTCCGGAGCGACCTACTATCGGTCCCGGACCCGAGCAGGTGAGCAGCGGACGGAGGTGCACGTCGTGATCCTCGCGACGCGTCGCCGCCACATCGACCACTGCCACGTGGGCACCACCGGCTGTCCGGCCGACCCTTCCTGACCGCGACGGCGGACCACCGCCGCAACGCGTGACCAGGACAGCGGTCCCGCCCCGCAGGCCCCATCGGGCCTGCCACCCCACCTGCCCGACGACGAGGTCGCGGCGCTGCCCGCCCTAGCAGGCACCCCCGTCGCACGGAGCCGTGCACGGACTCCGCGGACGGGCCTCCCACGCCGAGGAGACGACCGATGTCCATCTCGAAGACGTCCGAGGACGTCGCACGCCCCGCCCCGCCCGGCCACGACTCCGACGCCGACCTGCTCACCGCCAAGGTCGTGCCGCGACGACACCCCGGGCAGTGGGTGGCCGCCGCAGCCGTACTGGTGGTGGTCGCCATGGCGGTGCACACGCTGCTCACCAACCCCCGCTTCCAGTGGAACGTGGTCGCCGCCTACTTCACGGAGGCTTCGATCCTGCGTGGCCTGCTGCTCACGGTGTGGCTGACCGCCGCGGTCATGGTGTGCGGGTACGCGCTGGGCATCCTGCTCGCGGTGATGCGGCTGTCGGGCAACCCGGTGCTGCGCAGCATCAGCTTCGGCTACGTCTGGCTCATCCGGTCGGTGCCGCCGCTGGTGCAGCTGTTGTTCTGGTACGAGTTGGCCTCGCTGTATCCGCAGCTGTCGCTGGGCATCCCGTTCGGGCCGTCGTTCGTCACCGTGGCGACGGCGCACCTGTTCACCGGGCTGCTGGCCGCGTTCGTCGGGCTGACGCTGGACGTCGGCGCGTTCTCCGCGGAGATCGTCCGCGGTGGACTGCTGGCTGTGGAGAAGGGCCAGACCGAGGCGGCGCAGTCGCTCGGCCTGTCCGGCGCCCGGATCTTCCGCAGGATCGTGCTGCCGCAGGCGATGCCTGCGATCGTCCCGGCCTCGGGCAACCTGCTGATCGGGATGCTCAAGGCCACCGCGATCGTCAGTGTCATCGCTGTGCAGGACCTGCTGTACTCCGCACAGCTGATCTACAACCAAAACTTCCTGATCATCCCGCTGCTGCTGGTGGCGACGATCTGGTACATCGTGCTGACCACGCTGCTGTCGGTCGGGCAGTACTTCGTCGAGCGCCACTACGCACGCGGCTCCGCGCGCGGCGGGGGTGGTCAGGGTTTCTGGCAGCTCACCCGGGCCAACCTGCCGCTGTTCGGCCGCGCCGGATCGACGGGGCTGTCATGAGCGCCGCTACCGCGCCGCTGCTGCGCATCCGCGGACTGCGCAAGAGCTTCGGCAGCCACCTGGTGCTCGACGGCGTCGACCTCGACGTGGCCGAGGGCGGCGTGACCGTGCTGCTCGGGCCGTCCGGCTCGGGCAAGAGCACGCTGCTGCGCTGCATCAACCATCTGGAGAAGCTCGACGGCGGGTTCGTCGAGGTCGGTGGGGAGACCATCGGCTACCGCTACGACCGCAGGCGGCTCCACGAGTTGCCGCCCTCGGCCATCACCCGACAGCGGGCCCGGATCGGGATGGTGTTCCAGCAGTTCAACCTGTTCCCGCACATGACGGTGCTGGAGAACATCGTCGAGGCCCCGATCGCCGTGGCCGACACACCCCGCAAGCAGGCCGTTGCCCACGCGCGTGAGCTGCTCGAACAGGTCGGGCTCGGCGGACGGGAGGGCTCCTACCCCCGTCAGATGTCCGGCGGGCAACAGCAGCGGGTGGCCATCGCTCGCGCCCTCGCGATGCAACCGCGGCTGATGCTGTTCGACGAGCCGACCAGCGCTCTTGATCCCGAGCTGGTCGGGGACGTCCTCGCCGTCATGAAGGACCTCGCCGTCAGCGGCATGACCATGGTCGTCGTCACCCACGAGATCGGGTTCGCCCGCGAGGTGGCCGACGAGGTCGTGTTCCTCGACGGCGGCCGGATCCTCGAGTCCGGGCCGCCCGACGCGGTGCTCACCGAGCCGCGCAACGACCGCGCCCGCGCCTTCCTCAGCGCGGTCCTCTGACCCCCTCCGCCACAAGGCCCGAAAGGACGCTCGTGAACACCTCTCCCCGACACCGGATCCCGGGAAGAATCAGCGCGGCCGTCGCCGCGCTCGCCGCAGGCGCGCTGTTGGCCGCCTGCGGCTCCCCCACTGCTGCGGGTGCCCCGTCGACCGACACCTACCCCACCCGGGACGTGGTGTCGGCGATCGCCGCGGACCCGGCGTTGAGGGCCGAGCTCCCCGCCGCCGTACAGAGCAGCGGCACGCTGCGGATCGGCACGACGCGCACTCCGGGCACGTCGGGGCTACCGCATGTCGGGCAGACGTCGGACGGCACCGACATCGGTCTCGACGTCGACCTGCGCGACGCCGTCGGGAAGGTCCTCGGCGTGAACTGGCAGGTCGAGAACGGCACCTTCGCCACGGTCATCCCGGGCGTCCAAAACGGCAAGGTCGACGTCGGGGAGGACAACTTCGGGGTGACCAAGGCCCGCGAGCAGGTCGTCGACTTCGCCACCTACCTCAACGACGGCCAGGCGTTCCTCGCCTCGAACACCGTCACCCTCGATGCGGTGAAGGACCTGACCGACCTCTGCGGTCTCAACGTCGCCACCACGCCCGGCTCGACGTTCCAACAGATCCTCGAGTCGTCGGCGGCGAAGTGCGCCGCGGCGGGCAAGAAGCCTTACACCGTGCAGTACTTCGCCGACAGCGGCCCGATCTTCCTCGGCCTGGCCAACGGCAAGGTCGACGTCTACTTCGGGCCCACGCTGAGTCTGAAGTACGACGCCACGCACGTGCCGAACACGAAGTTCCTCAGCGAGATCAGCACCACCCCGGTCGGTTTCGTCACGGCGAAGGGCTCGCCGTTGAGCAAACCGCTCAGCGACGCGGTGAACAAGCTGATCGCGAGCGGCGACTACGCGAAGATCTTCGACAAGTGGGGCATCTCCGGTTCCGGGATCTCGGCGTCGCAGGTCAACCCGGCCGCGAAGCTCTGACAAACACGGCAGAGCGTTCAGGGGCGAACTCAGCGCTGTTCGTGGCCCTGTCTACCGGCCACCGGGCTGAACGGACTCTATAGGGTGACTTTCGGGTACTGGCCCTGTAGGCGAAGTTCTTCGGAACCAGCGAGCGGAGTTGCGCGATGGTGGCCAACACACCCACACAGGTGCCTGCCTCGACCAACGGGCGCACGCAAGAGCAGGAACCGAGGCACGTGGCGGGCTCCGTCGGACTGGGGGCACTGACCCTCGGCGCTCTGGGTGTCGTGTTCGGGGACATCGGGACCAGCCCCCTGTACGCGCTGCAGACGGTGTTCCTCACCGAAGGCATCAAGGTCGACGAGAGCCACGTCTACGGGATCATCTCGCTCGTCTTCTGGTCGATCACCATCATCGTCTCGATCAAGTACGTCACGGTGATCATGCGTGCCGACAACGAGGGCGAGGGCGGCATCATGGCCTTGATCGCACTCGTGCAGAGCGCGCTGTCGAAAAGCCGGACCACGCGGGCGGTGCTGGTCGCGCTGGGCATCTTCGGAGCGTCGCTGTTCTATGGCGACGGAATGATCACGCCGGCGATTTCGGTGCTGTCGGCGGTGGAGGGGCTCAAGGTCACGGCGCCGGGGCTGGCGTCGTGGGTGGTGCCCATCGCGCTCGTCATCCTCGCTGTGCTGTTCGCGATCCAGCGGTTCGGCACCAAGGCCGTGGGCAGGCTGTTCGGCCCGGTGATGGGCCTGTGGTTCACCCTCCTCGCCCTATCAGGGCTTCTCCAGGTGATCCACAACCCCGGAGTCCTGCGGGCGCTGTCCCCCGTCTACGGCGTCGAGTTCTTCCTCCACGACGGGCTCGTCGCGTTCCTCGCCCTCGGCGCGGTCGTGCTCGCGGTGACCGGCGCCGAAGCCCTCTACGCGGACATGGGCCACTTCGGCTGGCCCGCGATCCGGCGCGCCTGGTTCTTCTTCGTGTTCCCCGCGCTCACCCTCAACTACCTCGGCCAGGCCGCGCTGGTCCTCGCCGACCCCACGGCCGCCGCCAACCCGTTCTTCCTGCTGATGCCGTCGTGGGCGCGGCTGCCCGTGGTCCTGCTCGCGACCGCCGCCACCGTCATCGCGTCCCAGGCCGTCATCTCCGGTGCCTTCTCGGTCACCCGCCAGGCTGTCGCACTGGGCTTCCTGCCGAAACTGCGGATACGGCACACGTCGGACTCCGAAGGCCAGGTCTACGTGCCCGCCGTCAACGCCCTGCTCTTCGTCGCCGTGGTCGCGCTCGTCCTGGGCTTCGAGACCTCGACCCGGCTCGCCGCCGCCTACGGCATCGCCGTCACCGGCACGCTCGCCATCGACACGATCCTGTTCTTCGTCGTCGCCCGCACCCTCTGGCACAAGCCACTGTGGCTGGTCATCGGGGGCGCGACCGCGTTCCTCGTCGTCGACCTGTCCTTCTTCGGCGCGAACCTGCCCAAGGTCGTCCACGGCGGCTGGTTCCCCCTCGCACTGGCCCTGGTCACGTTCACCCTGCTCACCACCTGGCAGCGCGGCAGCGCACTGGTCACCGCGAAGCGCGCGGAGACCGACGGGCGCCTCACGGACTTCGTCGAGAACATCCGCACCATGGACCCGCCGGTCTACCGCGCACCCGGGACGGCCATTTGCCTGACCTCGGGCAAAGGGACCATGCCCCTGGCGCTGCGCGAGAACGTCGAGCACAACAACGTCGTTCACGAAGCCGTCGTCGTCGTCTCGGTCGAGACCCTCAAAGTCGCCCACGTGCCCCGCGACGAGCGGGTCGTCATCGACGATCTCGGCTACCGCGACGACGGGATCATGCACGTCTCGCTCCGCTGTGGCTTCCAGGACCGCCACAACATCCCCGAGGCGTTGCGGCAAGCCGTCGAACTCGGCCTCGAAGCCGAGATCGACATCGAGAACGGCACCTACTTCGTCTCCCGCGTCACGATCGTGTGTGGCGACGCGCCCGGCATGCGCACCTGGCGCAAGCGACTCTTCCTCGCCATGGCGAACACGGCGACGGATCCCGTCGAGATCTTCGGCCTGCCCGAGCACCGCATCGTCACAATGGGTTCTTACGTGGACTTCTGAGCATGACCCCGTGCCGGACGGGGTAGGACAAAGCCATGACTTCTGAGACCCAACCCCCCACGGGCGTGGAGGGGCTACCCACCGGTGAACTCGTCACCCGGCTGGCGAACCAGGTGTCCGCGCTGGTGCGCGGCGAGCTGGAGCTGGCCCGCACCGAGCTCACGGCAAAAGGCAAGCGGGTCGGCGCGGGCGCCGGGCTGGCGGGCGCAGCGGGCGTCATCGCGCTGTACGGGCTCGGCGCGCTGATCACCGCGGCCATCGCCGCGCTGTCCCTGGTGTGGCCGGTCTGGCTGGCGGCGCTGGTGATCGGTGTCGTCGTGCTCATCGTGGCAGGCGGGCTGGCGCTCGCGGGCCGGTCCCAGATTCGGCGGGCCACCCCTGCCGCGCCCGAGCAGACGGTGCAGAGCGTGCGCGACGACGTCACGACGGTGCGGGAGGCGGTGCGGCGATGACGACCGAGCGTTCCGAGGACGAGCAGCGCGTCGAGCTCGAGGAGCTGCGGGAGGAGCTCGGTGCCACCGTCGAGGAACTGGCGAACCGCGCCGACGTCCCCGCGCGCGTGCGGGCGCGGCGCGACGAGACCGTCGCGAAGGCCAAGGAGGCGGGCGAGCAGGCGAAGACGGTGGTGCTCGACAGCAGCGAGCGCGCGAAAGCGGTGGTCGTCGACGGCAGCGAGCGGGCGAAGGCGCTGGTCGCGGAGCACGCTCCCGCCGTCCGCGACGCGGCGAACCGCTCGCCGGGGCTGGTCGCGGCAGCCGCGGGCGCGGCCCTGCTGCTGCTCGTGCTCCTGCTGCGTCGCCGCCGCTGAGCCGACCGAGAACCTGGCAGAGGAGCTGACGAAGCGGTAAGCAAGGTCGACACGCCGGTCAGCGGCGCAGCGGACGAAGCGAGGCACCGTGATCGACCTTCTCCAAGGACTCACCGACGCCGAACGGGCCCGGGTCGTTCCGGGCGCGGCGGCGTTCGTCGCACCCATGCTGGCGACGCTGACGCAAGACCGCTTCACCGACCCGGCCTGGATCTTCGAACGCAAACTCGATGGTGTGCGCGCGATCGCGGTCCACAGCGGCGGCGCTGCGTCGCTGTGGTCGCGGACGGAGAAACGGATGGACGCGACCTATCCCGAACTCGTCGACGCCGTCGCCGCCCACACTCCGCCCGACACGGTGCTCGACGGTGAGATCGTGGCGTTCGACGGTCCACAGACCAGCTTCGAACGCCTGCAGGGCCGCATCGGCCTGCACGATCCCGACGTCGCAAGGGCCAGTGGCATCCCGGTGTTCCTCTACGTCTTCGATCTGCTCGTCCTCGACGGCCACGACCTCACCCGGCTGCCGCTGCGCACCCGCAAACGCCTGATGTCCGCCGCGGTCGACTTTCGTGACCCGCTGCGGATGAGCACCCACCGCGACACCGACGGCGAGGCCTATCTGCGCGACGCGTGCGGTCGCGGCTGGGAGGGCCTGGTCGCGAAGCGGGTCGACGCCCCTTACCGGCCAGGACGCCGCTCTCCGGACTGGCTCAAGCTCAAGTGCGTCCACGAGCAGGAACTCGTCGTCGGCGGCTGGACCGACCCCCAGCGCTCCCGCACCGGGTTCGGCGCCCTCCTCGTCGGCTACTACGACGGTGCCGGGCTGCGCTACGCGGGCAAGGTGGGCACCGGCTTCGACCAGCGCGCGCTGAACAACCTCAGCGCACGGTTCCGCGAGCTGCCCGCCCAGCGCTCCCCCTTCGCGGAGCGGGTGCGGGAGAAGGGCGCGCACTGGTTGCGGCCCGAACTGGTCGCGCAGATCGGGTTCAGCGAGTGGACCCGGGACGGCAAGCTGCGCCATCCCCGTTATCTGGGCCTGCGCGACGACAAGTCCCCGCAGGACGTGGTCCGCGAGGAGCCCGCACGCACGCCGCACGACGAAGCCGGCCCGGCAGGCTGACGACGCGGGAACGGCGGGCAGCACGGACGGATTCCGATCTCTCCAGGTTTTTGCGCCCACATGTCGATCGGCGGGCATCCCGTTCGTAGCCCTGGTGAGAGGCCTACACAGCGCAGGCCGCGCCGATGGGAGACACCGATGACCACGATCCGCACCGCAACCGCTGCGTCCGCCACCTCGACCACGGGCGCCCCGACGATGAGTTCGCTCGCGAAGGCAGGCCTTGCCGCGGTTGCCGTCGCGAGCTGCGCCACCACGACGATCGCCGCCGCGGGAAGCGCGGCGGGCATCAGCCTCGACGTCGCGGGCCAGCCGATCCCGGTTCTCGGGTTCGGCACGTTGACGGCCATGTTCTCCGTGGTCGGCCTGGTCCTCGCGGCCATACTGGCGCGCACCGTCCGGCATCCGCGCAGCGCGTTCGTCAGGACCACCCTGGTCCTCACCGCGCTGTCGCTGGTCCCGGACCTGATCGCCGACGCGGGATGGGCCACCAGGGCCCTGCTGATGCTGACCCACCTGGTCGCGGCGGCCATCGTCATCCCCGCGGTCGCGCGCAGCCTCCGCGCCTGACCCGTTGATCGCCGGGACCGGCGGATTCCGTGTGCCTACGCACGGAGTCCGCCCCGGTTTCGGCGATCAGGAAGGCGGCGGGGCGGTGGTCTTCGCGCGCCGGATTCCGCGCCGAGCCCAGGCGAGCACGCCCAGGCAGGCGACGGCGACCACGGCGAAGATCACACCGGGCACGGGCGCCTCCAGCCAGAAGAACACCACCGCCACGAACGCGCAGAGCACGAACGCGATCACGGCGATTCCCGCGTGCAGGCGCAACGCCTGCTGCCCGTCGTGCGTGCTTGCCGGGGTTCCGCCGGTTCCCGGGACCGAAGGCCCTTCGTCGGCCGACCGCTCTTGTCGCATCGCGCAGGGTACCCGTCCGGCAGCCGCCGGAATCAACTGAGCAGACAAGTACCGTCTCGGTCGTGTTCCGTGCGCCGCTGACGGTTGTCCGGGCGGCGTCCCAGATTCTCGTGGTCGCCGTCTTCCTGTCGTTGGTCGCCGCCGACACGGCCGCGGCGCCCGAGCTCGGGCCGCGCGTGAGCGAGGTCGACCGGCCCCCGATGGGGTGGAACAGCTGGAACACGTTCGGCTGCGCCATCGACGAGACGAAGATCCTCGCGGCGGCGGACGCGCTGGTGAGCTCGGGGATGCGCGACGCGGGCTACCGCTACGTCGTCGTCGACGACTGCTGGCAGGCCCCGGCACGGGCCGCCGACGGCTCGCTCGTCGCCGATCCAGTGCGCTTCCCGCACGGCATGGCCGCCCTTGGAGCGCACCTGCACGCGCTGGGCCTGCGCTTCGGCATCTACCAGTCGCCCGCCGAGCAGACCTGCGCCGAGTACGGGGGGGCCCTCCCCGGCGCGACGGGGGCGCGGGGCCACGAGGAGCAGGACGCGCGGACCTTCGCGGCGTGGGGCGTGGACTACCTGAAGTACGACTGGTGCTCCCCCGACGGCTCGATCACCGACCAGGCCCGCAGCTTCGCCCTGATGGACCGCGCCCTGCGCGCCACGGGCAGGCCGATCGTGTACTCGGTCAACCCGAACAGCGCGCACGCCAACACCGGTCCGCTCTACGACTGGGGCCAGGTCGCGGACCTGTGGCGCACCACAGAGGACATCACCGACGCCTGGCGCACCGGCTGCGTCACCGACTGCGCGATGGGCGTCACCGACATCCTCGACGTCGAGTCGACGCTGTGGCCGAACGCGGGGCCCGGCCGCTGGAACGACCCCGACATGCTCGAGGTCGGGGTCCGCGGCACGTTCACGCCGACCGAGAACCGGGCCCACCAGGCCATGTGGGCCATGCTGGCCGCGCCCCTGATGGCAGGCAACGACGTCACCGCGATGCCACCTGATGTCCGCGCCGTCCTCACCGACCCTGACGTCGTCGCGCTCGATCAGGACCCGCTCGGACGTCAGGCACGCCGCGTCCGCACCGACGGGCGGACCGAGGTGTGGGCCCGCCCCCTCGCCGACGGTGGGGCGGCGGTCGCGTTGCTCAACCGCACGGACACCGCGGCCGTCGTCACGACGTCGACCGAGGAAGCGGGCGCACCCGAGTCGGACGGCTACACCGTGTTCGACCTGTGGACGAAGACATCGACGACCACGGACGGACCGATATCCGCTCCGGTGCCTGCGCACGGCATCGTGGTCTACCGGGTCCGTCCCGACCGGTGACCGCTCCTACTGGTCGTCGTACTCCCCGCCGCCGGGGTCGCTGTCCGGCGCCGGGGTGGTCGTCGTCGTGGGGGCCACGGTCGTCGTCGGCGCGGGCTTGGTCGTCGGTGTGGCGGCCTGCTTGCGTGCGGCGAGCTCCTCCGCGGCCTTCACGACCTGCACCTGGTCGCCGATCTGCAGGTAGTTGAACCAGGCCTCGGCGTCAGCGGGCTCGAGGTGGATGCAGCCCGCCGAGGACCGGGTCGGGCTGCCACTGTGGAACGCGATCCCGCCGTCCTCGAAGAACACCGACCACGGCATGGGAGCAGGCTTCCCGTTCGGCAGCAGCGACTCCTCGCTGAGGTGGTCCTTGTCCTTGCGGTAGACGCGCAATGAGTGGCCGACGGGCGTCTCCTTGCCGTTGCCGCCCGAGGCGATCTTCACCGGGCCGCGCAAGATCTTGCCGTCCTGGATCAGCCACGCCCGCTGCGAGTCGAGATCGACGCACGACTTCGCCGAGATCGAACAGGGAGTTCCCGCGACCAGCGGTTGCGCCCGAGCAGCCTGTGCCGCGGGTGTCTCACCGGGCAGGCTCGCGAACGCCTGCCCCGCGAGTACCGCGCTGGCGGCGACGAGCACCCCCGTCGCCGCCAGCACAGCGCCCCTGCGACCGCTGTTCGACCTACTGTGTCGTGCACCCACTGCTACCGCTCCTACCTGGAACCGATCTCGTCTCCAGGTTCAACCCCCCAGCTCGCCAGAGGATGCGCACCAACCCCCGATAGGCATCAAAGGGCACGTCGGACGGCGGGTCGCCGACAGCCCGGCGCTAATGCGCGGACCTGAGCCGCAGAGCGCTCTTCTTCGCGAGGTTGCCGCACGTGCTCATCGAGCACCACCGGCGCTGTCCCGGCCGGGAGCTGTCCAGAAACAGCGCGCCGCACTCGGGGTTGGCGCACCCGCGGACGCGACCGATGAGCGGCGACGTCACGAGGTCCAGAGCGTCCCTGGCCACCATGGCCAGCGTCGCGAGCACGGGCTCGTCGGCGTTCCAGCGCAGCCGCGCCGTCGCGTCCATCGACGGTGCGGGCACGGCCCGTGCGGCCATCTCGTTGATCACGCGCCGAGCGCCGTCCGAACACGCCCGAGGTCCGGCAGGCGTGCGCGCCACGCAGATCATCTCGTGGACGGCCTCGCGCAGGGCCCGAGCCATGGCGGCGTGTGCGGTGTCGGCGTCGATCACAGGCTGGTCGAAGGGCCCGCACTGGTCAACCCAGTCGTTCAGGGCAGCGGGATCGATGAGCTCCTCGACGGCCCAGGGGGTGCCGCGGTGCTTCAGGGTGCGGACGAAGTCGAGCGAGATCCGTCCTGCTCCCCGCCGAAAGCGCGCTCCCACGGCGTTGACACTACCCTGAGAACCGGTTTGACTGGTACCAACCGGGAACCGGTTATAGCGGTTCACTCGATTGGCAAGGACGTCTGATGCCTGACAACGTCGAGCGATCCGCCCCGCCCCGTCGGCTGCTGGTCCTGATGGCGCTGGCCTGCGGGGTGGGCGTCGCGAACGTCTACTTCCCGCAGGCGATCACGCCGCTGCTGGCGGCGGACCTGCGTGTTCCCGTCGCTTCGGCGGCGCTGGTCGCCACCATGGCCCAGGTCGGTTACGCGATCGGGATCTTCTTCCTCGTCCCCCTCGGCGACCGCATATCACGGCGACCGCTGGTCACGGGGCTGTTCGGGGTCGTTGCCGTGGGGATGCTGGTGTCGGGCTGCGCCGCTGATCTTCCGCTGCTGTGCGTGCTGGGAGTTCTGGTGGGAGCCGCGACGGTGGTCCCGCAGATCCTGATCCCCATGGCGGCCGATCTGACCGACCCGAAGACCGCCGCGAGCGTCGTGGGCGTGCTGCAGGGCGGTCTGCTCGCAGGCATCCTGCTGGCCCGCGCGTTCGGCGGGGCACTGGGTGAATGGCTCGGGTGGCGCGCGCCCTACATCGTCGCGGGCGTCGTCGCCGTGCTGCTGGCCGTTGTGCTGGCGATCGCGCTGCCCTCGACCACCAGCTCTTCCACGGCGTCCTACCCCAACCTGCTCCGCACGTCGCTCCGGCTGTTCGCCACCTTGACCGAGCTGCGCAGGTCCTGTCTGTATCAGGCGATGTTGTTCGGCGGTTTCACCGGCGCGTGGACAAGTCTCGCGCTGCTGGTCACCGGACCCGCCTACGGGTTGGGGACGAGCGTCGTCGGGCTCATCGCCCTGGTCGGTGCGGCGAGCGTGTTCCTGGTTCCCGTTGCGGGCCGGTGGATCGACCGGCGCGGCCCCGACGTCGTCAACCTCGTCGGCATCATCGGCGCGATCGCGGCCGCCGCGCTGCTGCTGACCGGTCTCGTCGGCGGCGTCGGGGGCCTTGTCGGGCTGACGGCAGGCATGTTGGTTCTCGACGTCGCCGTCCAGTCGAGCCAGGTCGCGAACCAGGCCCGCATCTTCGCGCTGGACCCCGGGGCCCGCAGCAGGCTCAACAGCGTCTACATGACGTCGGTGTTCGTGGGCGGCAGCTTCGGCTCACTGATCGCGACAAGGATCTTCGTCGGCTTCGGCTGGGCCGCGGTGTGCATGAGCGTGGCGATCGCCGCGCTCGTGGCGCTCGTCCGTTGCGTCGTGCGCCGCGACCAGGCGGTGAGCGTCCCGCCAGGAGCCGCTACGCGGTGATCAGGTCTTGCACGACGGCGTACCAGTCCGTCGCGGCGGGACGGCAGCGGCGCAGGCGGGCGGCGAGCGCGGGGACGGCGGGATGGCCGCCGCCGCACACCGCGACTTGCGCCGCGTGCCGGGGGGCACCGTGCACGCCACGCAGAGGCAGCGGCGCGGCGCCGAACCACCGCCCGGGGGCGGTCCACACCAGCCGCAGTCGCTCGCCGATGCGCTGGTGACCTTCGATGCCGGGGACGGCGTCGAGCCAGCGCGAGTCGGGATCGGCACCGTGCATGAGCGCTGACGCGCCTTCGGGGACGACGGTCATGTCCACTCCCGCGGCCCGGGCGGCGGCGGCGAGGTCGACCGGCTCCGCGACGGTGACGGTCTCCTGATCGTGGTCGCTGACCACGACCACCGCCCAGTCCGACCAGCGCCGGGCGACCGGGTCGAGGATCTCGGCGAGCACTGCGTCGGTGGCGCGGTACTGGGCGAACGCCGCCTCGCTGTCGGGTCCGTGCAGATGCTCGGTGGTGTCGGGTTGGTTCAGGTGGGCGACCACGAGGTCAGGGGCAAGCTCGAGCACCGGTCGCAACCGAGTGGCGACCTCGGCGTCAGCGGCGTAGCCGAGCGCGTCGCGGGCGACGTCGGCGGGCAGCCGACCCTGCGGGGGCCAGTGCCGGTCGGCGCGGTCGGCCCGCAGCACCCCGACGAGATGGTGGTCGCCCAGCACGGCCGCGCTCGTGCGACCGGCGGCGCGGCACACGTCGAACAGGGTGGTGCCCGAAGGACCGACGGTGTCGGCGTCCCGGACGCCGCCGTCGGCGTCGACGACGTGGTTGCCGTGCACCCCGTGCTGTCCGGGACCGAGGCCGGTGACGAACGTGGCGTGGTTGGGATAGGTGGAACTCGGTGCTACGGCGCGGCCGCCCATCGGCGCGTGGCCACCGCCCGCGGCGAGCGCGGCCAGGGTGGGGGTGTGACGCCGCCCCACGTGGCGGACCGGCATTCCGTCGAGCACGAGGAACAGCACACTCACGACCTCGACCTCTCGTCCCGCGAACGTCTGCCGTTCGTCGTTCGAAGCCCGAGTGTCCTCTTCATCCGTTTCCGCCATTGTCTAACAGAAGGATCATTCGTGCCGATTTGCCTAAACGGAAGGTGAACTCCGGATGTCCGGAGCCGGTCGGCTGAACGGAAGCTTGCTTTCCGCATCGACATGTCGACTGACGCGGACGAACGATGTGGCCGTGGCAATTGTTCTGGTCTTGGTGGTCATCACGGCACTGGCCTTCGACTTCACCAATGGTTTCCATGACACGGGCAACGCGATGGCGACCTCCATCGCGACCGGGGCGCTGCCCCCGAAGGTCGCGGTGGCGCTGTCCGGGGTCCTCAACCTGGTGGGCGCGTTCCTGTCACTGAGTGTGGCGGCCACGATCGCCAGCGGCCTGGTCGACACGAAACTGGTGACGCTGACCGTCGTGTTCGCCGGTCTGATCGGCGGCATCGTCTGGAACCTGATGACCTGGTTCCTCGGCATCCCGTCGAGCTCCTCGCACGCACTGATCGGCGGGGTCGTCGGGGCGACCATCGCGGCAGCGGGCTTCGGCGGCGTGCAGTGGCAGAACCTGGTCTCGAAGGTCATCATTCCGGCCGGGCTCTCCCCCATCATCGCGGGGATCGTCGCCACCGTCGGCACCTACCTGATCTACCGGATCAGTCGGGGTGTGGCGGCAGGCGTGCGTGACCGCGGGTTCCGCATCGGGCAGATCGGGTCGGCCTCGATGGTGTCGCTCGCGCACGGCACCAACGACGCCCAGAAGACGATGGGCATCATCACCCTCGCCCTGATTACGTCAGGCGCGCTGCCCGCAGGGTCGAAGGCCCCGTTCTGGGTGGTCCTGACCTGCGCACTGGCCATCAGCCTCGGCACGTACCTCGGCGGCTGGCGGGTCATCCGCACCCTCGGCAAGGGCCTGGTCGAGATCGAGTCTCCGCAGGGCATGGCCGCCGAGTCGTCCTCGGCCGCGGTCATCCTGCTGTCGAGCAGCTTCGGCTACTCGCTGTCCACCACCCACGTCGCCACCGGCTCGATCCTGGGCACCGGGATCGGGAAGAAGGGCGCGGAGGTGCGCTGGGGTGTCGCGGGCCGCATGGCCACCGCGTGGCTGTTCACCCTCCCCGCCGCCGCGATCGTCGGCGCGGTGTCCTTCTTCATCGCCAACTTCATCGGCGGCACCGCGGGCGTTATCGTCATGTTCCTCGTGCTGATCGCCATCGCCCTGCTTATCTACCTGCGCTCGCGCAAGACGGCGGTGCACGCGGGCAACGTCAACGAGGAATGGACCGGAGGCGTCGCGCCGCCCCAGCGCGAGACCGCCTCCTCGACCTCGGCGTGAACCACCGAACGGACAAGGTGACTCGATGAACTCCTGGATCAACCTGAGCGCGGTCGGCCTCATCCTCGGTCTCGGCCTGGTGTTCGGTGCCGGTCTGCCCGCTCTTTTCGCCGTAGGGCTGCGCGTACTCAGCACTTCGGCACCGACCTCCGAGGGCCCCGCGTCCGACGGGGCGTCCGCCATCGGTCCGCGAGCGGTGGGCCCTGCGCGGATGGCCGTCGCCGTCATCTGCTTCGCGATCGTCGTCGTTGCGATCGCCGCAGGCATCTACCTCATCGTCCGCCAGAGCTGATCCTCCGACCCCGAAAGGACGTGACGGATGGCTCTGCCACCGTTCCTGAACTCGATCGTCGAGTGGTTGCGCAAGGGCTATCCCGAGGGCCTCCCCCAGCAGGACTACCTCCCCCTGGTCGCCCTGCTGGGAAGCCAGTTGTCCAACGACGACGTGACCGCCATCGCCGACGAGCTCGCCGACAAGGGCGACCCGACGACCGCGGAGGCCATCCGGGCCGCCATCACCGACGTTTCCGGGATCCAACCCACCGACGCGGACATCGCGCGCGTCCGCGCCCGCCTCGCCGCAGGGGGATGGCCGCTTGCGAGCCCTCAGCACACCCCGCGCCCCTGAAGATCAGGCGGCTCGACGGGCGAGACGTCGGCGCTCCAGGCCGTAGGCCAGTGCGTTGACCGCCAGCGCGACGCCCGCCACGACGGGTTGGGGGCCGCAGAGCCTGGGGGGCGCGGCCTGTGGGCCTTCCGCCGCGCCCTCTCGGGCGTGGTCCAGCAACGCCGTGCCCGGGTACAGGATCGCCGAAAGCTGCGTGATCCAGTAGATGGACGCCGCGGCGGTGCTTGCCTGTAGGCGTCCCGTCGTCCACCGACCCCGACGCGTCCAGGTCGCGTAGAGACCCGCCACACCCAGCGCGACACCGGTACTCATCGTCTGGGCGTTGTGGAACTTGGCGTGCGGCGGCCATTCGGGGTTGTAGATGTGGGTCTCGTTCCAGTCGAAGACGTACGGGCCGACGGTTGCATAGATCGTGCTCACGCTGAGCAGCACCTTGCCGGGACTGAAGGTTTTCATGGAGCCGAGCATCGTCAAGCGCTCGAGGAGCCACCAGAAACCGGACGAGGATCGACGTTATCCGACATCGAGTAGCGTCTCGGCGGTGACTCTCGACCGCTTCGACGATCTCGACCGGCGTCTGCTGCACGCCCTCCAGGTCGACGGGCGGGCACCGTTTCGCCGCATCGGCGAGGTGCTGGGGGTCTCCGACCAGACCGTCGCTCGCCGGTACGCCCGGTTGCGCAGCAGCCGCGCACTGCGGGTACTGGGGCTGAGCGACGCGGGTGCGGACGAGGTGCAGTGGATCCTGCGGGTGCGGGCCACCCCCGAAGCTGCGGCCGACGTCGCCGACGCACTCGCTCGCCTGCCCGACACGAGCTGGATCAGCCTGTGCTCGGGCGGCACCGAGATCCTCGGCACCGTCTACGGGGCCGGGGTCGACCCGCTGCTTCTGGAGGCCCTGCCGCGGACCCGTCAGGTACTGGACGTGGCCGCCTACCAGGTGCTGCACATCTTCTACGGCGGCGCGGGCGAGCCCTACACCAAGCACGGCCCGCTGACCGAAGCCCAGGTGGCGCACCTGCGCGAGCACCTCCCGCGACCCGCCAGGGCACCGCACGTGGACGACATCGACCGACGCCTGCTGGAGGTGCTGCACGGCGACGGGCGGGCCACCGTGGACGAGCTCATGGGCGCGACCGGGATCTCGGCAGGCACGGTCCGCAGACGGCTGCACGACCTACGCGCAGGCGGGGTCCTGCACTTCGACGTGGACGTCGACTTCGGCGCACTGGAACTCCCGGTGCACACGATGTTGTGGCTCACCGTCGCGGCGGCACACATCGACGAGGCCGGGCGGCAGCTCGCTCGCCATCCCGAAGTGGCCTTCGCGGCGGCCGTCACCGGACCCGCGAACATCGTCGCCAACCTCGCCACCCGCGATGCCGCCTCCGTCTACGAGTACCTCACCACCGCCGTGCCCGCCCTGCCCGGCGTCGGCGCGGTCGAGACCCTGCCCGTGCTGCGCAGCGTCAAGGCGGCCGCGGTGCACTACGGCGCCCGCCGCCTCCGGACGACGACGGCAGGCGAGCGGACCTGAGTATGTCGGACAGCAGCCCGTCCGACGCCACAAATGTCGATTCCGCTTGACAACACTGGTTCTTTTGGACGCTCTCGCCGTGCGAGCCGAGGATCCCTGGCAACGGGCGACACCGGTTGCCCCGCACCCAGCCCACTTGGAGTCCACCATGACCACACTGGTGATCGGCGCCCGCGGCGCCGTCGGCCGCCACGTCCTGGACCAACTGCTGACCGCAGGCGAACCCGTACGCGCCTCCGTCCGCCGACGGGCCACGGCCGCCTTTCCCGAGCAGGTGTCGGTCGTCGAGGCCGACCTGACCCGGCCCGACACGCTCAAGGCGGCCGTCCACGGCGTCCAGAAGGTCTTCCTGTACGCGCAGCCCGGCAGCGCAGCCGACTTCGCCGACGCCGCTTGCGCGGCAGGCGTCGAGCACGTGGTGCTCATGTCGTCGGGCAGCGTTCTCCTGCCTTATGCGGCCGACAACGCCATCACGGTCGAACACCGCGAGGTCGAGGAGGCGCTCACGGCGTCCGGCCTGAACGTCACCCCGATCCGCCCGCTGGTGCTCGCGAACAACGCGCTGAACTGGGCGGACTCCATCCGCGCCGACGGCGTGGTGAGCCTGGTGCACCCGGGGGCGCTCATGGCTCCCATCCACGAACGCGACATCGCCGCCGTCGCCGTCGCCGCGCTCACCGGGACCGCCGGGGACAAGGCCTCCGATCTGCTGACCGGTGGCGAACTGCTCTCGCAGCGGCAGCAGGTCGAGCTCATCGGTCAGGCGATCGACACGACGATCCGCGTCGAGGCGCTGTCGATGCAGCAGGCCCGTGCCCGGTTCGCCGAGTTCGAGTCGCCGGAGGTCGTCGAGGCCATCCTCGCGTTCATCGTCGCGGCGGCCGAGGGCGGCTCACCCGCCACCACCACGGCGCAGGAGATCCTCGGGCACGCCCCGGCCTCGTTCGCGCAGTGGGCCGACGAGCACGCCGACGACTTCCGGTAGGGACCGCTCCGGTCGGGGGTAGGGCGGCGGGGCGTGACCAGGGGTGGCGCGGCGTGCGCCGCGTCATGAACCGGCCGACACAGTCACCGCTTGATCAGGACCAGCCGGTCCACCGCCGCCCCGGCCTCGCGGTAGCCCACGGTCAGCCTGTGGGTGCCCGCGGTGAGAGTGAAGCTCGGGTTGTTGGTGGCGTCGTAGGTCCACGCGGTGGTGGGTTCAGTCAGGTTCCACACCGCGGTGGTGCCGGTGTCGAGGCGGACGGTGAACGAGTCGGCCGAGGCGTTGGGCGCCTTCACCCAGCCGTCGACCATGTAGGTGCCTCCCGTCGGGATCGAGACGGCGTAGGTGACGGTTCCTGCAGACCGCGCCACCACGTAGTGGCCGCCGGAGGCCTTCGCGTCGGCGGCGACCGCCATCCCCGCGGTGACGGTCCCGGCTTCGGCCTCGAACAGCTTCG